>DASXCK010000151.1:0-55673 GCA_036491235.1 Xanthobacteraceae bacterium | reverse complement strand
GAGGTCACCCACGCCATGATGTGCCGCTGGACCACCCGCGGCCATGCCCGCATGGAGATGCCGGGCGCCAAGCAGCGCGCCGCCCATTTCGCCGAGCGCCCGGTCTACGACCTCGCGATCCGCACCTGGCTCACGACGTTTCTCGAGGCGTGGCTGGCGCTCGATGCGAGCGCCGCGACCGGCGCCAAGGCTGTGCCGTCGACACACTCCTAGGCACGCGCCTGCGCGGATGGCTGCGGAAAGTCGGTGGCCGCGCTCACGTGCGCCCATGCGTCGAGTTCTTTGCCTTCCGCATCCAGGGCGGCTCGAATGTGTTCGACCGCCATCTTGCCGAGCGGCAGCCTGAGCGGTGGATTCTTCGATCCGACGGCTTGAATGATCGCCTGCGCGGCGCGGGCAGGATCGCCGGGCTGCTTGCCGTCCATCGCCTTCAGCATGTCGCGAACCTTGCCGACGCTGTCCGCGTAGTCGTCGATCGGGCGCGACCATTTTGCCGATTTGCTGCTGAGAAAGCGCGTCCGGAACGGTGCCGGCTCCACGATGGTCACCTTGATGCCGAGATGGGCGACCTCGCTCGCCAGCGATTCCGAGAAGCCCTCCACCGCGAACTTGCTCGCCGCGTAGAAGGCTCCGCCGGGCAGGCCTTCGATGCCGTTGAGCGACGACATCTGGACGAAATGCCCCGATCGCTGCTTGCGCATATGAGGCAGTGCCGCGCGCGTCACGTTCACGACGCCGAAGAAGTCGACGTCCACTTGGTGCCGCAACTCCTCCTCGGTGCATTCCTCGATGGCGCCGACGTGACCATAGCCGGCGTTATTCACGACGACGTCGATCCGGCCGAAGCGGGCAATCGCCTTGTCGATGGCCGTCTTCGCCGCCGCCGCGTCGGTCACGTCCAACGGCAATGCCAGCGTCCGCTCGCCGTCCTGCGCCACGACGGGACGAAGTGAGTCAGCATCGCGCGCCGTCGCCACGAGCCGGCCGCCCTGTTTGATGATGGCGTCACTGATCGCCCGACCGAAACCGCTCGAGGCGCCGGTCACGAACCATACGCGCGGTTGGAATGCGGGTTGTCGCTCGGCCATCACGTGCCTCCGTTGCCAATGAGCACCACCCCCGGTCTCCGTCGTTTTGGAACGCGACGCCCCGCGGTTCCGTTCCACAGTCTCCGGTTATGCGAGCGCGGCGAGCGGCGCTTAGGCTGTGCCGGCGGGCTGACGGTGCTTCTCCCGGGTTTGCCGCTGGCCGGGATCACCATGCCGTCCACTCGGATTTGGCTGTTGAGCCGCCGACTTCTCCCGCATAAATTGAATGGCGCGCAAAACCGCTCCCCCGGGGGGGAAATATCGGTGGGAAAAGTCGACTGGGAAAAGCAGCTCGGGCGGCGTGTGAAGCTGCAAGCGCTGCATGCGCTTTGTGCCGTGGCGGAGCGTGGGAGTCTTTCGGAGGCGGCCCGCTATTTCGGCTGCTCGCAGCCGGCGATTTCCGCATTGATTGCCGATCTCGAAGAGACGGTCGGGGTCCGCCTGCTCGATCGCAGCGCAAAGGGCGTCGAGCCGAACGTCTACGGTCGTGCCTTGTTGCGTCGCTGGGCCGTGGCCCTCGACGAGCTCAAGCAGGGCATGAACGACATCGAGTCGCTGGCCGGCTCGCCGGCCGGCGAATTGCGGATCGGGTGCACGGAAGGCGCCGCGAGCGCGATCCTGCCGCCGGTCATCGAAACGTTCGCGGCGCGACATCCGACCGTCAGCCTGCGCGTGGATTACGGCGCGACCCTCACGCCGGAGCTGGCGCGGCTGCGCGACCGCAATATCGACATTTGCCTCGGGCGCTGGCGAAAGCTTCCCGTCGCCGACGGCGACTTCAATGTGGAAGTCCTCCTCGACGACGAGACCGTGATCGTGGCGTCAAAGCGCAGCCGATGGGCGCACCGGCGCAAGGTCGATCTTGCCGAGCTTGCGGATCAGTCATGGATCATGACGCCGCCGGAATCCTGGAACTACTCGATCGTCGCGGAGGCGTTTCGCCGTATCGGCGTAGCGATGCCGACGCCATTCCTGCTGACCTATTCGGTGCCCTTACGCGTCAGCATGGTCGTCGACAGCGAGCACATCACGGCCTTTCCGAGCTCTATCCTGCGTTTCAACGACGACAACTTGGGGCTCGCGGCATTACCGGTCGAGTTGCCGGCTCAAGTGTGGCCGATCGCCATCGTGACACTGAGGAATCGAATCGTCAGTCCTGCGGCGCAGCTCTTTTGCGACGAGTTGCGCGCCTTTGCGAGAACGCTGCTTCGCCGCGACGCCAAAGGCGGCCGGATCGCGCTCCGCTGACGCGCCGGTTGGCGTGTCGTGTTCCGCGCCGCGCGCGTCACGCGATTTTGCGGTTGAGTCGATTGGGGTGCCCGCCTAGTCTGGATTGAACCATGGAAGTTTTCGCCCTTTACGGGGAACTCGGTGGGAAAGGTCGACTGGGAAAGACAGCTCGGGCGGCGCGTGAAGCTTCAGGCGCTGCATGCGTTTTGCGCCGTCGCGGAACTCGGAAGCCTTTCGCAAGCGGCACGCTATTTCGGCTGCTCGCAGCCGGCGATTTCCGCATTGATTGCCGAGCTTGAAGAGATGGTCGGCGTCCGCCTTCTCGATCGCAGCGCAAAGGGTGTCGAGCCGAACATCTATGGTCGGGCCTTGTTGCGCCGCTGGGCTGTTGCGCTCGACGAGCTCAAGCAGGGGATGAACGACATCGAATCGCTCGTCAGCTTGCCGGGCGGCGATTTGCGGATCGGCTGCACCGAGGCTGTTGCCAACGCGATACTTCAGCCCATCGTCGAGGGATTTTCCCAAAAGTACCCCGATGTCGCTCTACGCTTGCATTATGCTCAGCCGCTGATGCCGCAGCTCGGGCAATTGCGGGACCGCAACATCGATATTTGTCTTGCGCGGTGGCGGGAGACACCGATCGCCGAGGGCGATTTCGAGGTCGAGGTGCTTTTCAATGACGAGGTGGTCGTCGCCGCGTCGAAGTCCAGCCGATGGGCGCAATGCGCAAGGGTCGAGCTCGACGAGCTGATCAATGAATCGTGGATTCTCACGCCGCCCGACTCGTGGAACTACGCGATCATGGCGGAGGCATTCCGCCGTCGGGAGCTGGTAATCCCGAAGCCGTTCCTGATGACGTATTCGGTCCCCCTGCGGGTCAATCTGGCTGCGAGCGGGGCGCACATCGCGGCGCTCCCTGCGTCGGTCCTCCGCTGCAATCCCGCGAATTTCGGTCTGACCGCGTTACCGGTCGAATTGCCGCAACCCGACTGGCCGGTCGCGATCGTGACCCTGAAGAATCGTGTGCTCGGGGTTGCGGCGCAGCTGTTCTGTGCGCACGTGCGTACGGTTGCGAAAGCGCTCGCGGCTCAAACCATAGTCGAGAACGAGAGCAAGAACGAGCGCACGGTGGCGCAGCCCGACGCCGCGATGGCGTCATCATTCTGGCTGTGATCCGGCCCGGCGCTGCTAGCAGCGGGCGTTTTTCCGGTCGTGGGAGCCGTGCCGGGAGCCATATCCTCGATGTGGCAAGCTGCGATCTGAGCACGCAGCCTGGACTCGTCAGTCCTTCGCGGTCAGGCCCGCGGTCTTGATCGCCTCCGTCCACAATGAAATGTCGGATGCGATCAAGGCGGCGAATTCGTCGGGCGTGTTGCCCACCGGGTCGACCCCGCTGCTGATGAGGCGCTCGGCAATCATCGGATTCCTCACGGCGCGCGCCACCTCAACGGCGATCCGATCGATGATCAGCCGCGGCGTGCCGGCCGGGGCCATCAAGCCGTTCCACGTGAAAATGACGATACCGGGGTAGCCGGCCTCCGCAAAGGTTGGCACCGTTGGTATCTGCGGCGAGCGTTGCTCATTGGCCACCGCGAGCACCTTGACGCTGCGGTCGGCGAGGAACGGCATGACAGTAGCGAGATTTGTAAACGATACCGCGACGCGGCCAGCCGCGAGGTCGGTCGTCGATGAGCCGCTTCCCTTGTAGCTCACGCGGATCATGCGCAGGCCCGCACGCTTGAGGACAAGTGCCGTCGACAGGTGAGGCATGCTGCCCACGCCCGCATCCACGTAGGCGAGCTGGTCGGGACGCTTGCGAGCATAGTCGATGAACTCTGCGAAAGTGGTGACCGGCAGCGCTCCCGAAATCGCCCAGACCTTGGGATTCGTGCCGATGACACTGATCGGCGTGAAGTCTCGAAGCGGGTCGTAGGCGGTCTTGCTGATCAGTGGTGCAATCGAGATCTGGGACGGCGAACCCATGAACAGCGTGTAGCCGTCCGGCGCCGCGCGAGCGACGGCGTCGGCCGCCAACGTTCCGGAGGCGCCCGGCCGGCATTCGACGACGAAGGGCTGGCCAAGCGCTTTGCCGAGCCTGCCGGCAACGAGGCGGGCCAGGAAATCCGCATTGCCTCCGGCCGCGAACGGAACAAGGATTCTGACGGGTCTCTGCGGCCAGCCTTGCGCTCGAGCAGACGTGAGGATGCCGAGAAACGCACCTGCGGGCAGGAAACCGAGCAATTGTCGGCGGCCGATCACGTTGCGCTCCATGGCGAGTTTACCCTTGAGTTGTATCACCCTTGGAAGCCGAGTTTGAAGAGCCGAAGGCGGATGCTCGTCGCCGCGGAGCCAGAGGAGGGTCGGGCCGCCCGCGCTCTCGCCAGATCCGCGAAATACGTCGAAGAATCCGCAGGCTGTCATTGCCTGCCGGGCGCCTGTCGGCGTCTTGCCACCATTGCACCGAGCCAGGATAGTCGCCCACGGCCAATGGCCGTCGATCCTGGTCGCCGCCGTCGCGGTGACCGCATTCCGAGGAGCGCAAACAATGAAGCCCGTCGCTGCCCGCAACATCAGCTTTATCAGCCACTGCGATCAGGGCGGCCGCGGCGACGGCGTGCAGGTCATGGTGCATCGCGGCTACGCCTATGTGGGCCACGGCTTCAGCAACGGCATCACGGTCATCGATGTGCGCGATCCGAAGAACCCGAAAGCGGTCAACTTCATTGCCGCGCCGCCGAACACGCGCGCGCTGCACCTGCAGACGCATGGCGATCTCCTGGTCTGCGTCAATGCGCCGAGCATGTGGGCCATGCAGGTGGACGCCAAGGCCTATTTCTCGGGCTCGCCCGCCGATCTCGTCAAAGGTCAGGCCTTTACGTCGGGCTTGCGCGTCTACGACATTTCGCGCCCCGAGGCGCCGCGCGAGATCGGCTTCATGCCGGTCGACGGCGTTGGTCCTCATCGCATCTGGTATGTGGGCGGGCGCTACGCCTATGTGTCGGTTCATTTCGCCGACTTCGCCGATCACGTGCTGGCGGTCGTCGACATGGCGAATCCGACAAAGCCGCACGTCGTGGGCAAGTGGTGGCTCCCCGGCCTGTGGTCGGGCGGCGGCGAGACGCCGACCTGGCCGAAGGGCAAGCGCTACGCGCTCCACCACGGGCTCGTCGCCGGCAACCTGTTCTACGGCGCGTGGCGGGACGGCGGGCTGACGATCCTCGACGTCGCGGATCCGACCCGGCCGCAGCTCGTCTGTCATCGCAACTGGGATCCGCCGTTCGGCGGCGGCACGCACTCGCCGCTGCCGCTGCCCGACCGCAACCTGCTGGTCATGGCGGACGAGGCCAATTTCGCCGATTGCAGCCTCGGCCTGCGCTACATCTGGATCTTCGACGTGCGGGTGCCGGCGAACCCGATCAGCATCTCGACCATGCCGTTTCCGAGCGAGGCGGATTATTGCGCGAAGGGCGGCAATTTCGGCCCGCATAATCTCTGGGAGAACCGCCCGGGCGGATTGCAGAGCTCGCGCTACATCTTCTCCGCGTACCACAACGCGGGCGTGCGCGTGTGGGACATCGAGAATGCGTTTCATCCGCGCGAGGTGGCCTACTTCGTGCCGCCCGATCCCGCGCAAATGTTCGATCCACGACCCAACCGGCCAAAAGTCATCCAGTCGGCGGATTGCTACGTCGACCCGCAAGGCGTGATGTATGTCACCGACTCCAACGCGGGCCTGCACATCCTGCAATTCGACGGCGGCTGATCCCGCGCCGGTCGTTTACCATCGCCGGCCGGTAGCGCGAGACGGTTCTTTCCCGGCGTGAAAGTTTGCAACGCAGCGAACCGGTGCGGATCCCACGCGGAACGATTGACAGCGGGGTGGAGCGAATCTCAGACTGCGAATGCAAAATAGGAGCCGCGTAACAGCGCGGACATTTCCGGGGAGGAACAACGTGGCTCAGACAATCGAGGGTTTCGTCGGCAAATCGCTCGACGAGGCGAGGATCTCGCCGCTTCACAAGAAGATCATCGCACTCATCGCGGCGGGATACTTCTTCGACGTCATCGACTACATCGTGCAAGGCTCGCTCTTTCCGGACATGATCAAGTCCGGCTTTGCCACGCCGAGCGGTGCCGCCGCGATCGTCAGCGCCACCACCATCGGCATGTTCATCGGCACCATTGCCCAGGGCCAGTTCACCGATCGGTTCGGCCGCCGCTTCGTCTATCAGTTCAACCTTCTCCTGTTCGGCGTGTTCACCATTGTCGGTGCCTTCATGCCGAACATCACGCTGCTGATCATCTGCCGCTTCATCGCCGGCCTCGGGCTGGGATCCGAGCAGCCGCTCTGCTTCGCCTATGCGGGCGAGTATGCGCCCAAAGCCATCCGTGGCCGCGTCCTCGCGATCATCCACTTTTTCGGGGGCGCCTTGGTGTGGCCGATCTCGACGCTGTTCGTGCTCGCTTTCCGCGACACGATCCATTGGCAAGGGGTGTGGATCTGCTTTGGGGCCGGCGCGCTGGTTGTCTGGGTGCTTCGCTTCTCGCTGCCGGAATCGCCGCGGTTTCTCGCAACCCACGGCAAGGGTGACCAGGCGATCGAGGTGCTCGGCAAGCTCGGCATCCCGGGCCCGACCGAGCCGCTGACCACCAGCCCGGCGAGCGATACCAAGAGCGATCCGTTCGCCGTGGTCTTCAAGATGTACCCGGTGCGCGTGGTCGCCGGCATGATCTGCTTCGCGGCGTTCTTCGGCGTCGCCATCGGGCTCGGCTCGTGGCTCCCCAGCATCATGGTCGACAAGGGCTTCACCATCACGAAGTCGCTCACCTTCACGCTGGTGATAAACTTTGCGGTGCCGTTCGCGAGCATCTGCATGATGTACACACTCGACGAGTTCGGTCGGAAGATCACCTCCATGCTGGCCTTCGTCGGTGCCGGCATCATGGCCGTCGTGTTCGCCAACGCGGGGGCCGATTGGCAGATCCTCGCCGCCGGCTTTTTCCTGACGTTCTTCATTCAGGTCGCCGGCAATGCGATGCAGATCTTCGCCTCCGAGGTGTTTCCGACCAACGCACGCGCATCCGGCTTCGGGTGGGCCGCCGGCGTCGGCCGTCTCTGCACCGCAGGCATCGTCCCGGGCATCCTTTGGGTCAAGAACGGCTGGGGCCTGACGACGGTGTTCGTGTGCTTGGCGATCGTGCTCGTCATCGCCGCCGTCTCGGTCAACTTCCTCGGCCCGGAAGCGCGGCAGAAGAGCCTCGACGAGGTCGCGCCGCCGACCGGGTGACGGGGCGGGGGTTGAGGCTGAGGGAAAACAAAAGCCCGCGTGCGCCTGGCGCGCCGCGGGTTTTTTAGGAAGCGCGAACGGTTCGAGAGGCCTCAGCCCGTCTTCGCTCTTCGAGCTATGACGGCAGCCTTCGCCCCATGTTTTCCTTGCGATGCTTGTGTCCGGGTAGGCTGGCCTGCCAGCCGGAGCCCCCGGAGGGGGGCGAAGGCTGGTGGAGCCGAGGGGGATCGAACCCCTGACCTCCTCATTGCGAACGAGGCGCTCTCCCAGCTGAGCTACGGCCCCTGCCGCCAACGGCGTGTCGCGCCGAAGGTCCTGGGAAACGCTGCCATTTAGGGCCGGGGTAGGGACCTGTCAAGGATCGCGGGCGGACGCGCTTGTTTGCCCTGGGGCGACCCGTTAAATGTCTGCGGCGCTTGGAGCCGTTCCGATGGAATCGGAACGGCTCCAGATCTACGCTTTGGCGCATATCCTCGTCGGCGAACCGGTATCCACTTCGCCGGGATGTTCGCAGCACGGACGAACCGACATGAAGCCGCTGATTGAAGTCCTCCTTTTCCTACTCGATGCCTATTGGTGGATCGTCATCATCGCTGTCATCGTTTCCTGGCTCATTGCCTTCAACGTGATCAACACGCGCCACCACGTGGTGGCCATGATCACCGACGTTCTCTGGCGCCTCACCGAGCCGGTGTTCCGGCCGATCCGCAACTTGATGCCGAACCTTGGCGGCCTCGATCTCTCGCCGCTCATCGTGCTGCTGATCATTTACGTTCTCGAGCGCTCGATCGTGCTTTACGTCTATCCCAATGTCTTCTGAGCGATGGCGGACGGAGTTCCCTGGCGGATTGTCGGGGATGGCGCGCTGCTCACTGTGCGCCTGACGCCGAGAGGCGGGCGCGATGCGATCGACGGTATCGAGCAGATGGCTGACGGCCGCTCCGTGCTGAAGGCGCGCGTGCGCGCGGCAGCGACCGGCGGTGAAGCGAACGCCGCGCTCGTCCGGCTGGTGGCCGGATCGCTGGCGATCGCGCCCCGCCAAATAAGCCTGATTGCGGGCGCAACAGCGCGCCTCAAACGGCTCAAGATCGCAGGTCACGGTACGGCGCTTGCGGAAACTCTGGCCAATATCGTCGAGGCGCCACGACCATGACTGCCACCATCATCAACGGCAAGGCGATCGCCGAGAAACTGCGCGCGCGCGTCGCCGCGGAGGTCGCGCGGCTTGTGTCCGCACACGGCGTCACGCCCGGCATGGCGGTCGTTCAGGTCGGGCACAATCCGGCGAGCGAGGTTTATGTGCGCAGCAAGACGCGCGAAGTCGCGGCGGCCGGCATGCGCTCGTTCGATCATCGGCTGCCGGAGGACATCGGCGAGGCCGAGCTCCTGGCGCTGCTCGCCCGCCTCAATGCCGATCACGCCGTGCACGGCATCCTGGTGCAGCTTCCGCTGCCGGCGCATATCGATGCGCAGAAGGTGATCAACGCGATTGACCCCGCCAAGGACGTCGACGGCTTCCATCCGCTCAATGTCGGCCGGCTCGCCATCGGGCTGCCCGTCATGGTGCCGTGCACGCCGATGGGCTGCATCATTCTCGCCCGAACGATGCATCCGTCGTTCACCGGCCTCGATGCCGTGGTGATCGGCCGCTCGAACGTGGTTGGCCGCCCGCTCGTCCATATGCTGATCGGCGAAAGCGCGACCGTCACCATCGCTCATTCCAAGACGCGCGATTTGCCGGCGCTCTGCCGCGACAAGGATCTGGTGTTCACCGCGATCGGGCAGGCCGAGCTTGTGCGAGGCGACTGGATCAAGCCGGGCGCGACCGTGATCGACATCGGCATCAACCGGGTGGTGGCCGCCGACGGCAGGTCCCGCATCGTCGGTGACGTTGCGTTCGAGGAGGTGTGCGCGGTCGCGGGCGCGATCACGCCGGTGCCGGGCGGCGTCGGCCCGATGACGATCGCGTGCCTGCTGGTGAACACGCTGCGGGCGGCCTTCGCGGCCAGCAACCTGGCGGCGCCGGCGCTCTGAGCTGGCGACCATTGACGCGAATGTGGAAACGAGAGGCGCGCGGTCCGGACGATCGATTGCGCGCTCAGTTCCAGCCGAACGCGACCTTGTCGAGGGTCTTGTCGCCGAACTTTTCCGACGACCGCGCCACGGCCTTGCCGCCAAGTG
This sequence comes from Xanthobacteraceae bacterium, assembly GCA_036491235.1. GTDB lineage: Bacteria > Pseudomonadota > Alphaproteobacteria > Rhizobiales > Xanthobacteraceae > JAVDCA01. The sequence goes on along the minus strand of DASXCK010000151.1, from coordinate 45,886 downwards.
CCCGGTAGAACTCGACGGCGGGTTCGTTGTCGGACAGCGCCCACACGACCAGGCTCTTCATGTCCTTGTACATGAGGTCGCGCCGCGCTGCCATGAACAGCTGCCGGCCGAAGCCCAGGCCCTGGAACTCGGGACGCAGATAGAGCTCGTAGATCTCGCCGTCATAGCGCAGGCTGCGGGCGCGGTTGCGGCCGTAATTGGCGTACCCCGCGACGGTGTCGCCGAAGGCGAGCAGCGAGATGCGGCTGCCTTTGCGAATTGCGCCATCCCACCAGTTGGCGCCGCGGCGGGTAATGAGCCGTTCGAGCTCGCGGCCCGGAATGATACCCTGATAGGCGGTGCGCCAAGCTTCATCATGCGTGTCAGCTACCGCTTTTGCGTCAGCCGCCCGCGCCGGACGAATCTCGATGAGGATTGTGCTCATGAGTCGAATAGATCAATGAGCGAGTCCGGCATCAAGAGGGGCGTTGATCACGCCTCTCGGTGTGGATTATTTAGACACAGTGCGGGTGAATCCATTGTCGCGCTTGAGGAATTCGTGCGCTGGCAGGCTTGGCTAAGGGCTTTTTCGTGCGTCGGATGCGGCGTGACGGCATGCGCGCTTATCATTTTCTTGTCATGTGTGCCCGCCGTGCCACGCATCGCGGCGGCGACGACCGGGCCGCAGGGCGCCGAACAGGGCGTGTTCCGCCGCCAGCTCTGGCTGTTGCCGTCGGCGCAACCGGGCGTGCTGATGCGCGCGACCTTGTTTCGTCCACCCGGTCCCGGTTCGTTTCCACTCATGGTGATGAACCACGGCACGACCCAGAACGCCGAGCGGCGGCGTCTGCTGCCGTTGCCCCAATTCGATACGCTGTCGCATTGGTTCGTGCAGCATGGCTTTGCGGTCGTGGTACCGGAGCGGCCCGGCCATGGCGCGACCGGCGGCGTCTATCGCGAGGACCAGGGCGGTTGCGACGATGCGGATTTCGCGCGCGCCGGCCGCGGCGCGGCCGAAAGCATTGCGGCGGCGCTCGCCTACATGCGGACGCAGCCGTTCGTGCGCCGCGACGGCGCGATCGTGGTCGGTCAGTCGGCCGGCGGGTGGGCGGCGCTCGCGCTCGCGAGCCGTGCGCCCACCGGCGTCGCTGCCATCATCAACTTCGCTGGCGGCATGGGCGGGCGGTCCTACGACCGGCCCGACAACAACTGTGCGCCCGATCGCCTGATCGCAACCGCCGGGGAATTCGGCCGCACCGCGCGCGTCCCGACGTTATGGATCTACACCGCGAACGACAGCTATTTCGCGCCCCGCCTGTCGGGCGCGATGGCGGCCGCCTTCCGCGCCGCCGGCGGCATGGTCGATTACCAACTGCTGCCGCCGTTCGGTGCAGACGGGCACTATCTGGCGGAAAGCGCCGGTTCCCAATCGGCGTGGGGTCCGGTAGTAGGACACTTCCTGGCGACGCTGCACCGAGGCACCCGGTAGGCTGGCGTCGTTGCATCAAATGGGGAGACAATCGTGAAGACTTGGAGGCTTGCAATCCTGGCTGCAGCAGGGCTCGCCGCGTCGGTCGCGACGGCGCAGGAGGTCGGCGGCAAGTACCGCGTGACTGGAACGAACCTCGACGGTTCGCACTATTCGGGAACGGCCGAGATCGTCGTCACCAGCCCTACCACGTGTCGTATCGCCTGGGTGACCGGCGGGACGACCTCGCGCGGCATCTGCATGCGCCGCTCCAATGTCTTCACGGCTGCCTACAAGCTCGGCAACGCCGTCGGGCTCGTCATCTACGAGGTCAAGGACAACGGCGTGCTCGACGGCATCTGGACCGTCGCCGACCAGCGCGGTGCCGGGACGGATGTGTTGACGCCGGTGAGGTAGGATCCGGTCATTGCGAGGCGGCCACCGGCCGCCGAAGCAATCGCGATCGGCTAATTCGTGGTTCGAGATTGCTTCGGCGTGCTGCGCACGCCACGCAATGACGGCGCCTACACCGCCTCGGCTTCCTTGCGCCGCTCTTCTTTCTTGCGGTCGTTCGGATCGAGAATCTTCTTGCGCAAGCGGATCGACTTCGGCGTCACCTCGACGAGCTCGTCGTCTTCGATGTAGGCGAGCGCCTTCTCCAGCGTCATGCGGATCGGCGGCGTCAGCCGCACCGCCTCGTCCTTCGCGGTGGTGCGGATATTCGTGAGCTTCTTGCCCTTGAGCACGTTGACCTCGAGGTCGTTGCCGCGGGTGTGCTCGCCGACGATCATGCCGCGATAGACCTTCCAGCCCGGCTCGATCATCATCGGGCCGCGGTCCTCCAGATTCCACAGCGCATAGGCGACCGACTCGCCCGCATCGGTCGAGATCAGCACGCCGTTGCGGCGTCCCTGCAATTCGCCCTTGTAGGGCGCATAGGCATGAAACAGCCGGTTCATCACCGCGGTGCCGCGGCTGTCGGTCAGAAGCTCGCCCTGGTAGCCGATCAGCCCGCGCGTCGGCGCGTAGAACACGAGGCGGATGCGGCCGCCGCCCGACGGGCGCATCTCGATCATGTCGGCCTTGCGCTCGGCCATCTTCTGCACCACGACGCCCGAGAACTCCTGGTCGACGTCGATCACGACCTCCTCGATCGGCTCCTCGAGCGAGCCCGACTCGTCGCGCCGCAGCAGCACCTTAGGCCGCGACACGGATAGCTCGTAGCCCTCGCGTCGCATCGTCTCGATCAGAATCCCGAGCTGCAGCTCGCCGCGGCCCGCCACCTCGACGGCGTCGCGCTCGGTCGACTCGGAGACACGCAGCGCCACATTGCCCTCGGCCTCGCGAAACAGCCGGTCGCGGATCATGCGGCTTGTGACCTTGTCGCCTTCGGTGCCGGCGAGCGGCGAATCGTTGACGCGGAACGTCATCGCGAGCGTCGGCGGATCGATCGGCTGCGCCGGCAGCGGATCGGTCACTTCTGGCGCGCAGATGGTGTGCGACACGGTCGCCTCCGGCAGGCCCGCAATCGCCACGATGTCGCCCGCGAAGGCCTCATCGATCGGCTGGCGCTCGAGCCCGCGGAAGGCGAGCACCTTGGAGACGCGACCTTGCTCGATCAGCTTGCCGTTGCGGTCGAGCACCTTGGCGAGCTGGTTCGGTTTGACCGAGCCCGACGTGATGCGGCCGGTGACGACGCGGCCGAGGTAGGGATTGGCCTCCAGGATCGTGCCGATCATGCGGAAGGGGCCGTCCTCGACCTTGGGCTCGGCGACGTGGCGCAGCACGAGGTCGAACAGCGGCGTCATGCCCTGGTCGTTCGGACCTTCGGGGCTCATCGCCATCCATCCCTGCTTGGCCGACCCGTAGAGGATCGGGAAGTCGAGTTGCTCCTCGGTCGCGTCGAGCGCCGCGAAGAGGTCGAACACCTCGCTCGCGACCTGCGCGGGCCGTGCATCGCCGCGGTCGACCTTGTTGATGACGACGATCGGTTTGAGGCCGATCTTGAGCGCCTTGGAGACCACGAACTTGGTCTGCGGCAGCGGGCCCTCGGCGGCATCGACCAGCACCAGCGCGCCGTCGACCATGCCGAGGATGCGCTCGACCTCGCCGCCGAAATCGGCGTGGCCGGGCGTGTCGACGATGTTGACGCGCACGTCCTTCCACTGGATCGACGTCGCCTTGGCGAGGATCGTGATGCCGCGCTCGCGCTCGAGGTCGTTCGAATCCATCGCGCGCTCGGCGACGCGCTCGTTGGCGCGGAAGGTGCCGGCTTGCTGGAGCAGGCGGTCGACCAGGGTGGTTTTGCCATGGTCGACGTGGGCGATGATCGCCACGTTGCGGAGCGACATGAGGGTTCCGGATTGGGATTGCGAATCAGGGCTCTAACAGCCCGATTTTGCACTGCAATATAGGCATGTGCGGCACATCTGCAAGCCAAACTTACGACTGTCCGCGCCGGATCAGCCGAATTCCCGCATAACTGACTAACAAGCAAATGAGCCAAAAAACGGCCCAGCCGGCCATAATCAGCCAAAATCCAGGTTCGAGGGGCTCGCCATGAAGCAGGCGCTTGGGCACCTCGATGATGAAGGCGGGCAGGGTGAGGAACGCCGTGACGATGACGCACAGCCCCGGAAGCAGGAGGACAACGCCGATCAACGCGGCGAAGATGGCTCCGCAACCTCGACGGCTCGCCTGCGGAGCACCCGTCGGGGGATCGTCGGTCACGGGATTCGAAGCGCCTGGTTCGGTTGATGCTGGTGCCGCCGCCCAGATAGCCAGATCGGCGTAACGGCTGCCTTAACGTATTTCTGGGCGCAGGCTCAGCAAGAGGTTGTGGCCGGCGAGAACGGCGGCGATGGCTGGGTGTTGGTCAGCTGCGACATCGGCCCGCTCATCGCGGCCTTCGCACTGCCGCCCAGATCAGCGCAACCCCGCCGGCTGCGATGGCGAAAAAGACGAGACACGTCGACAGAGTAGTGCGATCGCCGAGCGCCCGCCGCGGATCGAAGCCGATGATCAAAGCCGCGCAGACGCCGGGCAGCAGCAGGATGATCCCCCCTAAGATCATCACGGCCGTCAGGCAACCAGGGCCGTCGGGCGGAGGTCGGTACGGCGGATGATTGCTCCATTCGCTCATGGCTGGCTCACCGCCGCCGCCGCACCGTGAGCCAGATCACCACGATGCCGATGGCGCCGAGCGCCAGCAGGCCCAAGGTGATTAGCAGCGCACCCTGGTCGGTGGAGACCTCCCGCCAGTCGGTGCTCACGAGGAGAACCCCACAGACGCCGGGTAGCAGCAGGATCACGCCGATCAGAATGAGGAGTGCCTGCAGGCAGCCATTGCGCGGACTTGCGGGCGGTGGCCGCCAATGGGGATCGCCTGGCGCGATGGTCATGACACGCTCGCGCGGTGGCGCGGCGGTGCGACCTTGGAATGCTGAGACATCGGTCCTCCTCTCGGCACTTCAGCGCAATGGCTGATGCCTGCCGCAGATGAGTATGTCGTGTGGCCGAAGATCACTCCGCTGGTTCACGGCGTAGGGCGACGCCATGTCCTGATCAGCCACCACAGCATGAGCCCGAAGATCGCAAGGCCGATCAGCGACGGCACGCCGAACATGATCGCGTAACCGGCGGCATCGTGCGAGGGATTGGATAGCGTCGTCAGGGCGGTCGCCATCCCGAACATCGAGCACAGTCCCGGCGGCAGCCCCACCAGGACGAACAGCACGGTTACAAAGATTTTCCCGCCGGTCGAGCCACTCATGCGGTCACCTCCGCCTTGAGCCGCGCGCGGATCTCGTCGATCCGGCCATTGCGATAGAACAGGTTGTAGGTGTCGAACGGGATGATCTGTCCATTCGGCGTGACGAAGTGGATGCATGAGCGTTTCACTCCGCCGAGGCAGAAGTTGAAGCGGTCCATGAACTGCACGATCACGACGCGGAAGACGTTCTCGTAACCGAGGCCGGCCGGCGCCTCGAATTTCGGCAGACAGCAGAGGAATTCGGCAAGCCGCTCCGGCGCATTGCACGGGCCGGACGAAAGCGAAAAGAGATCGATGAATTTTTCCCGCAGCGCCGGATATTTCTCGAAGCTGATGGCGTTCGGCACCAGCGCCAGAAGCTCTTCGCGCGGGATCGCGGAGAGGATCGGGACGACGGACTTGCCGTTGCGCAGCCCATAGGCGATCGAGATGGTCTCGGGATTGCACGGCAGCGGGATCACGTCATCCTCGCCGAACACGCCGCTATCCTCGATAATCCGTCGGCGGATGTCGGAGAGCACGAGCCGGTCGGTGCGCTTGTCGAAATTCTCGTTGCGGCCGGCGTCCTGCACGGGCTGGAACGTGACGCCGCGCACGCAGCGCCACTCGAGCGCATGCCGCACGATTGCGTCGATCTCGGCGTCGTTGACGCCGCGCTTGACGGTGACGACCAGCGTGGTCGAGATGTCGTGCCGCTCGAGATTCTCCAGTGCCTGCTGGCGGACGCGGCGCAGATCGGCGCCGCGCAGGTTCATCAGCGCGTCGCGCTCGAGCGAATCGAACTGCAGGTAGACCTCGAGGCCGCGCCGTTGCTCGGCGAGCCGGGCCACGAAATCCGGCTCCTGCGCGATACGCAGGCCATTGGTGTTGACCATCACGTGGCGGATCGGCCGCGCCCGTGCAGCCTCGAGGACCGCGAAAAACTCCGGATGGATGGTCGGCTCGCCACCCGAGATCTGCACGAGGTCGGGCTCGCCCTCGCTCGCCACCAGCGCGTCGAGCATCTTTTCGATGGTCGCAAGTGGCAGATGCTTGCTGCGCGCCGGCGATGAATCGGCAAAGCACACCGGGCAGGTGAGGTTGCAGTGCTCGTTGATCTCGATCAGCGCGAGGCACGAGTGCTGCTCGTGGTCGGGGCACAGCCCGCAGTCGTACGGGCAGCCGAACTCGGTACGGTTCTGGAACGCGAGCGGCTTGTCGCCCGGCTTGATGTAATCCTTGCAGCGCCGCCAATAGGCGGCATCGCTCGACACCAAGGTCGACTGCACGCCGTGCTTATCGCAGCGCTTTTCGTACCAGACCTCGTTGCCGACGATCTCGATCTTGGTCGGCACCAGCGCGAGACAGGTTTCGCACAGCGAGGTGGTCTGCCCCCAGAAGACGTAGGGGCGTGATCTACGCAACGGCGCGGTCATGCGCGGGGTCCTTCTGCGGCGCCGACACGATCATGCGGAACGCGTAGGCGAGGAGCGTAAGCGACAGGAGATGGAAGAGATTGAACGGACCGATCACGGCGCCGTACGGCTTGAGGAATTCCCAGACGAAGCGTTGGATCGCGTAGAAGCCGATCGCCAGATAGAAGCCGTTCTCGATCACGAATGGATCGCGCAGCCGCACCGCCGTCGCGTAGAACACCGCGAAAGCCGCCATGGCGGCAGCCTCATAGAGCTGCACCGGGTGGCGAAAGATCCCGTCGCCGAAATCGTGTCCCCACGGCAGCGCGGTCGGCGTCCCGTAGGTGAAATCGTCGACGCCCGCGAAGTAGCATCCGATGCGGCCGATCGCGACGCCGACACAGAACGGCAGCGCGAAGCGCGCGCCGGTGCGGGTGCGGATGCCGGCCGCACGCTTGTAGATCTCGACCGCCACGATACCGCCCGCGACCGCGCCTTCGACGGAACGGCCGAGGCCCGGCATGCCCGAGAGCCACATGTTGGCGGTACCGAATACGTAGGCGCTGAGACCGGCGCCGAGCAGCACCGCCGCGATGTAGGGCAAGTCGGTGGTGACGGCCGGAAACGTGATCTTCTCGATCCGCGTGAGCCACAGCCCCGCAAGCCCGGCCGCGAGCCAGGCCAGCATGTCGAAAGCGGTGTGAAGAATGACGCCGCTCATGATCGCCCCCGCCGCGGGCAGGGTAGGCGGTTAAATGATTGCGAGGCAAGCGGAGCGTTTGGCAGGAGCGCAAGCACGGCGCCCGCGGTCCCCGTTCCCCGTTTGCGGGTGACGGCAGGAAGGGGGAAGCCGCATATTCTGAGCCCGCGGCTTCCCCCTCTCCAACTCTCACCCGCGAGCGGGGGAGAGGGCCGCTGAGTCTGTCGCGCCGCGCTCTATCGCAACGCGCTCACCGCTCCAGCTTGCGGCGGATCAATGCGCCGAGCACGTTCGAATAGTCGTCGGTCCAGGCGCCGACGCCGGCGACCGGATCGAGCCGCCGCCAGCCGTCCTCTGTCATGAGGGCGTTCACGTCGGCCGTGTCGCGCGCCATCGCCATCACCGACGACCCCGCCTTGAAGTGGTCGCTCATCGGTTCGCCCTTGCCCACCTCCTTGACGAAGGCGACGAGGTTCGCCGCCTTGGCGGCCGCGGCGACGACCGGAATGAGATCGAGGTGCCGGTTCGAGCCGTGGATAACGAGCACGCCGTGCGGCGTGAGGTGCGCCAGATAGACCGCGAACGCCTCCTCGGTAAGCAGATGCACCGGGATCGTGTCGGACGAAAAGGCGTCGAGGATGATCAGATCGTAACGCGTCGGCGAAGCCGCGAGCGTGAGGCGCGCGTCGCCCAGGACGATCGGCATTGTGGGGGCGCAGGCGGACAGGAAGGTGAACATGCGCGGATCGCGGGCGATCTGTATGACCTTCGGATCGATCTCGTAGTACGCCCAGTTCTCTGCGCCGCCGCGATAGCACGCGAGACTTCCCGCGCCGAGGCCGACGACTGCTACATGGTCGAGCTTGCCGCCGTGCGCGGCCCGCGTGCGCTCGATCGTCTCGGAGATCGGGCCGCCTTCGTAATAGTAGGTCAGCGGCTCCGGCCGTCCCGTCAGCGCGGTCCCGTCGTCCGCGCGCAGGAGCTCGGCGCCGTGGATCGTCGTGCCGTGCATCAGCACGCGAAAGCGGCCGTCGGCCGTGTCGATCACGTGATGGACGCCGAAGAAGCTGCGGGTGGTCAGGACACGATCGAGCCCGGGCGTCCAGGTGCCGGTGAGCACGAACCCGAATACCACCAGCGCGAAGACCGTTGCCGGCTGCTTGCGGCGCAGGAAGATGAATGCGACCAGCAGCACCGAAAGAATCTTGCAGGAGATGTCGGCCGCAGGCGGCAGCTCGCTGCCGATCGCGGAGCGTGCGATGACGACGGCCACGGCCGCTGCGAGCACCGGTCCGGCGTGGCGCAGGAACGGTCGTGGACCGCCGGCGAATGTTCCCGGCATCGCCAGCAAAGCGGCTGCGAGCAGGATCGGATACTCGTAGACGTCGTTGAACACATACGGCGCGACCAGGCCCGTGCAGGCGCCGCCGATCGCGCCGCCGAGCGAAATGAACAGATAGAACTCGGTGAGGTGCCGCGCCGCCGGCCGCCGCCGATAGAGCTCGCCATGGCAGACGAGCGCGAGGATCGTGAAGGCGAGCAGGTTGAAGCCGATCGCGGCGAGCCAATGCGTCTTGATGATTCCGAGCAACGTGACGGCGATCGGCGCGACCGCGAGCGGCGCCAGCGCGACCGTCTTGCCGTGGTCGAACCACGGCCTGTCGCGGAAGATCGCCACGAAGGTCAAGAGATAGATCGCGAGCGGAATGACCCACAGGAACGGCGCCGCCGCGACGTCGGCGCTCACGAACGAGGTGACCGCGATCACGAGACCCGAGGGGATCGCGGCGAGTGCGATCCAGCGCAGCCGGTCCGCCGCGGTCGGCTGCGCGTCGGCGACCGCGGCCGGCGCGGCATTGCCGGCGCGGCGTGCCACCAGCAGCCCGCAGAGCGCGATCAGCCCCGCGAGCGCCGCGAACCCGATCGACCACAATCGGGCCTGTTGACGTAGGGGCAGCAGCGGCTCGATGGCGAACGGATAGGCCAATAGTGCGATGAACGAGCCGAGGTTGGATGCCGCATAGAGCACATACGGATTGCCCGCCTGGCGATGGCCGCTCGCCGCGAACCAATTCTGCAGTAGCGGCGCGCTCGCCGACAGGGCGACGAACGGCAGGCCGATCGAGGCGGCGAACAGGCCGATCAGCCATAATGCGATACCGGACTCCGGCGGCACCTCGAAGCCGGTCGCGATGCCGATCGGCAGTGCCAGGCCCGCGACGGCCAGCGCGCCGAGATGCACGAGCGCCGCGCTGCCGGGCGTCAGCAGGCGGCTCAATAGGTGCGCGTAGGCATAGCCGAGGAGAAGCGCAGCCTGGAAAAAGACCATCGCGACCGACCACACCGATGGCGACCCGCCGAGGCGGGGCAGCACCATTTTGGCGAACATCGGTTGCAGCTCGAACAGCAGCAGCGCGGATACGAATAGCGTCGCTGCATAAAGACTCGGAACGAGCCATAAGGCGGCGGGCGTGCTGGGTGGACTGCGAACGCTCGCGTCGAATGTGGTCATGGTGTCCAGGCTGAGCGAAGCGCTGCCGGGATCGTAAGACGGCATCCTAAAGGAGCGATTAAGCGGGGCTTTTTCTTCCTCTCTCCCGCTTGCGAGGGCGGGGCAGGTCGGCAGATTCAGAATTCGTGGCTTCCTCCTCACCAACTGCGCGCTACGGCGGGAACAGGAGTGGGGAAGAGGCCCTTCTGAGTTTGGTGAGGCGGCTTTTTACCTTCATTAACCCATCTTCGGCTCGATCTTTCCCGACCACAGCACGCGATCGTTCCAGTCCTTCAGCGTCACGGTCATCATTTGTGTCGCGCCGTCGATTGCGACATGGCCGAACGCCTGAAGATCGTCGCCGAGCGAGCCGCCGAGATCCTTCGGCGCCGCTCGCTGAAAGATCAGCTGTGGGCCGAACGTATCGTCGAGCTTGTTCGCCGTGCCGGCGCCGGCGTGGATCGGGCCGGACACGAATTCCCAGAACGGCTCGAAGTCCTGGAACTGTGCCTTATCGGGATCGTAATAATGAGCCGCGCTGTAATGCACGTCGGCGGTGAGCCACACGGTGTTGCGGATGCGCGCGCGCCGCATGAATGCCAGCAGGTCGGCGATCTCGAGCTCGCGCCCGCGCGGCGGCCCGTCGCCCTGCGCGACCGCCTCGCTGCCCCAGTGACGGTCGGGATCGTAGATGCGGATCAAGCTGAGCGGCAGGTCGGCCGCGATTACCTTCCAGGTCGCGCGCGACGCCGCGAGCTCGCGCTTGAGCCAGGCGATTTGCGCCGGTCCGAGGAAATAGGCCGCGGGCCCGTACGTCGTCTCATCGTTCGCGCCGTTCGGCCCGCGGTAGCTGCGCATGTCGAGCATGAACACGTCGAGCAATGGTCCGTAGCCGATCTTGCGATAGACGCGGCCCGGCTCCGCGATGCTGATGCGCATCGGCATGTATTCATGGAACGCGCGCGAGGCGCGCACCGCGAGGGTGAGCGCGTTTTTCTCCACATAATGCTTGCGTCGATGCTCGGCGCGGGTGAGCGGTTCCTCCGGCCACCAGTTGTTGGTCACCTCGTGATCGTCCCATTGCGCGAGCATCGGGACCTCGGCGTTGAAGGCGCGCAGGTTGCGGTCGAGGAGGTTGTATTTGAAGTTGCCGCGAAACTCGTCGAGCGTCTCGGCCGGCTTCGATTTCGCTTCGGTAACGAGGTTCTTCCAGATCTCGCCGTTCGGCAGCTTCTTCTCGGCCGGCAGCGGCGTATCGGCGTAGATCGTGTCGCCCGAATGGATGAAGAAGTCGGGCCGGTTTGCGCGCATCGCCGCATAGGTGCGCATGCCGCCGCGCGCCTCGTCGATGCCCCAGCCCTGGCCGGCGGTGTCGCCCGACCACGCGAACGAGAGCGAACGCCGGTCGGCCGGCGCGGTGCGGAAGCGGCCGACCATCGGCTCACCCAAAATGGTCGGCTCGGCAATGTCCTGGAAGCGAATGCGATAGAAGATGTCCTGCCCGGCCGGCAAATCCTCGATCAGTGCCTTGGCGGTGAGATCGCGCTCGGGCAGGGCATCGACAAAGACCCCGCGCGGGTCCTTGAAGCTGTCGGTGGTCGCGACCTCGACCCGCATGCGCGATGGCCGGTCGGCGCGCGCCCAGACGATGCCCGAGTCGACCGATACGTCGCCTGATTGGACCCCGTGGCTGACCTGCGGCCGGTCGGCCGCGCGGCTGAGATAGGGCCGCGCCACGCCGCCGATTGCGGTGAACGCGGCCGAGGCCGCCGTCACCCTGAGAAGATGCCGGCGGGTCAGCCGGCCGGCGGGGCGAAGGATCCGCATGACAGTCCCCTCCGGGCCAGCGGAGGCGGCCCAGCATAACGATGGATCATTATGCTCGGCGACGAAACCGCGACGCAACCGCGCTTCCGTCAGCGGGCCGGAGGCCGCGCGTGCGTCCGCCAGCGCACATTGGTCGCTTGGCCGGGGTTGCCGCCGGTCCGCCAGCGTGACGTAATGGGCGCGCGACGTTTCGCCGACAAGAATATGCGCCAACGCTTAAGCGCGGCGGACAGACACCGCGAGGTATGAAGATGGCTCAGAAACTCGGCGCCGAGGCGCGCAAGGCGGCGCTTGCGAAGCTTTCCGGCTGGAGCGATGCAAAAGGGCGCGATGCGATCATCAAGAAATTCGTGTTCGCGGACTTCAACGCCGCGTTCGGCTTCATGACGCGCGCCGCGCTGGTCGCCGAGAAGCTCGATCATCATCCTGAATGGTTCAATGTCTACAAGACCGTCGAGGTGACGCTGTCGACCCATGATGCGGGCGGCGTGACCGAGCTCGACATGAAGCTCGCCGAGGCAATGGACCGCATCGCGGGCGGATGAAATCGGCTTCATCATGGCCCGGCTTGTCCCGGCCGTCCACGTTTGGCGGTCAAGGAAGACGTGGATGCCCGGCACAGGGGCCGGGCATGACGACTGCATCAAACGCGCAGGATCACCTTCCCCATGGCCTTGCGGTCGGCGAGCGTATGCAGAGCCTGCGCGATCTGGTCGAGCGGAAAGGCCTGATGCACGTGCGCGCGGAGCTTGCCGTCCGCGCACCATTGCAGGATTTGCTCCGTATTGGCGCGGTCGCCGGCGCGGTCGCGCTGGGTCCAGGCGCCCCAGAATACGCCACGCACGTCGCAGCCCTTGAGCAGCACCAAGTTGAGCGGCAGCTTCGGGATGTCGCCGGCCGCAAAGCCGACCACCAGGAAGCGGCCGCCCCACGCGATCGCGCGTAGCGCCGACTCGGTCGCGCGGCCGCCGACGGGATCGTAGATCACGTCCGGTCCCGTGCCGCCGGTCACGCGGCGGAGCGCATCCTTGAGGTCCTCGTCGGCGTAGTTGACGGTCGCGTCGGCGCCATGGCGCTGCGCAAAAGCGAGCTTTTCGGCCGACGACGCGCAGGCGATCACGCGCGCGCCCAAGAGCTTGCCGATCTCGACTGCCGCGATGCCGACGCCGCCTGCGGCGCCGAGGACCGCAAGCGTCTCGCCGGCGACGAGCTGGGCGCGCTCGCGCAGGGCGTAGAGCGTCGTCCCGTAGGTAACGATCAGGCCGGCGGCGCGCTCGAGGTCCAGCCCATCGGGGACGCGGGCGAGGCGGTCGGCCGCGACCGCGACCTTTTCGCGCGCCGCACCGTAACCGATATTGGCGGCGACCCGATCACCCGGCCGCAGGGTGGTGACGCCCGGCCCGACGCTCTCGACCTCGCCGGCGAACTCGGCGGCGGGCGAGAACGGAAAGCTCGGCTTTGTCTGGTACTTGCCGGCGATGATCAGCGTATCGAAGAAATTGAGCGCGGCCGCACGTACGCGCACGAGCGCCTCGCCTGGACCAGCCACCGGATCGGGAATGTCACGGAGCTCGAGATCGTCAGGGCCGCCGTAGCGGCTGCAGAGAACGGCTTTCATCGGGGGGCTTTCAGGGAAATCAGCCCCTCATAGCATGGCTGCGACCCTCGGCGCATATTCCGGCGAAGGCCGCCCCCCTTCTTGATCACGGGGAGGTACCTTCGGTTCGCCAGCAAAGGATATGCGCCAACCTCGAATCCCACTTATGTGGACTGGGTCACGCCTTCCTGCTCGAGCGCACGGCGCAGCCGCGTGAAGGCGAGCCGCAGGCGCGATTTTACCGTTCCGAGCGGCAGGCCGGTCTGAGCCGCGATGTCGCCATGCGAGAGTCCTTCGAAAAAGGCGAGACGGACCAGATCGAGCTGCTCGCGCGGCAACAGCCTCAGCGCCCCGCGGATGCTCTCCTCGCGCTGGCTGATGTCGAGCGAGTCGTCCGGCGTCGGGGCTGGATCGGGCGTGTCCTGCGAGCGCGCGTTTGGAACCATGTCCTCGCGGTCGCGCCGCAGGACGTCGATGCGCCGGTTCCGCGCTATCCGGAATAACCAGGTACCGACGGAGGATTTTTTGCGGTCGAATAGTTCGGCCTTTTGCCACAGGGTCGTCATGACGTCCTGTGTAAGCTCGTCCGCAACGCCTGGGTCGAGCCGCAGGCGCAGCAAATATGCATAGATTCGGGGCGCAAAAAAATCAAATAGACGCGCGAACGCATAGCGGTCGCGTTTGGTCGCGACAGCTGTGACCAAATCCGCAAAGTCGTCCGGCGATGCCACCCCCGCAACTACTCCCATCGGCCCCTACCCGCGTTCGTCGCGCGCCACGACGATTTCCCCCGCCTTCCATTCATTGGTGTCGCGAGGGTGCGAGTCGGTTCAAAACTTTTTGCGAGAATTTTTGGACCGCGGCCCGGCCGGCGCGACTCCGGGTGATCCCACCTCACCCGCACCACATCGAATGCGTGAAAATCAGATATGTTAGGGGCGATTCTTGCTGATCGCCCTGCGCCCGTCCGCGGCGGGGGAATCCCCAAGGAACTACCGCTGCGGTAACCTGTAACGGCCCCGGGTTGCCGAAATTGTTCCCAATTTGTGAGGGTTTGATTAGAATTCACGACAAATCGGGGCGACTGACCCGACTGCGAGGCCCGATGGCTCACCTACTACGCTCGATTTTTGCCACGCTGCTTGTTGCAGCCTTGGTTCCGCTATCCTCATCGAGCGCCCAGGAGGCTGCGCCCAAGCCCAAGCAGACCAAACCCAAGCCCAATCCCAAGCCGAAGCATGCTCCGGCCGCTCCGGCCGCCCCGACTATTGGGGGCGTGCAGCCGACCCTGCTGGGAACCTATGGCGAGTGGGGCGCCTATACGGCGGCACCGGGCGGTAAGAAGATCTGCTTTGCGCTCGCCAAGCCCGGCAAGACCGAGACGGTGCCCCCGAACCGCCCGCGCGATCCGACCTACCTTTTCGTCTCCTCGCGTCCGGCCGAAAAGGTGAAGGACGAGGTCTCGGTCATCATCGGCTACGGGTTCAAGCCGGACTCGGACGCGACCATCGAGCTCAGCGGGGCAAAGTACGCGATGTACACCCAGGGCGATGGCGCCTGGGTCAAGAACGCGGCCGAGGAACCGCGCCTCGTCGAGGCGATGCGCAAGGGCAGCGATTTGACCCTCAAAGGGGCATCATCGCGTGGCACTGAGACGACCGACGTCTATTCGCTCAAGGGCCTTTCGCCGGCCCTCGAGAAGGTCGACCAGGAGTGCCCCCCGGGTTGACGGCGTCGATGCGGCAATGCGGGCCGCACGGCTTCCTATATAAAGCGCCATGACCACGGATTTGCCCACCGACTTGGATTCCGGCTTGCCCGCGCGCGAGCGCCCCGCCGGCTTCGTCGAGAAGACGCCGGAGGAGACCTATACCGCCCCCGCCAAGCCCTCGCTGATCGGGCTTTCGCGTGACGAGCTTGCGGCGGCGCTCGGATTCGTGGGCGCGCCGGAGGCGCAGCGGCGGATGCGGGCGCAGCAGATTTGGAACTGGCTCTACGTGCGCGGCGCCACTGACTTCGCACAGATGACCAGCGTCTCGAAGGACCTGCGCGCGGTGCTCGCCGAACGGTTCACGCTGGCGCGGCCCGAGGTCGTGGCTGAGCAGATCTCGGTCGACGGAACGCGCAAGTGGCTGCTGCGTCTGCCGGGCGAGGACGGGCGCCAGCCGCACGAAGTCGAATGCGTCTATATCCCGGAAACCGACCGCGGCACTCTCTGCGTATCGAGCCAGGTCGGCTGCACGCTCACCTGCTCGTTCTGCCACACCGGCACGCAGCGGCTGGTGCGCAACCTCACGGCCGGCGAGATCGTCGGCCAGGTGATGGTGGCGCGCGACCGGCTGGGCGACTGGAAGCAGGAAGGCCCACGTCTCGTCACCAACATCGTGATGATGGGCATGGGCGAGCCGCTCTACAATTTCGAGGCGGTGCGCGACGCGCTGTTGATCGTCGCGGACGACGCCGGGATCGCCATGTCGAAGCGCAAGATCACGCTGTCGACTTCGGGCGTGGTGCCGAACATCGCGCGCGCCGGCGCCGAGATCGGCGTGATGCTCGCGATTTCGCTGCATGCGGTCAATGACGAGCTGCGCAACGAGCTGGTGCCGCTCAACCGCAAATACCCGATCGCGGCGCTGCTTGACGCGTGCCGCAACTATCCGGGCTTGAGCAATGCGCGGCGCATTACGTTCGAATACGTGATGCTCAAGGGCGTGAACGATTCGCTCGCCGACGCCAAGGCGCTCGTGAAGCTGCTCAAGGGCATTCCGGCCAAGATCAATCTCATTCCGTTCAATCCCTGGCCGGGTAGTCAATATGAATGCGCGGACTGGGAGCAGATCGAAAAGTTCTCCGAATATGTGTTCAATGCCGGATATTCGTCGCCGGTGCGCACGCCGCGCGGGCGGGATATTCTTGCGGCCTGCGGCCAACTCAAGAGCGCGACCGAGAAGCTTTCGGCACGGGAGCGCATGGCGCTGCGCGCGATGGCGATGACGGATTAGCGCATGATTCCGAAAAGGCCTGCCGCGGACTTGATCCAGGGTGGATACCGATTTTCGGAAAAGATCATGCGCAAGATATAAAGAGCCAAACGACGGATCAGCAGCGATGCAATCGTTCGTCCGTTTCCTGATGCGTCTGCTGCTGGTGCCGCTCGGCGCGCTGCTGGCGATCTTGATCGCCACGGCGGTGCTGGTGATCGCGCACTGGGGCGATTTCATCGCCCTCGCCAACGCGCGGCCCGACGTCGACAGCTACTGGCTGCTCATTGTGGTGGTCCTCGGCCCGGTGCTCGCAGTGCTGCTCGCCATCGGCGTCGTCTTCACGATCGTGCCCGCGACGATCGGCGTGGTGATCTCCGAGGCCTTCGCGATCCGCTCGTGGATTTTTCACATCGCCAATGGCGGTCTGTCGGCCTGGGTCGGGCGTTGGCTGATGTTCGGCATGCCGCCGCAATACAACTTCCTGCTCGAGCCCAGGATAATCGTGGCGGCCGGTCTCGCGGCTGGGGGTGCTTACTGGCTGGTCGCGGGCTGGTCAGCCGGCTTCTGGAAGCCGGTCTTCGCCGCGGTGCCGGCAACGGCGCCACCGCCCGTGCCTGCGCGCTGAGCGCGCGCAAATCAGGGTTTGGCGCAGCGGGCATTCGCCCGGCGGGCAGGCCTGCGATGAGCCGGTGTGCCGATGTCATGGGTAACGTCACGGGTGAGGTCGAACCGCTGGCCGTTCGGCGGCACCAGCAGGCGGGAAATCACCGGCATCCGGCCGCTCTCGGCGGGCACGCCTTCCAGCACATATCTCGTCCCCACGGGAAGTCGGCGGGGCAAATGACCAATTCAGGGCATGGTACGCTCCTGCCTGGGTAAAAACGTTGCCCTCGCTTGCGATCCTTGTGGGGTCCGGAGCGATTGCGGCGGTCTCGCGGCTTCAATGGGGACATGGTAGGAATCCCATGTGAAGCTTGGATGTCGGGAATGACGGCGCCGCTCAAGACCGTGGAAAACTCCGGGGATATCGCGTCCGTGCTGCGCGATATCGGCAGCCGCGCCCAGGTGGCGGCGCGCCGCTTGGCGCTCGCGGCCGCTGCCGACAAGGACCGCGCGCTCGTGGCCATGGCGGATGCCGTCCGTGCCGCCAGCGCCGCAATCCTCGCCGCCAATGCCGAAGATATTGCCGAGGCAAGGGCAGGGGGCGCGTCCGCGGCCTTTGTCGACCGGCTCATGCTCGATGCGAAGCGCGTCGACGCCATTGCGGACGGAATTGGCGTGGTCGCCCGGCTGGCCGACCCGGTCGGGACCGTGATGGACGCCTGGACCCGCCCGAACGGCATGCGCATCGAACGGGTGCGGGTGCCGCTCGGCGTCGTCGGTGTCATCTACGAGAGCCGGCCGAACGTCACGGCCGACGCCGGTAGCCTCTGCCTCAAGGCCGGCAACGCCGTCATCCTGCGCGGCGGCTCGGAGAGCTTCCGCTCGTCGCGCGCCATTCATGCGGCGCTGGCCGCCGGCTTGCGCGCGGCCGGGCTGCCCGAGGACGCGATTCAGCTCGTGCCGACGCGCGACCGCGCGGCGGTCGGCTTCATGCTCGCGGGCCTCGACGGGTCGATCGACGTCATCGTGCCGCGCGGCGGCAAGGGCCTCGTCGCGCGTGTGCAGTCGGAGGCGCGTGTGCCGGTGTTCGCGCATCTCGACGGCAACTGTCACGTCTATGTCGACAAGGCCGCCGACCTCGATATGGCCAAGCGCATCGTGCTCAACGCCAAGATGCGCCGCACCGGCGTATGCGGCGCTGCCGAGACCTTGCTGGTCGATCGCGCCGCCGCCAAGGCCGATCTTGCGCCGCTCGTCACGATGCTGCTCGACGCCGGCTGCGAGGTGCGCGGCGACCGCGACACGCAGGCCGTCGACAAGCGCGTGAAGCCGGCGACCGAGGATGATTGGCGGACCGAGTTTCTCGACGCCATCATTGCCGTGAAGGTCGTTGACGGCGTCGACGGCGCGGTCGCGCATATCGAGACGCACGGCTCGCATCACACCGATGCGATCGTCACGGCCGACCCGGCGGCTGCCGCGACATTCATGCGCGAGGTCGACTCGGCGATCGTGCTGCACAATGCCTCGACGCAGTTCGCCGACGGCGGCGAGTTCGGCTTCGGTGCCGAGATCGGCATCGCCACCGGCCGCCTGCATGCGCGCGGGCCGGTCGGCGTCGACCAGCTCACCACCTTCAAATATCGCATTCTTGGTACGGGTCAGACGCGTCCGTGATGCCCGTTGTGCCGTGCCTCAATCCCTCCGCCGTCATTGCCCGCGCAAGCCGGCAATCCAGTATTCACCGTGTTTCCTGGTCGAATGCTGCGGTTTTCCCGCGCCGAAACAGAGAACTGGATGCCCCGCTTTCGCGGGGCAGGACGGTTGAGCGTGTGGAACTGTCTGTATGATCCGCCTTCCCGCGCACGCACCCGGCATGCGTATCGGCTTGTTCGGCGGAACGTTCGACCCGCCGCACCGCGCGCATCTCGCCGCGAGCCTGCTCGCGCTCAAGCGACTCAAGCTCGACCGCATCTGGTGGCTGGTGACACCCGGCAACCCGCTCAAGGATACGCGCGGCCTCGCGCCGCTCGCCGAGCGCATGGCGGCGGCGGCGACGCTCACGCGCCATCCGCGCATCGCCATCACGGGCTTCGAGGCCGCGCTCGGCGTCCGCTATACCTATGAGACGGTTTCCTATCTGGTCGCGCGCTGTCCCCATGTGCGCTTCGTCTGGATCATGGGCGCCGACAACCTCCGCAGCTTTCATCGCTGGCAGAAGTGGCGCGAGATCGCCTCGCTGATGCCGATGGCAGTGATCGATCGCCTCGGCCCGAGCCTTTATTCGATAGCCGGGGTTGCCGGACACGCGCTCGCGCCAGCCCGTATTCCCGAATCGTCGGCCGGCTCGCTCGCCGACCGCCGGCCGCCCGCCTGGGTCTTTCTGCACGGTCTCAAGTCGCCATTGTCCTCGACCGCGTTGCGGGCGGTGCGCGACCGCAGTCACAAAAGTGCCGTCGAAGCAGATCAAATTCAGGGTGTCGTGCCGGCTCAGACCGTTGCGCACGAGCCCGGCGAATTGGTGCGGGCAATTCCGATCGGGCCCGGAACTTGATTCTGGTTGATTCTGTTAACCGGTCGCACATATGTTGAGCGTCGGCCCCGGGCAGGGCGCCCGGGGTTCGGTGAACCGAAAGGAAGGACCCCTGTCCACACCTGCCATCTCTCGGGCCGGCGTACGTCGTAGGCCCGCACCCGTCTCTCAGGCGAAAATCGATGCCGACGAGATGCTCCGCCTTGTCCTTGCGTGCCTCGACGATATGAAGGCCGAGGACACCACCACCATCGACCTCCGTGGCAAATCCGCAATCGCTGACTTCATGGTCGTGACCTCCGGCAGGTCGAACCGCCATGTCGGCTCGGTCGCGGATCGCGTGCGCGAAGACTTGCACAAGGCGGGCATCCGCCAGGTTCGGGTCGAGGGCATGCCGCTGTGCGACTGGGTGCTGATCGACGCGGGCGATGTGATCGTCCATGTCTTTCGGCCCGAAGCCCGCGATTTCTACAATCTCGAGAAGATGTGGGCCGGGGGCGGCACCGGAACCCGGCGCGCCAGCTGACGTCGCGCCGGATGTGAGAGGAACATGCGGCTGATCGTGGCCGCGATCGGCCGGCTCAAGGCCGGGCCCGAGCGCGAGCTCGCCGAACGTTTTCGCGACCGTGTCGCCAAGGCCGGACGCGCGGTCGGGCTGCGCGACATCGAGATCGTCGAAATCCGTGAGAGCCGCGCCCAGGAGACTGCCAAGCGCGTGCTGGAAGAATCGATCGCGCTCGCCAACGTCATCCCGGAACGTGCGGTCGTCGTCGCGCTCGACGAAAAGGGCGAGAATATCGACAGCGGCGCGTTCGCGGGCGGGCTGCGCGGCTGGCGCGACGCCGGCCGGCCGGCCGCGGTCTTTTGCATCGGCGGCGCCGACGGCCTGGGCGCCGAGGTCAGACAGCGCGCCAACCTCACGCTTGCCTTCGGAGCCGCGACGTGGCCGCATCAGCTGGTGCGAATCATGCTGCTCGAGCAGCTCTATCGCGCCGTGACCATTCTCGCCGGGCATCCCTATCATCGGGCGTGAGTTGCACGGCGGAGACGCGAAACCGCCCCAATCAAACCCTTTAATCAAGCGTCTAAAATTGAGGTACGAGGACCATTCCCATTTGCGCCCGATGATCGCCGTCCGCCGCCTGTCCGCCTGCGCGCCCATGCTGCTAGCGACGGCAGCCGCGTTGGCGCTGGCGGTCGGCGCCGCGATCGCGCAAACGGCGGCACCGACGCCAAAACCCACCCCCGATACGGTGCGTCAGCGCGGCCAGGAGCTCGATGCGATTCGCGCCGAACAGCAGAAGGCGGACGCCGCCCAGCAGAAGCTGCGCGACGAGATCGCGGCACTCGGCGAGGATCGCCGCAAGCTCAATCAGGCACTGCTCGATGGCGCGGCCGGCATCCGCGCGGATGAGGACAAGATCTCCGCCACCCAGGTCCGGTTGCAGCAGCTCACCGACAACGAGGCCCGGATCCGCAAATCGCTCGACAGCAGGCGCGTCGTGATCGGTGAGGTGCTGGCGGTGCTCCAGCGCATGGGCCGCCGGCCGCCGCCCGCCATGCTGGTGAAGCCCGAGGACGCGCTCGAATCGCTGCGCGCCGCCATGTTGCTCGGCGCCGTGGTGCCGGAGATGCGCGGCGAGGTCCAGTCGCTTGCCGCACAACTGACCGATCTCGTGCATGTGCGCGCCCAGGCGGCGTCCGAGCGCGATGCGCTCGCGCGCGATCGCGCGAATCTGTCGGTTCAGCAGAACCGGATGAGCTTGCTGATCGGGGAGCGCCAGAAGCGGCAGGCCGACGCCCAGCAACAGCTCGATGTGGCCCGCCAGCATGCGGCCGATCTCGCGCGCCAGGCCGCCAATCTCAAGGATTTGATCGCCAAGCTCGAACAGGCGGCGCCTCCGCTCGCTAACGATCACGCGGCACGGTCCAATCTTTCGGCGCTGAAGGATCCGGGCCGCCTCGAGCCGGCGATTGCCTTTGCGTCAGCCAAGGGCATGCTGCCGATCCCGGTCAGTGGCGTGAAATCGCGCGATTTCGGCAGTTTGGACAGCGACGGTGGTACCGAGAAGGGGATATCGATCGTCACCCGGCCGGGCGCCCAGGTCACCTCGCCCTGCGACGGCTGGGTCGTCTATGCGGCGCCCTATCGGTCCTATGGCAAACTCTTGATCCTCAATGCCGGCGGCGGATATCTTGTGGTGCTGGCCGGCATGGAGCAGATTTCGGTCGATATCGGCCAGTTCGTGCTGACGGGGGAGCCGGTCGCCGCGATGGGGAGTGGCCCGCAAGTTGCGTCTTCTTCGGTGGTAACCGGCGCGGCGGGCGGGAGCCAGCCGGCGCTCTATATCGAGTTTCGTAAGGATGGGACGCCAGTCGACCCCAGCCCGTGGTGGGCGACGCCAGGCAGCGAAAAGGTTCGCGGATGATGCGGAAGGCTTTTCTGGTTCTGCTCGGCGGCGCGGCCGGCGCCGCGCTGACGCTGCTCGCGATCCAGACCCCGCTGACGGCGCTCGGCGTGAGCGCCAACGCGGCCTCGTCCGACAGCTATCAACAAGTGAACGTGTTCGGCGCCATCTTCGAGCGCGTGCGCACGCGCTACGTCGACAAGCCCGACGACGCCAAGCTGATTCAATCCGCGATCAACGGCATGATCAGCGGGCTCGATCCGCACTCGAGCTACATGGACGCCAAGAGCTACCGCGACATGCAGGTCCAGACGCGTGGCGAGTTCGGCGGCCTCGGCATCGAGGTCACGCAGGAGGACAGCTTGATCAAGGTCGTCGCCCCGATCGACGACACGCCGGCGGCGCGCGCCGGCATTCGCGCCGGCGACGTCATCACCCATCTCGACGGCGAAGCGATCCAGGGGATGACCCTTGCCCAGGCGGTCGACAAGATGCGCGGGGCGGTCAACACCAAGATCGCGCTGCGCATCAGCCGCAAGGGCGTCGACAAGCCGATCGAGGTGACGCTCACGCGTGACGTGATCCGGGTGCATCCGGTGAGCGCGCATGTCGAGGGCGACATCGGCTACATCCGCATCTCGTCGTTCAACGAACAGACCGCCGACGGCCTGAAGAAGGCGATCACCGACATCATGGCGCAAATCCCGCCCGAGAAGCTCAAGGGCTACATCGTCGATCTGCGCAACAATCCGGGCGGCCTGCTCGACCAGGCGATCGCGGTCTGCGACACCTTCCTCGAGCATGGCGAGATCGTCTCCACGCGCGGCCGCGACGAGGAAGAGACCCAGCGTTTCGATGCCCATCCCGGCGACCTCGTCAAGGGGAAGCCGCTCATTGTGCTGATCAACGGAGGATCGGCGTCGGCGTCCGAGATCGTCGCCGGCGCGCTGCAGGACCAGAAGCGCGCGACCATCATGGGCACGCGCTCGTTCGGCAAGGGCTCGGTGCAGACCATTATTCCGCTCGGCTCGGGCAACGGCGCGCTGCGCCTGACCACGGCGCGCTACTACACGCCCTCCGGCCGCTCGATCCAGGCGCAGGGCATCACGCCGGACATCGAGGTCCTGCAGGACGTACCGGAGGACGTGAAGAAGAGCGCCACGTCGACCGTGATCAGGGGTGAATCCTCGCTGCGCGGCCACCTCAAGGCGGCGGA
Organism: Xanthobacteraceae bacterium; assembly: GCA_036491235.1. Classification (GTDB taxonomy): domain Bacteria; phylum Pseudomonadota; class Alphaproteobacteria; order Rhizobiales; family Xanthobacteraceae; genus JAVDCA01. The sequence goes on along the minus strand of DASXCK010000151.1, from coordinate 22,914 downwards.
GGGCGAGGAGCAGTCCGGCTCGCAGTCCTACGTGCCGGCCAATTCGGCCGACGACAAGGCGCTGCAGACGGCCCTGTCGCTCTTGCGCGGCATCAAGACCAACGCGGTGTTCCCGGCCAATCCGAAGGCCGTGGTGCCGAACTGAGCCCCGACGCTTTCTGACAAATCTTGTTGCGTCGTCTCGTGTCCGCCGGTCGTGGGCGGCTTGGCGGCATTTACCGTTCGTTAACCGTTAACGCGGCACCACCGTCCGGCACCACGGCCGCCCGGCGGTGCGCGGCCCTGTGGTAGAATATGCAATGATTCGCGAGGCTGCGGGCCGTGGCAGATGACCTGAGCGCTCCGCTCGGCCAAGACAGGAAAGAGAAATCCTCGAGGCGGTCGTCCCTCCTGCCGGTGGGGATCGCGGGATTCCTGGGCCTGTGTCTTACGGTCTTCGTTGTATGGGCCGCGGTGGTCGACGACCCCAACGGCGGCGAGCCCAAGGCGGTGGCGGCGACCGGCACCAAGACGCCGGCGCCGGGGACCAAGCCCGACGAGGCCAAAGCCGAAGCCGCAAAGCCCGACATGAAGACGGCCGACGCGAAATCCGTGCCCGTGACGTCCGAGGTCAAGCCGGGAGAGGCGCCCAAGGAGCCGCCCCCCGGCATGCACAGCATTACCATCATCAACGGTTCCAGCGGCAGTCGCGAGGAGGTGCTGGTGCCGAACCGCGGCGGCGAGCACGGCGCGCTCGCCGATCCGAAGCTCCTCGAGACGACCCGTCACGGCCAGGTACCGCGCGTGTCGCTCGACGGCGGACGCCCGCTTGTTGCCTATGCGCGGGCGGTGCCGTCGGCCGCCGCCACCACCAATATGCCGCGCATCGCCATCGTGATCAGCGGCCTCGGCATCGGCACGAAGACGACCGAGGACGCGCTCACATTGCCGGGCCCCGTCACCCTCGCGTTCGCGCCTTACGGCAACGATGTCGCGCGCGTGGCCGGCCGCGCACGCGCCGCCGGACATGAACTGCTGTTGCAGCTGCCGATGGAGCCGTTCGACTATCCCGACAACGATCCCGGTCCGCAGACCCTCCTGACCTCGCTCGCGCCGGAGCAGAACGTCGACCGCATGCACTGGATGATGAGCCGCTTCCAGGGCTATGTCGGCGTCGCGAACTACATGGGCTCGCGCTTCACGGCGAGCGACGCCTCGTTTGCGCCGGTGCTGCGCGAGGTGGCCAAGCGCGGCCTGATGTATCTCGACGACGGCACCTCGCCGCGGAGCCTCGCGGGCCAGATCGCGGGCGCCAACAACTTGCCGTTCGCCAAGGCAAACGTCGTCATCGATGCGGTCCCGACGCCGAACGAGATCGATCGCGAGCTCGCGCGGCTGGAGAGCACGGCGCGCGACAACGGCATGGCGGTCGGCGTCGCGAGCGCGCTTCCGGTTTCGCTCGAGCACATCGCCAAATGGGCGAAGGGCGCCGAGGCGCGCGGCTTCATGCTGGTGCCGATCAGCGCCGCCGTTGCGAAGCCGAAGTCGGGCTGAGGATCGACAGGTGGGCGCCCGCGGCTTGACGCCGGCGGCCGATCTGTTTTCTGTCCCGGCCATGACCCGTTTCGAAGACCTGCCCTACCGCCCGTGCGTCGGCACCATGGTGCTCAATCGCGCCGGCCGCGTATTTGTCGGTCGCCGGACGAGCGGCCCCGAGCACGTCGACATGGTGCACGCCTGGCAGATGCCGCAAGGCGGCATCGATCCGGGCGAGGATCCATGGCCGGCCGCGTTGCGCGAGCTCTACGAGGAGACCAGTATCCGCTCGGTCGAGCGCCTTGGCGAGCTGGCCGAGTGGCTCAACTACGACATTCCGCGCGAGCTGGTCGGCCAGGCGTGGCACGGCAGGTACCGCGGCCAGACGCAGAAATGGTACGCGATGCGATTCACGGGCGAGGATCGCGAGATCGATGTCGCGACACCGGGTGGCGGCGCGCACAAGCCCGAGTTCGTCGAGTGGCGCTGGGAATCGATGCGCAACCTGCCGGCGCTGGTCGTGCCGTTCAAACGCGCGGCCTACGAGCGGATCGTCGAGGCGTTCGCCCGGTTTGCAGCATAGAATCCTCATGCCCGGCCTTGTGCCGGGCGTCCACGTCTTGGCGATTCGGCAAGAAAGACGTGGAAGGCCGGGACGAGGCCGGCCATGAGGCGGCGATTTACATTTAGTAGATCGTAGAGTGGACAAAGCGAAGCGTGCCCACCGAACCCCAGACGTGGGCACGGCGCTGCGCGCCTTCGCCCACCCTAAGTCGACGACATCGCTTCAGTGCGCGGCGGGCGTGCCCGCTTGTCCCTGGAGATTGCGGTTCAACGCGTGGAAATGATCGAGCCGCTCGATGGCGCGGTCGAGCTGGGCGCGCTCGCTGTAGTCGAGTTGTCCGGCCTCGAGCTTGTCGCGACGCTCTTCGAGCTCCTTGATGCGCGTTCCGATGAACGCCGGATCGGCTTCGTCGAACGGCCAGCCGAAGTCGGCCAGGATCGTCAGGCCCTCGGGCGACACCTCGGCGAAGCCGCCGAGCACCACGTAGCGCTTCGGCTCGCCGTCGCCAAACACCGTGATGATGCCGGGCTTGAGCGTGGCGACCACGGGCGCATGGCCCGCCAGCACGCCGAAGTCGCCCTCGAGGCCCGGGACGTCGACCTGCTCCACCTCGCCCGAGAAGACGAGCTTGGACGGCGAGACGAGATCGAAGTGAAATGTCGCCATGAGACGCTGCCTCAGGCCGCTTCCGCGGCGAGCTTCTTGCCCTTCTCGACCGCTTCCTCGATCGCGCCGACCATGTAGAACGCGGCCTCGGGCAGGTGATCGTACTTGCCTTCCACTAGGCCCTTGAAGCCCTTGATGGTGTCGGCGAGGTCGACCAGCTTGCCGTCGGCACCGGTGAAGACCTGGGCGACGAAGAACGGCTGCGACAGGAAGCGCTCGATCTTGCGCGCGCGCGCGACCGTGAGCTTGTCCTCTTCCGAGAGCTCGTCCATGCCCAGGATCGCGATGATGTCCTGCAGCGACTTGTAGCGCTGCAGGACCTGCTGCACCTGCCGTGCCACCTGATAGTGCTCTTCGCCGATGATCAGCGGACTCAGCATGCGCGACGTCGAGTCGAGCGGGTCGACTGCCGGATAGATGCCCTTGGCGGCGATGTCGCGCGACAGCACGGTGGTGGCGTCCAAGTGGGCGAATGAGGTTGCCGGGGCCGGATCGGTGAGGTCGTCGGCCGGCACGTAGATCGCCTGCACCGAGGTGATCGAGCCCTTGGTGGTCGTGGTGATGCGCTCCTGCAGCGCGCCCATGTCGGTCGCAAGCGTCGGCTGATAGCCCACGGCCGACGGGATGCGGCCCAGCAGCGCCGACACTTCCGAGCCCGCTTGGGTGAAGCGGAAGATGTTGTCGACGAAGAACAGCACGTCCTGGCCCTGGTCGCGGAAGTGTTCCGCGACCGTCAGGCCCGACAGCGCGACGCGGGCGCGGGCGCCCGGCGGCTCGTTCATCTGGCCATATACCAGCGCGCACTTCGAGCCGGCCGCCGAGCCGTTGTTCTTCTTCGGGTCCTTGTTGACCTCGGAGTCGATCATCTCGTGGTAGAGGTCGTTGCCTTCGCGGGTGCGCTCGCCGACGCCGGCGAACACCGAGTAGCCGCCGTGCGCCCTCGCGACGTTGTTGATCAGCTCCATGATCAGCACGGTCTTGCCGACGCCGGCGCCGCCGAACAGGCCGATCTTGCCGCCCTTGGCATAGGGTGCGAGCAGGTCCACGACCTTGATGCCGGTGACGAGGATCTCCGCCTCGGTCGACTGGTCGGTGAAGCTCGGCGCCGGCTGATGGATGGCGCGCTTCTGCGCGGTCTTGACCGGGCCGGCGTCGTCGACCGGCTCGCCGATGACGTTGATGATGCGGCCGAGCGTCTCGTCGCCGACCGGAACCTGGATCGGTTGGCCGGTGTCGGTGACAGGCTGTCCGCGCACCAGTCCCTCGGTGGTGTCCATCGAGATGGTGCGCACCGTCGACTCGCCGAGATGCTGGGCGACCTCGAGCACCAAGCGGTTGCCGCCGTTGGTGGTCTCGAGCGCGTTCAGGATCGCGGGCAGGTGGCCCTCGAACTGCACGTCGACGACGGCGCCGATGACCTGGGCAATGTGTCCGGTGGGATTGGCCATGATGGTCCTCTTTACGTGTCTTTCGGCGTCAGAGCGCCTCGGCGCCCGAGATGATCTCGATCAGTTCCTTGGTGATCATCGCTTGGCGCGTGCGGTTGTAGGTCAGCGTCTGCTTGCGGATCATCTCGCCCGCGTTGCGGGTCGCGTTGTCCATGGCGCTCATGCGCGCGCCCTGCTCGGACGCCGCGTTCTCGAGCAGCGCGCGGAAGACCTGCGTCGCGACATAGCGCGGCAGCAGCTCGGGGAGGATTTCCTCCTCCTCCGGCTCGTAGTCGTAGGCGGCGCGCCCCTCGCCCTCGGCCTGCTGCGGCACCTGGGCGGGGATGATCTGCTGGGCGGTCGGGATCTGCGCGATCACCGACTTGAAGCGCGAGAAGAACAGCGTGCAGATATCGAACTGCCCCCGGTCGAACAGCGCCAGGACCTTGTTCGCGATGCCTTCCGCATGCTCGAAGCCGATCTGCCGCACACCCCGCAGCTCGATCGTCTCGATGATCTGCCGCTCGAACTGGCGCTTGAGCTGATCATAGCCCTTGCGGCCGACGCAGAGGAACTTGACCTCTTTGCCTTCGGCCGTGAGCCTGTTGGCCCGCTCACGCGCCAGCCGCACGATCGCCGAGTTGAACGGCCCGCACAGGCCGCGCTCGGCCGTGCAGACGAGGAGCAGGTGGACCTTGTCGGACCCGGTGCCGCGCAGCAGGCGCGGGCCCGCGTCGCTGCCGGCGACCGCCGCCGCGATGTTGCGCAGCACCTTGTCCATGTGCTCCGCATAGGGCCGCGCCACCTCGGCGGCCGCCTGCGCGCGGCGCAGCTTCGAGGCCGCGACCATCTGCATGGCCTTGGTGATCTTCTGCGTCGCCTTGGTGGAGGCGATGCGCACGCGCATGTCCTTGAGGGAGGGCATTTTTCAGTCGCTTCTCGCCGCTCTCTTCTCTTCCTTCGTCATGCCCGGCCATAGCCGTTCGGAGAACGGCGTCGCTTCGCTCGCCTATGTGCCGGGTATCCACGTCTTCCCACGCCGCAAGGCGTGGATGGCCGGGACAAGCCCGGCCATGACGTCAACCCCTACGAAAACGTCTTGGCGAAACCGTCGACCACGCCCTTGAGCTTGCCGGCCGTGGCGTCGCTGAGATCGCTGCTCTTGCGGACATCCTCGAGGATGTCCGTATTCTTGTTGCGCAACAGGCCGAGCAGGCCGTCCTCGAAGGCGCGCACCCGGTTGACCGGGATCGGATCGAGGTAGCCGTTGACGCCGGCGTAGATGACGCAGACCTGCTCCTCCATCTTCAGCGGCGAGAACTGCGGCTGCTTCAGGAGCTCGGTCAGCCGGGCGCCGCGGTTGAGCAGGCGCTGCGTCGTCGCATCGAGATCGGAGCCGAACTGCGCAAAGGCTGCCATCTCGCGATACTGCGCGAGCTCGCCTTTGATCTTGCCGGCGACCTTCTTCATCGCCTTGGTCTGCGCCGCGGAGCCGACGCGCGACACCGAGAGGCCGACGTTCACGGCCGGCCGGATGCCCTGGTAGAACAGGTCGGTCTCCAGGAAGATCTGTCCGTCGGTGATCGAGATGACGTTGGTCGGGATGTAGGCCGAGACGTCGTTCGCCTGCGTTTCGATCACGGGCAGCGCCGTCAGAGAACCGGCCTTGTTGTCGTCGTTCATCTTGGCGGCGCGCTCGAGCAGGCGCGAGTGCAGGTAGAACACGTCGCCCGGATAGGCCTCGCGGCCGGGCGGGCGGCGCAGCAGCAGCGACATCTGGCGATAGGCGACGGCCTGCTTGGAAAGGTCGTCATAGACGATCACGGCATGCATGCCGTTGTCGCGGAAGTACTCGCCCATGGTGCAGCCGGTGAACGGCGCGAGGAACTGCATCGGTGCCGGATCGGATGCGGTCGCCGCGATGACGATCGAGTATTCGAGCGCACCCTGCTCCTCGAGCACTTTCACGAACTGCGCCACCGTCGAGCGCTTCTGCCCGACAGCCACGTACACGCAGTAGAGCTTGATCTTCTCGTCGTTCGAGGCGTTGAGCGGCTTCTGGTTGAGGATGGTGTCGAGCGCGATCGCGGTCTTGCCGGTCTGGCGGTCGCCGATGATCAGCTCGCGCTGGCCGCGGCCGATCGGGATCAGCGCGTCCACCGCCTTCAGGCCCGTCGCCATCGGCTCGTGCACCGACTTGCGCGGGATGATGCCGGGCGCCTTTACGTCGACGCGCTTGCGCTCGGTCGCCTGGATCGGCCCCTTGCCGTCGATCGGGTTGCCGAGCGCGTCGACCGCGCGGCCGAGCAGGCCCTTGCCGACCGGCACGTCGACGATCGCTCGGGTGCGCTTGACGGTCTGGCCTTCCTTGATCTCGCGGTCGGCACCGAAAATCACGATACCGACGTTGTCGGTCTCGAGGTTGAGCGCCATGCCGCGCACGCCGTTCTCGAACTCGACCATTTCGCCGGCCTGGACATTATCCAGGCCGAAGACGCGGGCGATGCCGTCGCCGACCGACAGCACCTGGCCGACCTCGGAGACCTCGGCCTCCTGGCCGAAGTTCTTGATCTGCTCTTTGAGGATTGCGGAAATTTCTGCGGCGCGGATATCCATCAGCCGACCTCTTTCATCGCCTGCTTGATCGAGTTGAGTTTGGTCCGGAGGGAACTATCGACCATCCGGCTGCCGAGCTTGACCACGAGGCCGCCGATGATCGCCGGATCGACCTTCACGTCGAGGCCCACGTCCTTGCCGGTGACCGATTTGAGCGCATCGCGGATCGCGCCACGGTGCGCATCCGAGAGCGTCTCGGCGACGGTGACCTGCGCGGTCAGCTCGCCCTTGTGGCGTGCGACCAGCGCGCGATAGGCCTTGATGATGTTGCCGACCGCGAACAGCCGCCGGTTCGACGTCACCAGCATGAGGAACTTGGCCGCGAGCCCGCCGACGCCCGCTTTGGCGAGCACGGCAGCGAGCGCCTTGCCTTGCTCGTCGGCACCGAACACCGGGCTGCGCACGAGGCGCGCGAGATCCGCGCTCTCGTTGACCAGCGCATCGAAACGGTCGAGATCGCCTTTGACGGCGTCGACCGCATTGCCTTCGAGCGCTAGCTCGAACACGGCGGTCGCATAACGGCCCGCCATTCCGGAGATGATCGGCTCTACGCCTGCCACGTTGACGCCTGCTCTTTTCGGGCTTTTCAGTCTCGTACCTCGAGCGCCGCGCACGCGCGGCGCCAAGCTACTGGAATTCTTTGAGGAATTCCGATTTCGGGGGGCGGTGCGGAGGGGCCCCACGCCCCGCAAAAATCGCGTGGTTGCTAACACATAGAGGGGGGCGGTGCAACATTCGGCCGGGGGAGCAAAAAGGCTTAGTTGGCTGCGACGGCCACGTTCGACATTTTTAGGTTGAATAGAGCCGGCTGCAACGGGAAGAAGCTTCCTCCGACTCGAGCGTCGTGAAGCCTTGTGGCGACGATCCTGCCCCTACGTCATCCATGCCGCGGCGCCGTCGGCTCAGGCGGCCCGCACGCCGTCGATGAAGCGATTGACCTCGGCCGCGAGCTCATGCGCCTGTTGCGACAATTCCCCTGCCGCGCCGAGGACTTGGCCCGCCGCCGTGTCGGTTTCGGCGGCCGCCTGCTTGACGCTGACGATGCTGCTCGAGGCTTCGTGCATGCCGCGCGCGGCCTCCTGCACGTTGCGTGAGATCTCCTGGGTCGCGGCCCCTTGCTCCTCGACCGCCGCCGCGATCGACGCGGCGATCTGGTTGACCTCCGCGATCGTCGCCGCAATGCCCTCGATGGCACCGACCGCGAGCCGGGTCGCTTCCTGGATCTGCGTGATCTGCCCGTCGATCTCCTCGGTCGCCCGGCCCGTCTGGGTGGCGAGCGCCTTCACTTCCGATGCCACCACCGCAAAGCCCTTGCCGTGCTCGCCGGCGCGTGCCGCCTCGATCGTGGCATTGAGCGCGAGCAGATTGGTCTGGCTCGCGATGTTCTGAATGAGCGTCACCACCTCGCCGATCTTCGCGGCGCCGCTGGCGAGCGTCTGCACCGATGCGTCCGTGCGCTTGGCGTCTTCCACCGCCTTGCCGGTGATCTTCGTCGACTGCGCCGCCCGCCGGCCGATCTCCTGGATGGAGGAAAACAGCTGCTCGGTCGCCGACGCCACCGTTTGGACATTGACGGAGGTCTGCTCGGCCGCGGACGCCACGATCACGGACTGATGATCGGTCCGCTCTGCCGTCGTCGACATCGAGCGGGCGGTCGCCTCCATCTCCTGCGCCGCCGCCGAGAGCGTTTCGGTGAGGCGTCCGACCTTCGTCTCGAAGGCCTTGGTCATGTCTTCCACCGAGCGGGAGCGCTGCATCTTGGCCGCGCTTTCGGCCTCCTGCTCGGTCGCGAGCTCGCGCGCCTTGATCATGTTCTGCTTGAACACCTCGACCGCCTTCGCCATGGCGCCGATCTCGTCGCGCCGGTCGCGGTCGGGAATCTCGGTCGCCACATCGCCGGCGGCGAGCACCGCCATCGTGTGGGTGAGGCGCACGGTCGGCTTGGAAATCGCCCGCGCGATCAGCAGCGCGGCGGCGATCGAGATGCCCGCGCCGGCGCACACCAGGATGAGGAAGCTCAGCCGCATCTTGGCAAATCCGGCGAGCAGGCTGGCCACGGCCCCGCCGCGCTGCTGCTGCGCGCGTGCCGAGCTCTCGCTCAGAAGACGCTGGATCTTCGCGAAATCCTGCTCGGCGGTCCCCATCATCATGACGCCGTAGGCAGCGTCCATCTTGGTCGAGTCGAGCACCTGGCGGACGGCTCCCGCGTACTCCGCGAAGCTCTTCTCGATCTCGTGGTTTCCGTCGTGTTCCGCGACGCGCTTCACGTTCGGCTCGATCGTGGTGAGCTGCGAGGCGAGCTGCGTCGCCATCTTGTCGATCTTCGCCTTATCGGTCTCGTTCGCCGCCGTCGACGTGAGATGATAGAGCTGGCTTTGGAAGCCGGTCACCATTTCGGTCGTCGCCATCGCCTGGCGCAGGTCCTCGAATGCGACGTCATTGAGGGTCGCGACCGCGGTCTGTTGGCGTGCCAGATAGACGAACACGACGCCGGCCAGGGCGATCATCGCCACGAGCATCGCGGTGGGCGCGAGCAGGCACTTGGCCCACAGGGGCAGATTGTTGATCGACAGTTTTTTGATCGAGCGCATGCGGGATCTTTATCCGGCAGAGGGGGCGGCGGCCCGCGGCCGCCGCCGTTACTCACGGTGATTACTTGTAGTAACCGACGCCGCACACGACGTCGTTGACGTGGATCACGTAGGCCGACTTGTCCTGGATCTTCTTGGTCGCCGGATTCGGCCACTTGAAGTTCACCCAGCCCTCGCCCTTGTCGAAGCCGGTCTTCACGATCTCCGCATTGGGCTCGTTGCCATCGGGATCCTTGATGTGCATCAGGTTCTTGCCGACGAACGCCGGGTTGGCGCCATGCGCCTTGTTCACGCCGTCATGGTCGTAGCAGAACACGTAAAGCTCGCCCTGGACGTAGCCGCCGTCCTTGCTGGTGAAATCGGCGAACGCCTTGGCGTCCCCGACCTCCTTGACGTGGGCTGCGGCGCGCTCTGCGAACGCTTTGGCCTCATCGGCCGTTGCGGCGTGGGCGCCTGTGGCGATCGTGAACGCGCCGAGGAGTGACACCGCGGCGGCGGAGACAAGGATGCGATGCTTCATGAGTCTTCCCTTAGGTTGGTTTCGGCATACGACTTGACGGCCGGCTGGCTGACCTCGACGAGGCTGTGCCAGCCGAGTTCATCCCCTGGTGCATTGATGCCGACATTCATTAATTCCGCCTGAAGAATGCGGAAATTTCGCCTCAAGAGCCGCGCATCGGGGAAGCCCACCGCCGTAAATCTCGCGCGACGTCGCGTCTTTCAAGGGTCGCTGCGATGGCTTGCCGCGGGGCGGGTGAGGACGTCGCCGGCGGAGGTCGCGGCGCCGCTCAGCACGTGGCTGCCCGCATTGCACTGCAGCGAGCGAGCCGACCGGGGCGGATCCATACTAAACGTTCATTCGCCCGCATGATCAGCGCGGCAGGCTCGGACGCCGACTGCCGCCCAGGCGGATACAAAATGCTTCAATTATTAGACAAACTGCAGATTTTCCGGGCGCCGGGCGCGTGCCCTCTGCCCGCCACGCGGCACAGATTGCCAGGATGGCCTCGGCAATACGGTCTCAATCGGATTGGTCTTCGCGCGCCGCTTCCTTCATCAAGACAAGGAGCGCGCACGCGATCGCAAAGCGGTGGTCGAGCCGATCGCCGCCCGGCGACAGGTCGAGCACCTCCTCCTTGATGAAGAACCGAAATTTCTGCCGCAGGGTCGCGGCCAGTTGGCCGTTCAGCTCGATCTTGTGCTGGCCGGGCAAGAACTTGATCAAGCGGCGCAACATCGCGAAGCCGGTTTCCTCGATGAGGCCGACGGGCTGGTCGTTGGCGTCGAGGATGTCCCAGACGTCGCGGATGATCGACTTCAGGCCGCGCGAGCGGATGCTGCCGAGCAGCTCGCCGGTGTTGGGATCAAAGACGTCATGCGCCATGTTGATCGCGATCACCTTGCGGGCGCGCACGACCAGGAGCGGCGTGGTCTCGGTCTCGTCGGTGTAGATCGTGAACTCCCCGCGCAGCTTCAGCAGCGGGTGCTTGAGAAACACGACCAGCGATCCGTCGGGCGCGTAGACGTAGAACTTGCGTCCCAGCAACGACAGGAACGGCCGCTTGATCACATATTGCTGGTAGGCAAACCGGTCCTTGTGCGGATCAGCCGAGCCGCGCGTGCCGAAAGCAAGTTGGGCCAAAGCCGCCTCCATGGGGTTCGATCGACGGCGGGGAGGCTACGACGCGTGGAAGTTATCTGATACCGCGTTGGCGCTTTTGCGCACAAAAATCTTGCGGCTCGCCGTTGTGGCCCGGCGCGCTCACTCGCCCTCCTGGTGCTGGCGGATCACGTCGAGAAAATCCTGTCCGTAGCGCGCAAGTTTTGCGTCGCCGATGCCGTAGACCTCCGCCATCTCGCCGAGGTTGCCCGGGCGGCGGCGTGCCATGTCGATGAGGCTCTTGTCCGGCAGCACCACATAGGCCGGGACCGCTTCCGCCTTGGCGAGTGCGGAGCGGCGCACGCGCAGCGCGCGGAAGAGGTCCTGATCGTCCTCCGAGTTCCCGAGCGCGACGGCAGCCGCGGCCTTGCGCGCCGCTTTCTTGCCGAACGTCGTCACGTCCTGGCGCAGCTCGATCTTGGCCTGCCCACGCAGCACGGCCCGGCCGGTGTCGGTCACCTCCCAGCGGCCATACTCCCGGATATCGAGCGTGAGGATGCCGGCGGCATAGAGCTGGCGGAAAATCGAGCGCCATTCGTTGCGGCTCTTGTCCTTGCCGACCCCGAAGGTCGGCAGCCGCTGATGATTGAATTTCTCGATCTGCTCGGTCTCCTGGCCGATGAGCAGGCTGACGAGATGCTCGGTGCCGAAGCGCTCGCCGGTGCGCAGGACCGCCGACATCGCCTTCTGCGCCAGCACGGTGCCGTCGATGACCGTGACGCCGCCGTCGCACACGTCGCAATTGCCGCAGCGCTCGGCCGTTTCGCCGAAATAGCCCAGCAGCGTCTGGCGCCGGCAACGCGGCGCCTCGCACAGCGCGACCAGCGCGTTGAGCCGCAGGCGATCGATGCGCTTCTGCTCGTCGGCGGCATTGTTGTCCTCGATCTGCCGGCGGCGCAGCGCGATATCGCTCGTCGAGTAGAGCGTGAGCGTGTCGGCCGGCAGCCCGTCGCGGCCGGCGCGGCCGATCTCCTGATAGTAGCTCTCGATGTTGTTCGGCAGGTTGGCATGGCAGACGAAGCGCACGTCCGGCTTGTCGATCCCCATGCCGAACGCGACGGTCGCGACCATCACGGTGGCGTCCTCCTGCAAGAAGACATCCTGGTGGCGCGAGCGGTCGGCCGCATCCATCCCGGCGTGATAGGGCAAGGCCTTCACGCCCTGGCCGCGCAAAAATTCGGCAATCTCCTCGGTGCGCTTGCGCGAGCCGCAATAGACGATGCCGCTCTGCTCCGGATGCGCGGCGACGAATTGCGCGATCTGCTTCGATCCGGTGCGCGGGCTCATGGCGAGCCGCAGGTTCGGCCGGTCGAAGCCGTGCACGAAGATCTGCGGCGGCGCCGCAAAGAGCCGCGCCTCGATGTCGCTGCGCGTCGCGGCATCGGCCGTCGCCGTGAAGGCCACGATCTGCACGCCGCCGAGCTGCCCGCGCAGCCCGCCGAGCGTCAGATATTCGGGACGGAAATCGTGGCCCCATTGCGAGATGCAGTGCGCCTCGTCGACCGCCAGCAACGCCACTTTGGTGCGCCGCAGCAGCTCGATCGTATCGGGCCGCGCCAGCCGCTCGGGTGCGATATACGCGAGGCGCAGCTCGCCGCGCTCGATGCGGTCGACGATGAGCTGGTTCTCCTGGAAATGGTTCGACGAGTTGAGGCTCGCGGCCGCAACCCCGTAGCCGCGCAACTGCGCGACCTGGTTGCGCATCAGCGCGATCAGCGGTGAGACCACGACGGTGAGCCCGCCGCGCATCAGCGCGGGCAGCTGGTAGCACAGCGACTTCCCGCTGCCGGTCGGCATCACGGCGAGCACGTCGCGCCCATCGAGGATGGTATCGACGATCTCGGCCTGCCCGGGCCGGAACGACGCGAAGCCGAACACGCTGTGCAGCAGGTTTTGCGCGGCGGCCAGGTCGGCCATGGGTGATTTCGGTCTGTAGGTATGCCCCGGTCAGGGGCTCATAGCACAGCGGCTGCGGTGAACAAATCGGGCACGTTGTGCCGGACTAACGGCGCTATTCTTTTGTAAATACGGACTTATTCGTCAATTCCTGACGCCAGCCAAGAACGCATGCGGCGCTCTCCCCCCGCTTGCGGGGTGTAAGGGCCGGAGACATCGAGGACACCGTTTCGGGACATCGAGGACACATTTTGTGCCTCACTTAGTCCCGACTGTCGACTTGGTTTTGCTGTTGTTGTTGGACCGATGAGCTTGTGGGCATCGCCGTTGCGTCCACAAGCCCACGGGTCGACGCCAGATCTGTGCGCAGATCGACGGTGCCGATCTGGTGGGTGCAAAAATATATGGCAAAGACGCCGTCGGTCGTCGTCGGCCGCAGCGCGATCGGTAGGCCCCGAAATGGTTGACCGAGACGAACCCGGTAGCCCTTGAAGCTGATGTCGCCGTCCTGGCTGGCTTTGCGGATCGTGTCGTCGGGTCCGTATTCGATCGGCGGCAGGCTCTCGGGGAACGATCGCCGACTTGGCCGATAGCGCTCGCCCGGCGTGGCCAGATTGATCGCCTGGTGCGGCCGCTCGTGATCGTAGACATGCCGCCAACGATCGAAGGCGCGCTGGCACTCGGGCAGGTCGACGAAGTGGCGCCCGTTGATGACCTCGGCCTTGAGCGTGCGATGGAAACGCTCGTCCTTGCCTTGCGTCTGCGGGTGATAGGGTCGTCCGTGCGTCACCCGCACACCCAGCCGCAACAGCCACACCGAGAAGCCCGTATGGCGCGCATTGCCCGTGCCGCCCCACGGAGAGCCGTTGTCCGTCAGCATCGTGTCCGGCAGGCCATAGCGTCGAAGCACCGAGACCAGGCGCTCGCGCGTGGATTGATCCTGCTGGGTGGCGCAGGCCTCCAGGCCGAGCGAATAGCGCGAATGGTCGTCCAGCACGGTCAGCGCATGACAGTTCCCGCGCCCCATCGCAAACTCGCCCTTGAAATCCATCTGCCACAGCTCGTTGGGCTGTGCGCGCTCGAAGCGCTGATACGGACCGGGATGCTCGCCATCGCGTTGATCGAGTTTGCCGTGCCGGCGCAGGATCCGCGTGATCGTGCTCGGCGAGGGCACGACCATCGCACCGCCGCGCTCCAGAACCTTGGCGATCTTGCGACCGCCCCAGGCGTTGTTGCTGTCCTCCCGAACGCGCAAGCCTCGCCTTCGACCGCATCCGCAGTCTGCCCCGGGCTGCGGTGCGGACGACGCGAGCGTTCGGCAAGACCCGCTCGCCCCGCGGCCACGTACCGCTCGATCCATTTGTATCCGTTGCTGCGAGAGACGCCGAACGCCGGCACAACTCTCGTTTGTTCGCACCCGGCATCAATGCCAGCCGCACAAACTCCTCCCGCTGATCATCCACCGAAACCTCCCGCCATGGCATCGAAGGCCCCCTGTCCATATCCCCGGACAAGTGTCCTCGATGTCCCAGAACGGTGTCCTCGATGTTCCCGGTCCATACACCCCGCAAGCGGGGGAGAGGGGGAAGCCACGGGTTCAGAGCTGACCTCCTCCCAAGTGGGAGAGGGGAACGCCCGCTCTATCACGTGAGGCACACGTCGAGCGCATGACATTCGGTGATGTCGGGTGGCTCCCAGCGGTCGAGCATGCGCTCGAGCACGCGCATCGGGACCGGACGATCGCGTGCGGCGTTGCGGTGCCGCGCTTCGGCTTCGCTTGTCTCGAAATAGATGATCCTGACCTTTGCGCGGTAATCCGCGCACAGGTCGATCAGCGACGCGCGCCGCTGATGGCCCAAGTTCGTCGCGCTCCAGATCAGGGGACGCGTTGCTCGCAGCGCCCCACGGGCGCGCTCACGCGCCGCCGCGACGACCGCGCCTTGCGGCTCGTCCGCCTCGACGTCGAGCTCCTCGCGCAGATCGTCGAGGGACACCACGGTGGCGTTGCCCGCATTGGCGGCGAGCCAGGTACTTTTGCCCGCCGCCGGCAGACCGCTGAGCAGCGTCGCGTGGCCGTCCCAATCATCGTAGGCTTCGTAGTCAGCGGCGCGATCTTCTTTGCGAAAGTATAGGAAGCGGCTGTGCGCGGACGCGAAATGCTTGGGTTGCGCATAGCATGCCTCGTCGCGGGCCAGTGCGGCGAACAGCTCGACGTTATCGATGAGGCGGCTTCGACCAGCGCAGATGCGGCCGTTCGCGTCAGCTTTGGCGAGGATCGTGAGCAGATCACATCGCGTCTGCAGGCTGATCGCATGCAGCCGCCGTTGCGGCCGCTCGCGTTCGATCAGATAGAACGGCACCTGGTGGTGTGTGATAAGGTGGCAGATCTGCTCACGCTGTCGGAACGGCGCCCCTATGCTCCACAGGATGCGCCGCGCAATGATCTGGCCTCTGCGCGAATGCCCGGGCGAGGTCAGCCGCCCATCGGGGCCGCGCCGGGTGCAATCCGGCTTCGCGACGTCATGCAGGAGCGCCGCCCAGAACAGGCTTGCGCGCGCTTCAGCGTCGCTGCGCTGCCAGGCCGGGTCGCCGATCAGGGCCTCCACCACCATGCGGGTATGGATGCCGACGTCGCCCTCGGCGTGGAACGCCGGATCCTGCGGACAGTCGGCGAGCCGCCGAAACCAGTCGAATGCGTCCGCCATCGTTTGCCAATCGATCGCGGGATTTTTCGTCGCGGGAACGAGCTCGGTGAAAGGCATCATGGGTGGATCACGCGATCGTCACGCCCGGTGCAAGCAGGTTCGGCAGGATGGGCCGCGATTGCCAATGGCTTTCCGAATCGAGCACGGCCGTCAGAAAGTCGGGGCGGACGAACTTGAAGCGATCGATCACGCGGTCATTCTCCTCGACCTTGATGTAGAGACCCTCCATCAGATCGGAATCGTCTGTCTGCTGCGCGACGAGCGGCAGATTTTGCTCCAGCGCGCGGGCAGTGCCAGCGAGGTGCGCACGCCAGTCCGGCGACTTGAAGGCTGAGCGACCGAGGAGCCTCGTCAGCGACGTAGTGTCAGCGATCGCGCCTTCGTGCAGGACTGGCACCGATCGAAACGGCAATCCGCCGAGCAGCCGGCGGCGCGCCGCGCTCGACAGGAACGTCTCGCGGCGGCGATCGAAAACGTCGAATTCGAGAAAGTAGTGCGGTAGCGCGTCGTAGAAGATCGTGTGCTTGGCATAGAGCCATTCGCCATAGACGATGAAGCGATCCTTCAGCACCAGCCGAATCGCATCCGCAACGCTGTTGGCCCATCGCTTCAACAGGTCGAAGTGCCGCTCGCGTGGGCCGCCCGTTAGATAGTGGCCGCGGCTTTGCAGCAGCACGCGGCCATCCGACGCGAAGCTGATCGCCGCATTGGCACCGTCGACCTTCTCTTCAACGACGAGATGGCGGCCGGCGATTTCGGCGAACGCCGCGGAGCCGACGTCCTCGTCGCCCGACTGGAGGCGCGAGCCGAGGATGTGGCGCGTGCGCGGATATTTGCGCAGCTCGCTCATCGTGGCTCGACCCGCGCCACTGCGACGATGTGGTTGAGCACGTGACTGATCTGGACTTTTGCGGCGCCAGCGCGCTCGAGAAGCGCTTGCAGCGTTGCGCCGGTGAACAGCTGCACGTGCTCGGGGTTGTCGTCGGCTTTCGACGGCACCGACGCGACGACGAAACGCGCCGCGAGCCGCACTGCTTCGCGCGCCATCGGGTTCGGATCGTGCTGATGTTCGAGCACTTCAAGAGCGGTCACGACATCGAACGAGGCGTCAGCGAACGGCAGCCGGGCGGCGCCGGTGCCGACTACGTTGAGCCGAGCGATGCCGCCACGGCGCACCGCTTCGAGATGGCCGCGGCGGCGGGCGTCAGGCTCGACCGCCGTCACGGCGAGCGAGGGAAAAGCGTCGAGCAGCGGCCAAAGAAACACGCCGCGGCCCGTGCCGATGTCTAGCAGCCGTTCGGCGTCGAGACCACGCAGCACCCCGAGGACGGCGCGCACGCGTGGCAGCTCCGCGGTGCGTTTGAAGCGTTGAAGCTTGAGGCCAGCCGCGCGGCCGCGGGCCAGCGTTTCCGCATCGGATCGGTCGCCCGCGGCATCGGGAATCGATCCGCGCACGTAGGCAGCAGCCAAGTTCTCGTACAAGCCGGACACGGCGATCTCCAGCTAAAGACTCCGAGCGGTGTCTTTCATGCAAAGCTGCATGCGCCTAACGCATTTCGCCTGTTTCAACCAGCGACCGTTTCGCCTATGAGGCGGTTCCTGCCACGTGCGAGCACACCGGATGCCGCAACTGCCCTCTCCCGACAAGACGCGGACCGAGCTGTTCCGACTGCTCGCGCTCCTGTGGCTCGGCGGCGTCGCGGCCCGCATGGCTATCCTCGCGATTCCGCCCGTCATCCCGCTGATCCATGACGACCTGCATCTGTCGGAAACCGAGGTCGGTTTGCTGATCGGCCTGCCGCTCGGGATGTTCGCGCTCGCGGCGGTGCCGGGCTCGCTGCTGGTGGCGCGCCTCGGCGTGCGCCGCACGATGCTCGCCGGGCTGCTGCTCACCGCCGCGGCGTCTGCGGCGCGCGGCGCCGCCATCGACGCGGTCACCCTGTTCGCCGCGACGGCGCTGACCGGCTTTGCGATCGCCGTGATGCAGCCGGCGCTGCCCGCACTGGTGCGCGCCTGGGTGCCGGCGCGCGTCCCGCTCGGCACCGCGGTCTACACCAACGGCATGGTGTCGGGCGCGACCGCCGGGCCGGCATTCACGATTCCGTTCGTGCTCCCATGGCTCGGCGGGAGCTGGCGGCTCGACCTCGTGGTCTGGTCGGCGCTGATCGGCGTCATCGCGCTTCTGTTCGCGGCGTTCGGTCCGCGCACCGTCGAGGCGCCGGCGAGCGCGCTCGCGTCTCCCAGCCGCTGGTGGCCGAACTGGAAGGACCCGCTGATCTGGTGGCTCGGCATCGGCTTCGGCGCCACCAACACGTCCTACTTCGGCGCCAACGCCTTCCTGCCCGATTACCTGACCACGCTCGGGCGCACCGACCTCATCGCGGCGTCGCTCGCCTGGTTGAACGGCGCGCAGCTCATCACCTCCTTCGGCCTCCTCTGGCTCGCCAGCCGCGTGCACGGGCGGGTGTGGCCGCATCTCGTGTTCGGGCCGCTGGCGCTCGCCGCGTTCGTCACCATCATGCTGTCGCGCGGCGATCTGATCGTGGTGGCGTCGGCGTTCCTCGGCGCCGCCGCGGCGGTGCCGTTCGTACTGATCCTGGCGCTGCCGCCGGCATTGAGCGCGCCCAACGATGTCCATCGCACCGCGGCCGGCATGTTCACCATCAGCTATGCGCTCGCCGTGATCGTCCCGGTCATCTGCGGCGCGGTCTGGGATCTGTCTCACGCCGCGTGGACCGCCTTCGTGCCGCTCGCCATTTGCGCCGTGATCATGACGCTGGTCGGCGCCCGGCTGACGCGCTATCGCGGCGCGCCGGCCTGAGCGGTCGCGGAGAAAGCCCGATGGCCAGGCGCGGCTCCGCATCATCCGACAACACGGCGCGGCTCATGCTCGTGGTGCTGAGCCTCGGCTGGGGCACGACCTGGCCGGTGATGCGCATCGCCCTCAACGAGGTGCCGCCGTTCAGCATGCGCGTCGCCACCATGTTTTTCGGCGCCCTGACGCTCGCGACGCTGACGGTCATCGGGCGCCGTACCTTTGCGCTGCGCGGCAGGCGCGCGCCCATTCACGTCGTCATCGCGGGCTTCTTCAACGTCGTCTCGTTCACCGTGCTCACGCCGTTCGCGCAGCTCCACGCGGCGACGTCGCGCGTCAGCATCCTGGTCTACAGCATGCCGATCTGGGCGACCCTGATGGCCCGCATCTTTCTGCACGAACGCATCTCCGGCATGCGTGCCGCTGCCTTCGCGCTGTGCATCGCCGGCCTGGTGGTGCTGATGGCGCCGGTGGCCGCCAACGGTTTGCCGCTCGGCCTCCTGCTCGCCCTGTGCGCTGCGGTCGGCTGGGCGGCCGGCACCATCTATCTGAAATGGGCCGACCTGCACGAGGATCCGATGGCGGTGACCTTCTGGCAGGTCATTGTCGGCTGCGTCGTCATCGCAATCTGTCAGCCGCTGGCCGAAGGTCCGCTGCATCTGTGGCCGATCCGGATGACGACGCTTGCGGCGCTCGTGTTCGCCGGCGCGGTCGGCTCCGGCATTGCCTATTTTCTCTGGTTCGAGATCGTGCGCCGGCTCTCCGCCGCGACGGCATCGCTCGGCGTGCTGAGCGTGCCGGCGGTCGGCGTCATAAGCTCGGTCATCCTGCTCGGCGAGCGCCCGACCGTGTCCGACATCACCGGCTTCGCGCTGATCCTCTCCGCCTCGGCCTGCGTGCTGCTGGCACCGACGCGGTGAGAGGCTCCTGGGTCATCGCCGGCTTGTCCCGGCCATCCACGTCTTTCTTGCCAATCGCTAAGACGTCGACGCCCGCGGCAAGCGCGGGCATGACGGAATTATGGGCGGCGGGCTTAAGGCGCATCAAGCCGCGCGCATTAGCGCGATCCTTGTACGGAATGAATACGTATGATAGTCATTCCTGAAAGGAGAAACCCATGCCACGTGCCATCGCGGACAGCGGGCGCATCGAGCTGCGGCTGCGGCCCAAGGACAAAGCGACGCTGAGCCGAGCGGCCGCTATCAAGCGGCTCGATCTCACCGGCTACATTCTGCGCAACGTCCTGCCGCAGGCCGAAGCCGACATCTCCGAAGCGGAGCGGCTGACGCTGTCGGAGCGTGACTCTCTGCGTGTGCTCGACCTGCTGGAGAACCCGCCGGCGGCTCCGAGGCGGCTGGTGCGTGCCGCAAAGGCGGGCTTCACTCTTCCGTGACGGCTCTGGTCTGGGAGGAGGCACCGCTCGCCAAGCACCACGATCGCGTGGCCTTCGACTGCGGCGACGCCGATCTTAATCTTTACCTGCAACGCTACGCCCGCCAAAACCACGAGAGCGGCGGAGCCAAATGCTTCGTTGCTGCTCCGGCCGGCTCGCCGCCTCGCGTTCTCGGCTTCTGCACGCTCAGTCCGGCGTCGATCGAATACAGTCGGACGCCACGAATCGTGAAAAAAGGCTTGGCGCGCTACGATGTCCCGGTATTTCGCCTCGGGCGTTTGGCCATCGACAAGAACGTTCAGGGCCGCGGGCTCGGCGGAGCCTTGCTACTGCGCGCAGCGGATCGTTGCATCCGCGTCGCCAACGAAGTCGGGGGTGTTGCGCTGCTGATCGATGCCAAGGACGGCCGCGTTGCGCAATGGTACGCGAGCTACGGGGCACTGCCGCTGCAGGATGCGCCGCTCTCTTTGGTGCTGCCGCTCGCCGTCGCCGTTGATGCATTGAGACGTGGGTCTTAGCGCGCGCGGCGGAATGACGCTGAAATCGTCGTCGGCGGCCTTTGAGGATCACAGTTCGTCCGCCTCGGGTTTGCGAGTGAATCGCATGACGTGCTCTTCGACGGCGCCTATCGTCGCGTAATTGGCTCGCGCCTTGCGCAGGCTCAGCAATTTGTTGGGACCGCCCCATACCTCTTCCGCTTCGTCTTCGTCCTGCCCGTCATCGTGCCAGAAGCAGACGGGACAGATCTCATCCTGCCCGCGCCCGTAGAGCGTCTTGAATTTGCAGCAAGGGCATCGGTAGGTCTTCCGTTTCTCCTCCGGCTTCTCGACGCGCATCGTTCCGTTCACAAAAAACTCATCGGATCGATATCCACCTCGAGCCGCAGGTCACCCTTCGGCTTCGGCGCCTCGGCGAGCCATTCGCGCAAATAGGCCGAGAGGTCGAAGGCGCGCGGGGACTTCACCAGCAGGCGGAAGCGATGGCGGCCGCGCACTAGCGCGAGCGGCGCTTCGGCGGGGCCGAGCACGCGCACCGCATCGGCAAGGGGCGCGATCGCGGCGAGGCGGCGGGCGTAGCCATCGGCGGAAGGCTTTTCGCCCGCCGAGATCACCAGGCTCGCGAGGCGGCCGAACGGCGGATAGCCGGCGCTCTCGCGCGCCGCGATCTCGCTCGCATAGAAGGCCTCACGGTCGCCGGCGATCAGCGCCTTCATCACCGGATGGTTGGGCTGGTGCGTCTGCAAGAAGCCGTAGCCGCGGCCTTCCGTGCGGCCGGCGCGGCCCGAAACTTGATGCAGGAGCTGGAAGGTGCGCTCGGCGGCGCGGGGGTCGCCGTTGTTGAGGCCGAGATCGGCATCGACGATGCCGACCAGGTTGAGTTTTGGAAAATGATGCCCCTTGGCCACGAGTTGCGTGCCGATGATGAGATCGACGCGGCCCTCTTCGATCTCCTTGAGCTCCTCGCGCATGCGCTCGACCGTCGCGATGAGATCGCTGGAGAGCACCAGCACGCGCGCCTGCGGAAACAGCGCCGCCACTTCCTCTTCGATGCGCTCGACACCCGGTCCACACGCGACGAAGCTCTCCGTCGCCTGGCATTTCGGGCACGCCGGGGGATGCGACGTCGCGAGGCCGCAATGGTGGCAAACGAGCTGGCGGCGGAAGCGATGGTCGACCAGCCAGGCGTCGCATTGCGGGCAGGAGAAGCGGAAGCCGCAGGCGCGGCAGAGCGTGAGCGGCGCGTAGCCGCGCCGGTTGAGAAAGAGCAGCGCCTGCTCCTTGCGCTCGAGCGCGATCTTCACGGCTTCGGCGAGCCGCGGCGCGATGAAGCGGCCGCGCGGCGGGCCTTCGCGGGTGAGATCGATCGGCTCGATCGACGGCAGGTGCTGGCCGCCGAAGCGCTCGGGCAGGCTCAGCCGCCGGTAGCGCGCGCGCCGCGCGTTCACCTCGCTCTCGACCGAGGGCGTCGCCGACGCCAGCACGACCGGGATTTGGCAGGCGCGGGCGCG
Organism: Xanthobacteraceae bacterium; assembly: GCA_036491235.1. Classification (GTDB taxonomy): domain Bacteria; phylum Pseudomonadota; class Alphaproteobacteria; order Rhizobiales; family Xanthobacteraceae; genus JAVDCA01. The sequence goes on along the minus strand of DASXCK010000151.1, from coordinate 1,057 downwards.
CACCACCGCCATGTCGCGCGCGTGATAGTGCACGCCCTCGTGCTGCTTGTAGGCGCCATCGTGCTCCTCATCGACGATGATGAGGCCGAGGTCGGCGAAGGGCAGAAACAGCGCCGAGCGCGCGCCCGCGACCACGCGCACCTCGTTCTCGGCGACCGCCGCCCAGGTTTTCGCGCGCCGCCGCGGCGCCACCTCGGAATGCCATTCCGCCGGCCGCACGCCGAAACGCTGTGCGAAGCGATCGAGGAACTGGCCCGTCAGCGCGATCTCCGGCATCAAGATGAGCGACTGCTTGCCCTGGCGGATCGCGGCCGCGACCGCCTCGAAATAGACTTCGGTCTTGCCCGAGCCCGTGACGCCGTCGAGCAGGCTTACGCTGAAGCCGCCGGCCTCGACGCTCGCGCGCAGCAGGTCGCCGGCCGCGCGCTGCGCGTCGCTGAAGTCTGGGACCTGATGCGCGGGATCGGGCGGCCGCGCCACCGGCTCGGGCGGCAGCGCCAGCGTCTCCAGCACGCCCTCGTCGACGAGACCGTCGATCACGCCGGGCGAGACGCCGGCCTCGCGCGCAGCATCGCCCTTGGTGCGGGTCAGGCCGTCGGCGAGCAGGCTCAGCACACGCGCGCGCGCCGGTGTCATTCGCGCGGGTGATCGTTCCGTGCGGCGCATGCCGATGCGGATGCGCTCGGAGCCGAGATGCTCGCCCATGCGCAGCGCCATGCGCAGCACCATGCCGCGCGACGAGAGCGTATAGCCCGCGACCCAGTCGACGAACTGCCGCAGCTCCGGCTTGAGCGGCGGCAGGTCGAGCTTTTCGGCGACGTCGCGCAGCCGGTTGTGCAGGCCGGGCCGCACCTCGACGTTCTCGGCCCACACCACCCCGGTCGCCTCGCGGTTGCCGAGCGGCACGCTGACGAGGTCGCCCGGCTTGAGGTCGAGCCCGGCCGGCACCCGGTACGAATAGCTCTGGTCGAGCGCGACCGGCACCAGCACGTCGACGATCGTGGCGGCCGGAAGCGCTGCGGATGAAGCCGTGTGGCGCACGTTCGATGCTGATCCG
>DASXCK010000150.1:0-4596 GCA_036491235.1 Xanthobacteraceae bacterium | reverse complement strand
CGACGGGACCGCGCGGGGCGGAATTCTGGTGGCGATCGCCGCCAAGCACCGCATTCCGGTGCATTTCATCGGCGTCGGCGAGAGCGTCGAGGATCTGAGCCCGTTCGCGGCGAAGGATTTTGCGGCGGCGATCGCGGGGATCGAGGGTTGACACGGCGACGTCATGCCCGGCCTTGTGCCGGGCATCCACGCCTTGGCAGCCGCTTACGTGGATGGCCGGGACAGGCCCGACCATGACGAAATGAAACGTGGACCAATGACCGACAAGCCCAAGCTCAATCCGATCCTCAAGCTGGTGCTCGACATCGGGCCGCTGGTCGCGTTCGTCATCGTCTACGCGCGCTTCAACATCTTCGTCGCCACCGCGGTGCTGATGGCGACGATCCTCGCGGCGCTCGCGGTATCCTACGTGATGACGCGGCATATCGCGGTGATGCCGGTCGTCACCGCGATCGTCGTCGTGGTGTTCGGCACGCTCACGCTGGTGCTGCACGACGAGACGTTCATCAAGCTCAAGCCGACCATCATCTACGCCCTGTTCGGGCTGACGCTGCTCGGCGGCTACGCGCTCAACAAGCCGCTGCTCGCGATCGTGTTCGACGCCATGTTCCACCTCACCGCGGAGGGCTGGCGCAAGCTGACGCTACGATGGGCGCTGTTCTTTCTGGTGATGGCAGTGGTCAACGAGGCGGTATGGCGCACGCAGACGACGCAGTTCTGGGTGAACTTCAAGCTGTTCGGCTTTCCGCCGCTCACGTTTTTGTTCGCGGCGCTGCAGTATCGGCTGCTGACGAAATACGCGGCCGACGAGCCCAATCCGGAAGCCGAGGCGGAACGCGAAGAGGTGTAAATCCTCTCGTCGTCATGCCCGCGCTTGTCGCGGGCATCCACGTCTTATTTCCTCTCAGCGAGAAAGACGTGGATGGCCGGGACAAGCCCGGCCATGACGGATTCATGAAACTGATTTCTATTTCGCGGCCGTCGTGCCGGCGGCGAGCGCCTTCTCGATCTGCGGGATGAATACGCTGGCGAGATTGTCCGGCGTGAGCGGGCCGACCAGCTTGAAGGCGATCTTGCCGTCGCGGCCGATGATGAAATTCTCCGGCACGCCGTAGACGCCCCATTCGATGGCGGCACGTCCGTTGTGGTCGGCGCCGACCGCGGCATACGGGTCGCCGTAACGGCCGAGGAAGCGGCGCGCGTTGTCGGGCTCGTCCTTCTGGTTCATGCCGACGACGCGGATGCGCTTGTCGTCGGCGAGCTTCAAGAGAAGCGGCGCCTCGTCGTGGCAGGGCACGCACCAGGATGCCCACACGTTCAACACCGTCACGGCGCCGAGGAAGTCCGCCGGCGCGAGCCCCGGCACCGGCTGACCGTCGCGCACGAGGCCGGCGACCGGCGGGAGCGGCGTCTGCGGGGCCGGATGACCGACGAGGACGGACGGCAGCAGCGACGGATCGCGCCCGCTGTCGAGGCGCACGAAGAACAGCAGCGCGATGCCGAGGAAAACGGCGAGCGGCACCAGCACGAACAGACGCAGGCGGCGCGGTGCCTCGTCCTGCGCGCTGGCTTGCGCGCCGCCTTGCGCTTTGTCTTGCGCGTCTTGCGGCAGGGCGCTCATGCGGGCTCCTTGATCGCGGCTGAGCGCCGCGTGACGCCGTGCGCCTCGAGATCGCCGAGCGCACGCCGCTGGGCGCGGAAATCGACGATCACCCAGGCGATCAATGCGCCCACGACCACGATCGCGGCCGCGTAGGAGATGACGATGAAAGCGGCGTGCGGCCCGAGGTTCATCTCATCCCCCTTTCAAGCTTCCTGCGCGCGCGCCTGCAGCATCAGCATGCTGCGCACGCGCCGGCGCAGGATCTCGTTGCGCATGGCGGCGAGGTGCAGCGTAATGAAGAGCAGCGTGAACGCGATCACCATCGCGAACAGGGGGACCAGAATGCTCTTGTCGATGGTCGGGCCGCCGAGCCGGAAGACCGACTCGGACTGGTGCAGCGTATTCCACCAGTCGACCGAGAACTTGATGACCGGCAGGTCGATGGCGCCGACCAGGGTGACGATTGCGACGACGCGGCCGGCGTCGCTCGGATTCTCGACCGTGCGCCAGAGCGCGATCACGCCGAAATACATGATGAGCAGAACGAGCTCCGAGGTGAGCCGCGCGTCCCACACCCAGTAGGTGCCCCACATCGGCCGGCCCCACAGGGCGCCGGTGAGCAGGCAGAGAAACGTGAAGGCCGCGCCGATCGGCGCGGCAGCTTTGGCGGCGACGTCGGCGAGCGGATGGCGCCACACCAGCGTGCCGAGCGCCGCGAGCGTCATCAGCCCCCAGCTGAACATCCCGAGCCAGGCCGACGGCACATGCAGGAACATGATCTTGACGGTCGCGCCCTGCTGATAGTCGTCGGGCGCGAACACGGACTGCTCAAGCCCGACCGCGAAAGCGAACAGGGTCGCGGCCACGAGCCAAGGCATCGCGCGCTCGGCGAAATTGAGAAAGCGCGTCGGGTTGGCGAGGTCGATGAGAGCCATGGGAGTTTCTTTAGCAGACGCCGATTAGGGGCGGAATGCGGCGCCAATACGGGGGGATACGCATGCGGGGGCGCGCGGGCCTCAGTCGAGGCCGTGGCGCAGCGTCGCGGCGGCCGCGACCGGCCCGATCACCAGGCTCGCGAGCGTGAGTGCACACAGGATCGTGAACGGCGTGGCGAACGAGGTCGGCCCGACGATCACGGCTTCGGTGGCGGAGACGCCGAAGATCAGCACCGGCACGGCGAGCGGCAGCACCAGGACGGGCAGCAGCAGGCCGCCGCGGCGCAGCACCACGGCGATCGCGGCCCCGATCAGGCCGATGAAGGTGAGCGCCGGCGTGCCGACGAGAAGCGTGAGCGCCACCGCGCCGATGGCGATCGGATCGAGGTCGAGCAGAAGGCCCAGCACCGGAACCGCGATGACCAGCGGCAGGCCGGTGGTGATCCAGTGGGCAAAACCTTTGGCGACGACGGTGAGCTCGAGCGGTGCCGCACCCATCAGGATGAGATCGAGCGACCCGTCCTCGTGATCGGCCGCAAACAGGCGATCGAGGGCGAGCAACGAGGCGAGCAGCGCGCCGAGCCACAGGATGGCGGGACCGATGCGCTTGAGCAGCACGAGATTGGGCCCGACCGCGAGCGGAATGAGCGCGACGACGACCAGAAAGAACAGCACACCGATGAGCGCGCCGCCGCCGACGCGCACCGCGAGGCGCATGTCGCGAATGAAAATTGCCCGCAGCGCCGTCATGCCGCCGCACCGAGCCGCAGCTCGGCCGCCCGCTCGAGGCCGAGCGGCCCATGGGTCGCAGCGACGATGATGCCGCCGCCGGCGAGGTGGGCGTGCATCAGCTCAGCGAGGCGCGCCTGGCTGGCGGCATCGAGGGCGGCGGTCGGCTCGTCGAGCAGCCAGAGCGGCCGCGGCGCCGCCAAGAGGCGCGCGATGGCGAGGCGGCGCCGCTGGCCGGCGGACAGGTAGGCGGCCGGCAGGCCGGCGAGCGCCATGAGTCCGACGCGGTCCAAGGCGGCGGTCACGGCGGCCGCGGCCGATGCGGCGGGCGCATCCGGACCACCCAGAAATGCATACCAGAATTCGAGGTTCTCGCGGACCGACAACGCAGGTTTGAGGCCATCGCGGTGGCCCAGATAGTGCGCCTGTTCGGCCAGGGCCGCCTCGGCCGCCCCGCCGATAAGCTCCAGGCGGCCCCCGGCAAGCTCCAGAAGGCCGGCGATGAGGCGCAAAAGGGTGGTTTTTCCCGCGCCATTGTGGCCCGTTATCGCGAGGGCCTCGCCGGCGTCGACCGAAAAGCTAATGCCGGCAAGGACTTCCCGCCCGCCGCGGGTGCAGCCAAGGTCGCGCCCGACGAGCTGCATCAAACCGATCCCGGCCGTGCGCACCAGGGCGGCACGGCGGCGGCGCGGTCAGGCTGCGTTCGCGTCATGTTCACAACGCGGGTTCGGCGCATCTTCATGTGGCAGAATCCGGGAAAAGCCCTTATAAGCGCGCCGATTAACGGCGAACACGCGGAGTATACGCGTGGGGGATTGAAAGTTCAGCATCGGTATCGATGTACCCAAAAAGGAAACCGGTGTCGTCGCCGGGATGGAACCCAAGGTCATGACCTCGCTCGACAGCTTCAAATGCGCCCGGCAACTCAAGGTCGGCTCGAAGACCTACGTCTATTACAGCCTTCCAGCGGCCGAGAAGAACGGACTCAAGGGCATCTCGCGCCTGCCCTTCTCGATGAAGGTGCTGCTGGAGAATCTGCTGCGCAATGAAGACGGGCGCTCTGTCACCAAGGACGACCTTCTCGCGTTCGCGCAATGGCTCAAGAACAAGACCTCCGAGCGCGAGATCGCGTTCCGCCCCGCGCGCGTGCTGATGCAGGACTTCACCGGCGTGCCGGCGGTCGTCGACCTCGCCGCCATGCGCGACGCGATGGAGCATCTCGACGGCGACGCGAAGAAGATCAACCCGCTGGTGCCGGTCGACCTCGTCATCGACCACTCGGTGGCGGTGAATTATTTCGGCCACGCCGACTCGTTCAAGAAGAACGTC
>DASXCK010000149.1:0-20812 GCA_036491235.1 Xanthobacteraceae bacterium | reverse complement strand
GGGCGGGGCTACCTGACATGACGACCGCGAACGCGGGAGGCGCAGTGCGTCCGAGCATATCGGCGACCACCGCGACCGCCATCGTGGTGGCCGACATGGTCGGCGTCGGCGTCTTCACCAGCCTCGGCTTCCAGGTGAAGGACATCTCGTCCGGCTTTGCGCTGCTCGTCTTGTGGATCGTCGGCGGGATCGTGGCGCTGTGCGGGGCCCTTGCCTACGCCGAGCTCGCCGGAATGTTCCCGCGCTCGAGCGGCGAATACAATTACCTCGCACGCAGCTTCCATCCGGCGATCGGCTTTCTCGCCGGTTGGCTGTCCGCGACGGTCGGGTTTGCGGCGCCGATCGCGCTCGCCGCCATGGCGTTCGGCGAGTATTTCAAGGCGATGGTGCCGGGCGCGCCGCCGCTCGCGCTCGGGCTCGGCGCAACCTGGCTGATCACCCTCGTGCACCTCTACGGCATCCGATCGGGCAGCGTGTTTCACAATGCGTGGACGACGATCAAGCTCGCGCTGATCCTGGCGTTCCTGATCGCGGGCTTTGCGTCGACGAACCCGCAGCCGATCTCGTTTGCGCCCACGCTACACGACTTGACCTACGTCACGCGCGCGCCGTTCGCGATCAGCCTCGTGTTCGTGATGTATTCGTATTCGGGCTGGAACGCCGCCACCTATATCGCGGGCGAGGTGCGCGACCCGCATCGCAGCCTGCCGCGCGCGCTGATCGTCGGCACGCTCGTCGTGCTCGTGCTCTACGTCGCGCTCAACGCGGTGTTCCTGCGCGTCGCCCCGATCGACAAGCTCGCGGGCCAGCTCGACGTCGCGGTGGTCGCGGGCCGCTACATTTTCGGCGAGGCGGGCGGACGCGCGGTCGGCGGCCTGATCTGCCTCGGGCTCGTCTCCTCGATCAGCGCCATGACGTGGATCGGCCCGCGTGTCACCATGACGATGGGCGAGGACGTGCCGATGCTGCGCATCTTCGCGCGGACGACCCGGAACGGTGTTCCGGTCTGGGCGATCCTCTTCCAGCTGCTCGTCGTCAATCTCATGCTGCTCACGCGCAGCTTCGAGGCCGTGCTCGAATTCATCCAGTTCAGCCTCACGGCGTGCTCGTTCCTCGCCGTGCTCGGCGTGATCAAGCTGCGTCTCACGCATCCCGATCTGCCGCGCCCCTATTGCGCGTGGGGTTATCCGGTGACGCCGGTGATCTTCCTCGCGGTGACCGGCTTCATGCTGTATTATCTCATCGTCAGCCGTCCGGTGCAGTCGCTCGCCGGCTTCGCGATGATGCTTGCCGGCCTCGCCATTTACGGCGCGGCGCATTTCCGTTCATCCTCTCCGTCGCCCTCCCCGAACGCCGTGCAAAATGTCAATCGCGCCTAACTTCTCTCGCCCGCTTCGCTTTCTTGCAGCCTCTGCCGTCGTGGCAGCGCTGCTCGTCGTTGCCGCGCCGCCGGCGCGCAGCGTCGAAAGCGCCAGCCCGGTCGCGCCGGCGCCGGCCGAGGACGCGCCGCCCATTCCGCCCGCCGAGATCCCGCCCGCCACCGTGCCGACGACCACCGTCCCGCCGACGACGACGCCGAGCACGACCTTGAGGGCGCCGCCCGCGCCGAGGCCCGTATTGCCGGCGCCGGCCACCGCGGCCCCCGTCGCTCCGACACCCGCTTTCGCCCCGGCGCCGCCGCCGGCACGCGCCCCAGCTCCGGCCGCCACCGCCGCGCCGGCGCCCGGCAGCATCAACGACGAGACCGCGCGCTATCTCGCGGGATTGCCGCCGGCACCGGGATCACCGATCGCGGCGCTCACGCGCGACGACGGCTGGCGCGAGCACGCGCGCTTCTTCGATCGCGCGTTCGGCGAGCTCGAGCGCACGCAGCTCGCCAGGATCCGCGCCTGGTCGAAGACGCAGCTGCACGCGCGCCGTGCGACCATGTTCTACATGTTCAGCGGGCCAGACTACCTCTACGCCGACGCGTTCTTCCCCGACGCCTCGACCTACGTGCTCGCCGGCCTCGAGCCGGTCGGGCAGATCCCCGATCTCTTGAAGATGCCGCGCGGCTCGCTCGGACCGGCGCTGCGCAGCATGAAGAACTCGATGCACTCGGTGCTCAACTTCAGCTTCTTCAAGACGCACGACATGCGCGAGGAGCTCTCGGCGAGCCGGCTCGGCGGCACCACGCCGATCCTGCTGGTCTTCCTCGCTCGCGCCGGCAAGATCGTGCAGGAAATCAACCTGATCGACCTCGACCGCGACGGCCTCGAGCACCCGGCGAGCGAGCGCATCAAAAGCGGCGCGCACGGCGTCAAGATCGTGTTCAGCAGCAACGATGGCCGGCTGCAGACACTCTATTACTTCAGCACCAATCTCGCCGACGATGGCTTCGCGCGCAGCGGCTTCATGCAGTTCTGCGAAAAGCTCGCGCCGGGCGACAGTCTGATCAAGAGCGCCTCCTACCTGCTGCACCATGGCGGCTTCACCAAAGTGCGCGATTTCCTGATCGCGCACAGCGCGACCTTGCTCGAGGACGATTCAGGGGTCCCTCTCGCCTATTTCGATCGCAAGAAATGGCAGCTCAAGGCGTTCGGCCACTACCTCCAGCCGCTCGGCATCTTCCCCAACACCTATCAGCCCGGGCTCGCGGAGTTTTTCCGCAAGAGCTCGACGCCGATCAATTTCGGCATCGGCTATCGCTGGCGCCCCAACGAATCCAACCTGCTGCTGGCGGTGCGCGAAGATGTGACCGGCAACGCCGACGCCTCGGCGTCGCCACGTTGACGGGCGTCTCCACCGCCGCCGGACGCCCCCCACGACCGATCGGGCCGCGCCGGTGCCGTCATGGCTTGGTCCCGCGCCCGAACGACTCACAATCGCCGCGGTTAAAAAGCCATTAACCATGCGGATTCTAGAGTGAAGGACCCGGTTGGGGACCGCCTTCGTGGTGCGGCGCCAAATTCCAATGGGATCGGGCTGAGGGGAGCCTAAGATTTATGTCCTTGGCGTGGAGCGCGGCGCGGCGACGGCACAAACAAATTAGCCAACAATATCCGATAGATGAGTGATAAATCTCGATCTAATCCACAGCCCCGACGGGCGCCGCCGCCACAAGGTTTCCGGAAATTTGTCGCAAACTTGCCTGTAAGCCAGGGGAAAAGATAGGGTTGGAGGGGGGTCCTCTGTAATGTCGCTTGGGCCAACTGTTGCGTTGGTGGCTGTCGGCCTCGCCTGCGCGAGCGGGACCGCGTACGTGACGCTGATGCACGGCGGCGCGCACGCGCCCGGCGAAGCGCGCGTGCTCGACCAGCCAGCCGGCTATGGCACGTCGTATTTCAACGCCGCCTTCGCGAGCGCGCGCGATGCCGTGCGGCCGTGGGCGGCCGTCCGAGGGGACACCACCGGCAGCCTCGGGCCACGGCCGACTTTCGCGTCGCGCTTTTCCGGCATCATCACCGACGGCTATGCGGCCGCCGCGTCGGTTGCGGCAGCGGCACCGACGCGCTCGCTCGCGCGACCGCCGGTGCGGAGCGCCAAGACGGCGCCGCGCGTGCGCACCGCCGCCCTGCGCATGGACGAGCGCGCCCCCCTGCCCGATGCGAAGACCTACCAGGTCGCAGCCTACGCCCCGACCCGCGACGACACGCTCGCCACCATGCCTTTCCAGATCCGTCCGGACATCCGCGTCCCGGCGGTGCGCCAGGCCATCACGTCGCTGGTGCCGTTCGACAACGCGCCCTTCCCGGTGCATTCCGCGCCGACGAGCAGCGACCACGTGCGCATCAATTTCCGCAGCCGGGTGAGCTGGGAGAAAGGCGCGTTCAGCGATCCGCGCGTCCTCCTCCACATTCCCAAGGGCTTCGATCCCAACAAGCCGAGCGTGATGGTCGTATTCTTCCATGGCCACGGCGCGACGCTTACGCGCGACGTGCTCAATCGCCAGGAAGTGCCGGAGCAGATTTCCGAGTCGCACGCCAACGCGGTGCTGGTCGCGCCGCAGCTCGCCTACGACGCGCGCAGCTCGAACCCCGGCAATCTGTGGGAGCCCGGCGCCTTTGCGCGCTTCGTGCAAGAGGCCGGCGCCCAGCTGACCCGGCTTTACGGCGACCCGCGCGTCGGGCAGACCTTCGCCAACATGCCGGTCATCATCGTGGCGTACAGCGGCGGGTACCTGTCCGCCGCGACCAGCCTCGAGCGCGGCGGCCTGAAGCACCGCGTGCGCGGCGTGGTGCTGCTCGATGCGCTCTACGGCGAGCTCAACGGCTTCGCCGACTGGATCAGCCACAACCGCTCGGGCTTCTTCGTGAGCTCGTGGACGCGCTCGACGCGCCAGCGCAACGCCCGGCTCGAAGAAATGCTGTCGGAGCGCGACGTGACGCTCGGCCACGCGCTCAAGACCCCGAGGCTCGACGGCAACGTGGTCTTCGTGCCCGGCGATGACGGGATCCGCCATCGCGATTTCGTCAATCACGCCTGGGCGAACAAGCCGATCAAGGACATTCTCGACCGGCTGCCGGAGTATCAGCTCTAGGCAAGGCGAACATCCGCCGCCGATCAGGGCTCCGTCGCCGCCGCGCGCTCGCGCAGCCGGTAGAACTGGAGCGCCTTCTTCGCCGTATCCTGCTGCAGGCGCGTGAACGTCGCACAGCATTGATCGAGTTCGGGCGTCGAGGTCCCGTTGACGCCCGCCTGGAGCAGCAGGAGCGCCTTGGTGCACTCCCAGCCCACCCCGATCGCCTTGGCGAGCACCAGAACCTGCTCCGCCTTGCGATTGGCGATCGCGCGCTCGATCATGCCGATCGGCAGGTCGGCCATCAGCGACAGCGCGATGGATGTTTCGTCGAAACGCGCGTCGCCGGCGAATCCCAGCAGCGCCGTCTCGTCGAGCTTGCCGCCCTGCCTGAGCGCGAGCACGCGGGCGCGCGCATTGGCGTAGACGGGCGACGCCTCGCGCATGCCCTTCTGGATGCGGATCGACGCCTGGGCGATGACGCCCTGGAGCACCCCGCCGTTGCCGCCGCCGGCCGCCTCGAGCTTCTGGCGCACCGACTCCGACGCCTGCGCGAACAGCGCGAGCAGGTGCTCGCGCGGAATCTCCGGCCGCACGCTGATGGCGAGCGCGAGCTCGCCGTCCTTCTCGGCGCGGCTCACCAGCGTCATGTAGCCGAACTCGGAAAACTTTGCGCCGCCGTTGCCGACGGCGCTCACCGCGACCTCACGATCGCCGCGCGTGACCAACACGTCGGTCACGGCCGCCGACAAGGTCGCGCGGCGCGAGATCGCCAGGAGATGCTTCTGGCCCTTGCGGCTCGCGCCCTCCACCAGGGTCGCCTCGTCGAGCGCGGGGGAGCGCGCCAGCACCGGACCCGCCACCTCGATCGCGTCGTCGAACGCGAGCTCGCGGATGACGCGCGCCGGCGGCGCCGCCACCGCGGCGAGCCGCATGCCGAAGGCGGCACGCGCCGTGACGTCGATTTCCTCGACCAGGCGGCCCAGCACGTCGTCGAACAAGGCGAGTTGATCGGCGGAAAACGTGCCGGCACCCGTGAGAAAGAGATCCGTCACGCGCCGCAGCGTCTCGGCGCGAAAGCGGATGTCCTTCTGCGCAACGGCTTCCTCGAGCTGCTCGAGCAGGCTGTGCTGCGGTTGCATCGATCCACTTCCCGATTGCCGAGGACGCGGCGTCTAGGCCGCGCTCGCCCTGTCGTCGTCGGCCGCCTGCCCCTCGACCGCAGCCGGTGAGAAATTGAGCTCCGACAGCGGGCATGGCCGGCAGAACAGATAGCCCTGCACGAAATTCACGCCCGCCGCGCGCAGCATGTCGTACTGATCAATGGTCTCGACGCCCTCCGCGGTCGTCGCGATGTCGAGGCCGCGCGCCAGGGTGAGCACCGAGGCGATCACGGCGGCGCATTCGGCGCGCGCGATCAGCCCTTGCGTGAACGACTTGTCGATCTTGATCTTGTCGACGGGGAATTTCGTGAGATAGCCGAGCGAGGAATATCCGGTGCCGAAGTCGTCGAGCACGATCGACACGCCGATGTTCTTGAGCTGCTCGAGCAGCGTGCGATAGTTTGCCTCGTTCTCGAGCAGGACCGACTCGGTGATCTCCACTTCAAGCCGCTCGGGCGGCAGGCCGGACTCGACCAACGCGCACAGGATGATGTCGAACAGGTCGCCTTTGCGGAACTGCATCGACGATAGGTTGATCGACACCTTGACGTGATCCGGCCAGGCGGCCGCGTCGGTGCAGGCCTTCTGCAGGATCCAGCCGCCGAGCTGCACGATGAGCCCGGTATCCTCGGCGAGCGGGATGAAGCGGTCGGGCGGTATGAGGCCCTTCTGCGGATGGCGCCAGCGTACCAGTGCCTCGGCGCCGCGCACCTCGCGGCTCTCGGCGTCGAACATGAGCTGATAGAACAGCTCGAACTCGTTGCGCGCGATGCCCTCGCGCATCTCGTTCTCGAGCTCGTGGCGCGCGTCCGCCTCCGCCGTCATGGCGGCATCGAAGAAGTTGAAGCCGTTGCGGCCCTGCGACTTGGTACGATAGAGCGCGAGGTCGGCCTTCTTGAGGAGATCGTCCGGATCGACGCCGTCCTGCGGCGCGAGCGCGATGCCGATGCTGGTGCCGATCGTCACCCGGCGCCCCTCGAGCTCGAACGGCCGCGCGATCACCTCGATGATCCGCACCGCCAGCATGATCGCGCTGTCGCGCTGGTGGGTCTCGCCGGCCTGCAGGATCGCGAACTCGTCACCGCCGAGGCGCGCCAGGACGTCGGTCTCGCGCAGCGACGAACGCAGGCGCACCGCCATCTCCTTGAGCAGCGCGTCGCCGGCGGGATGCCCGAGCGAATCGTTCACGTCCTTGAAGCGGTCGAGGTCGAGCATGAACACGGTGAAAGCCTCGCCGCGCCGGCGCAGGCGCGCGCCCGCCTCCTCGATCTTCTCCATGAAGAGGGTGCGGTTGGCGAGGCCGGTCAGCAGGTCATGGTGCGCCATGAACGCGACCTTGGCCTCGTTCTGCCGGCGGTCGGTGATGTCTTCGTGGACGGTGAGAACGCTGCCGTCCGGTAGCCATTGCCGCTGGACCGAAACAACCCGCCCGTTGGCGAGCACTTGTGTCTCGCTCTGCTCGCGGCCGAAGCGCTCGATGTACTGCTCGGGCGAGGCTTCCGCAAAGACACCGTTGGCGACGCGGAATTCGAGGACCTGGCGCGCCGTCGTGCCGGGCTGCACCTGCGCGGCCGTGAGGCCATGGATTTCCGCGAACCGGTTATTGGCCACGAGGATGCGCTGCTCGGAATCGAACATGCACAGGCCTTGCGTCATGTTGTTGAGCGCGGCGTCGAAGCGCATGTTGGCGCGCTCGAGTTCTTCCGTCTTCGCGATCAGGGCCGCCTCGGCGCGCTTCTCCGACGTGACGTCCTGATGGATCGCCACCCAGCCGCCGCCCGCCATCGGCTGATGCGTCACCGCGACCATGCGGCCGTCGCGCATCGCGTTGACCACATGGTATTCCCTGCCCTCGGCGACCTCCTTGAGGCGCTGCTCGATGTATTCCTGCGTGGCGCCCGGGCTCCTGCCGACAGCGACACGCGCTTCGAGCACGGCGCGCAGCGTCGTGCCGGGCCGGACCTGGTCGGGAGCCAAGTCGTACATCTCGCGATATCGGTTGTTGCAGACGATCAGCCGTTGATTGCCGTCGTACATGCACAGGCCGACCGGAAGATTGGTGAGAGCGGCATCGAACCGCAAGATAGTCTGCCCCAGCTGCTCGGACTTTGCGATCAGCTCGGCCTCGGTGTGCTTCTCGGCCGTGATGTCGTGGTGGATCTTGACCCAACCGCCGTCGTGTCTCGCCTGCTGATGCACGGCGATGATGCGGCCGTCTCGCATGCGATTGATCGCGAGCGACGACTCGCCCGGGCGGAGGGCGCGCACGCGCCGATCGATGAATTCGTCCGCAGACTCAAGGCCGACGCCGTTCGCCGTGCACTGCGCGAGGATCTCTCGCAGCGGCGTACCCGGCTTCGTCTGGTCGGGCGTGAGGCCGTAGATCTCGCGATAACGCTTATTGCAGAGGACGAGGCAGCCGTTGCGGTCGTACTGGGAAAGACCGTGCGCCATGGTTTCGAGCGTCAGCGAGAGCGTGCGCGACTTGTCGGCGATCCTGCGCGTCTGCCGCATCAGCAACACGGTGCCAAGCAGGATCACGGCGACCACGAAGCCGACCATCGGCCCGAACGTGTAGAGGTGGCGATGCCATGCGGCGAGGACCTCGCGGCGGCTGAAGCTCACCAGCATGACCAGCGGCAGGTTGGGCACCGCCGCATAGCCGCTGATGCGCGGCGTGCCGTCGTAGCCGTCGACCTGGTAGGCGCCGACCGGGGCGATCGGCAGATGATGTGTGAAAAGCTGGGTTTTGGCGAACGAGCGTCCGACGAAGCCGTTGACGACCGGCTCGCGCGCCAGCATGGCGCCGGAGCGGTGAAATAGCATCACGGCGCCGCCCGGCCCGAGATCGACCGCGCGAAACGTATTGGAGAAATAGCCGAGGTCGAGCGGCGCGGTCACGATGCCGGCAAAGCTTCCGTCATCATTGGTCAATCGCCGCGACGCGGCGGTCAACCACTGCCCGTTCCGACGCGAGCGAAACGGCGGCGCGACGAACAGTCCGAGCTGCGGATGATCACGCTGGGCGATGAAGTGCGGCGTGTCGGCGATGTTGAGGCGTCCTGGTGCCTGATCGTAGGAGTAGGCCTCGAGCTCACCGGCCGCATCAGTCCACCCGACGGCGACCATGAGAGGCGATATCTGGGCAAGCTGGCGCAGCGCATCGTGAAGGTGCGACGCGGCCTCGCGCGGGTCCAACGTCTGCCGGCGCGCCAGCGCATCGCCGCGGACGATCTCGGCGACGCGCATGGCGCGGTCGACGCCCTCGAAGGTACGGGCGCTGTGCTGGGCCAAAACTTCGGCGTAGCTGCGCGCCTGCTGCTCGGCGCCCGCGATCGCGTCGCGATAGCGCACATTGAGGTCCACCAGAAACAGCACGACGATCAGCCCGGCGAAGACGACGCCGAAGGCCGCCAACATGCAGTTGGGGCACCGCATCAGTTTGCGAGCAAGGCCGTGCATGTTCCCGGTTTCGCGGGCCGGCGGAGGGCCGGTCCCAGGTTTCTCCCTGTGCCGCGCGCTGGACGGCGGCATTCCAATCGTTATGGGCCAAAACCTCCAAAATGGGCTTAACCGGCGTGCTTAAGGGAGCCTGAACGGACACACGCCGGCGCTGTGCGACATCTTCAACAGCAATCTGTAGTCGGGTCGCCGGATATAGCCCGCTCAGCCCCGCGACACGCGCCAGCTCAGCACGGCGTCGATGGACGCCGGCAGGTGCAGCGCATGCAGTATCAGGTCGGTGCTGACAGACACCAGGCAGGCGCCGAGGATGGAGAGCGCGGCGCCGACGGCGACGTGCCAGCCGAACAGCTCGTGATCCGGCGTGAGCGTGTTGGCGAAGCCGAAGCGGAAGATGAGGGAAAGCTGCATCAGCGGCGCGACCAGCATGATCGGCGCGATCGCGAGCGCCGAATAGAACAGGCCCTGCGCGATCGCGACGAACACGCCCGAATAGACGAACCAGCGCAGGCTCTCGGGGTGCATGCCGCGCAGATTGCGGCGCAGGACCGATGAGACGAGGAGGGACAGCAGCATGGCGGCGGTCGCGGCACCGTAGGAAATGAGGCCGCCAAAAATCCCGGCGAGCGGATCCGTATGCGCGAGCGCGGTGCGCGCCATGATCGGGCTCGTGCCGTAGGCGAGTGCAGCGAGCGTCGCGAATGTGTAGCCGGCGGCGCGGTGCGGCACGAACACCGGCGCGACGGACGCTTTGCCGGCCGCATCCGCCGCCAGATTCACGGATTTCTTTGCGGATTGTTTGGCAGATTTGACGGGCTGGCGCTGGGTCAGCAGCGCGCCCGCCAGCATGACGATGCCGCCGCTGAGCTGCAGCACGGTGCACGGCTCGCCAAGAATGATCACAGCAAGGACGACGGAGACGAAGACTTGCAGCTGCACCACGGGTGCCGTGAGATTGACGCCGGCGGCCTGATTGGCGCGGTAGTTGCAGTAGCGTCCGATCAAGAAATGCAGCAGCCCGACGCCGGCCATCCAGGCGACGCTGCGCGGCGCGAGATGCGGGAAGCGCGCCAGCAGGCCGGTGATCAGCGCGATCGGCACGAAACCGACAAGGCCGACCGGAATGGTGATCGCCATTCCCTGGATCGGCGTCCCGGTGATGACGCCACGCCGCGCGGCCGCGTTGTTGAACGCGAAGGTGGCAGCCGACAAGACCGCCAAGACGGCACCCAGCATTCCGGCGTCCCTTCCCGTGCGTGGGCGGCCTACGGCCGAGCCGCCGGCATCGCGCCGCAGAAACTAGAGACGGCGGGCGGCGCCGTCCAATGCGTTCTGGGCAGCGGTGCTGATCACCGCGGCCGAGAACATTAACCATTTATTAACCATAAATCCGCCACCCTCCCGACGGGCGGCACAACCTGGATCGGCACAAGAATCCGATCGGGAGGCGCATGATGCGCGGGTCGCCCCGCTTATCCCCCTTTGGGACTGCTTCCGACGCGCCGGCCGATCGCCAGCCGGCGCCGACATCTCACGCAGGCATAGGCGCGACGAGGACGCCGCGCGGGATTGCGTGGCGCGCCGCACTGACGCATTTCGCGGCGCGCCGGCATGCGGACGCGCAAGCCGCGCTCGAGGCGCTGATCACGCTGCACGGCGAAGACGCCGAATCGCTCCTGCTGCTCGCGACGCTGCGACTTGCGGCAGACGCCGACGCCGCGGAAGCGCTGCTGCGCCGCTGCGTCGCGCTCGCGCCGGCGAACGCCCAGGCCTGGCACTATCTCGGCAAGGCGGCCGAGCAGAAAGGCGATCTCGCGGCCGCGATCGAGCTGCTGCGGAATGCCGCGGCGCTCAACCCGCATTTCGCGCCGACCCACAACGACCTCGGCGCGCTGCTGCAGCAGACGGGCGAGCGCGACGCCGCGCTCGCGGCACTCGACCGCGCGATTGCGGTCGATCCGGACTACACCACCGCCCACCACAATCGCGGCATGCTGCTCGTCGAGCTGCAGCGGCCCGAGGAAGCGCGCGAATCGTTTCGCCGGGTGCTGGCGGCGCGGCAGGACTCTGCCGACGCCTGGCACAATGTCGGCGCCGCGCATCTCAGCCTCGCCGAACACGAGCCGGCGGTCGCGGCGTGCCGCCAGGCCCTCGCGCTCGATGCCGGCCACCTCGGCGCCTACGCGACGCTCGCGCAGGCGCTGGGCCACCTGCATCGCAACGCCGAGGCGGCCCAGGTGCGCACCGAATGGGCGCGGCGGCAGGGCATCGTGGTGACGCGCTGCCGCCACGAGCCGCCGCAGGCACGCGTGCTCCTGCTCGGCGCCGCCGAATTCTGCAACGTGCCGACCGGCGCACTGTTCGACCGCGCGCGCTTCGAAACGGTCGCGTTCAACCTGATGCCGCCCACGCGGACGGACGGCGGGCCGGCCGAGCCTTCGACGGAATTCCGCGCCGCGGCGCTGCCGCCGGTCGACGTGGTGTTCAACGCGATCGGCGACGCCGACCGCGGCGGGCCTTTTTTCGTGCACGCCGCGGAATTCTGCCGACGGCTCGGGCGGCCGGTGCTCAACCCGCCCGAGCGGGTCGCACGCACGCAACGCGATGCCCTCCCCGTCCTGCTGAAGGATATTCCGGGGCTCGTGGTGCCGCGCATCCGCCGGATCGCGCGCGCCGACATGCCGGCATTCGCGGCAGCCGGCCAACAACCACAGCGGCCGCTGCTGGTGCGGCCGGCCGGCTCGCACGGCGGTGACGACCTGATGCGCATCGAGGACCGCGCCGAGCTTGCGGCCTATGCCGAAAGTGTGCCCGCCGACGATTACTATGTGAGCGATTTCTGGGACTATCGCGGCGCCGACGGGCTGTTTCGCAAGTACCGGCTGATCTTCATCGACCGCCAGGTGTTTCCCTATCATCTGGCGATCACGCGCCACTGGCTCGCACACTACTGGCGCGCCGAGACGACGGACGCGATGAAACGCGAGGAAGAGGCCTTCCTCATCGACTTCCACCAGGCATTTCGCGGCCCCGCGGCCGATGCAATCCGCGAAGCAGCACGCCGGCTCGACCTCGACTATGCCGGGATGGACTGCACGATCCTACCCGACGGCCGCGTGCTGGTGTTCGAGGCCAATGCCGCAATGCTGGTGCACCTGCGCGAATCGCGCACGGCGTTCGCCTACAAGCACGCGCACGTGCCCCGCATTATCGCCGCCATCGGCGACTTGGTGACCCGCCGGATCGCCGAGCACCGGCTGCCGCGTTCCGCGTAGCGCGGCAGTCCGCTTGTTGGCAGGCCGTCGCCGCGATAGCGTGGCGTGCGCGTCATCCGATCTGTTCAACAAAGCGCGCGCCGCGAGGTGACCGATGCTTGAACTGCGCCCGAGCTGCGAATGCTGCGACAAGGATCTGCCGCCGGCGGCGGCCGATGCGATGATCTGCAGCTACGAATGCACCTTCTGCCGCGACTGCGTAGAGAACCGGTTGCATGGGGCGTGCCAGAACTGCGGCGGCAACCTGGTGCCCCGCCCGATCCGGCCCGCATCGCGGCTCGCCAAACATCCGCCGTCGACACAGCGCGTATTCAAACCGGGGGGCTGCGGCCAAGCTGTCCGCTCAAGCTGACGCCGGCCCGTCTCGCACGTCGCCGCACCCACACGCAGACAGAGCTCCTCGCATGAAAACCTACAAGATCGCGGCCATCCCGGGCGACGGCATCGGGACCGAAGTGATCGCGGCGGGCGTCGAGGCGATGAACGCCATCGCGAAACGCGACGGCGGCTTCAGCTTCAATTTCGACCACTTCGATTGGGGCGGCGAATACTACAAGAAGCACGGCCGCATGATGCCGGAGAACGGCCGCGAGCAGATCCGTCACCACGACGCCATCCTGTTCGGCTCGGCCGGCCATCCGGAAATCCCCGATCACATCACGCTGTGGGGGCTGCGGCTCGCCATCTGCCAACCGTTCGACCAGTACGCCAATGTGCGGCCGACGCGCATCCTGCCCGGCATCACGTCGCCGCTGCGCCACGTGAAGGACAAGGAGCTCGACTGGGTCATCGTGCGCGAGAACTCGGAGGGCGAATATGCCGGCGTCGGCGGCCGCGTGCACCAGGGCTCACCGCTCGAAGCCGCGACGGATGTCGCGATGTTCACCCGCGCCGGCGTCGAGCGCGTCATGCGCTTCGCGTTCTCCCTCGCCCGCTCGCGCCCGCGCAAGTTCCTGACCGTGGTGACCAAGTCGAACGCACAGCGTCACGCCATGGTGATGTGGGACGAGATCGCGGTCGAGGTCGCGCGTGAATTTCCGGACGTCAACTGGGACAAGATGCTGGTCGATGCCATGACGATGCGGATGGTGATGCGGCCGCAGTCGATCGACACGGTCGTCGCCACCAACCTGCATGCCGATATCCTGTCAGATCTCGCGGCGGCGCTTGCGGGCTCGCTCGGCATCGCGCCGACCGGCAATATCAATCCGGAACGGACGTATCCATCGATGTTCGAGCCGATCCACGGCTCGGCATTCGACATCATGGGCAAGGGCATCGCGAACCCGATCGGCACCTTCTGGTCGGCCGTGATGCTGCTCGATCACCTGGGAGAGAACGCGGCGGCGAAGCGCCTGATGGGAGCGATCGAGCGGGTGACGGCCGATGCACGTTTCCATACGCCCGATCTCGGCGGCCGGGCGCGGACGGCCGACGTGACGGCAGCCGTGATCGACGCCATCCACGGCGCGAACGAGTAAGCGCCGCGAACCCACACGAAACGTTTGCTATCGGCGATGGCCCGCCTTGGCGGTGGCGCGGCGCGGGCGGCCGCCCGCGATCGACTCGATCATCTGCAGCACCGCCGAGCGCATCGCGTCGCTCGTGATCTTATCGAAGGCCTGTAGCAGGCGCAGCGAGTGCGGATGGGTCAGCAGCGCGCGCGCGGACTGATCCGGCATCGGCTGACCGGCCGTCGGCGTTCCTTCGAACAGCGTCGGGAGCGGAACGCCGAGCACGCCGGAAATCTGCGTGAGCCGGCTCGCGCCGACACGGTTCGCACCCTTTTCGTATTTCTGGATTTGCTGGAACGTAACGCCGATCCGCTCGCCGAGCTCGGTCTGCGAGAGACCTTTTTGCAGACGGCAAATTCTGATGTTCTGTCCGACCAGCACGTCGACCGGCTGTGGCGCCCTTTTTGCCATGACCATGGTCCCTGAAATACTCCGCAGCTCTGACGGCGCCCCAATCTTCCTAGCGACTTATCGCAAATAACGCGGGAATACAAATAACAAGGGCGAACATCCACGCCCGACGCGGAAATTTCGCGATCCGACAAATACTTCTTCCGGCTGCGGTGTCAGGATGACACTGGTGGCTGCATCGGCACGCGCCGCCTCCGCAACAGTTGTCTGGCATGCGAGAATTGCAGCGAAACGAACAAACCCTCGGCGCTTCAGCGGCTACAGGCGTGGGATACCCGCCTGGTCGATGATCTTCTTGAACATGTCGATTTCCTTCATCACGCGCGCCCACTCCTCCTTGGCGCCCTTCGGCCGCACCAGGAAGCCTTGTTTGTACAGCTTGTCCTTCATCTGCTGCGTGCCGAGCACCTTGAGCGTCTCGGCTTCCAGCCATTTGACGATCTCGGGCGGCGTCTTCGCGGGCGCGAGCAGGCACGTGTCCGTGGCGAAGACGAAGTCCTCGTAGCCCTCCTCCTGCATCGTCGGCACGTCCGGCATATCGGGCCAGCGCGCGTCGCCGGTGACCGCGAGGCAGCGCATCGTGCCCGCTTTGATGTGCGGTGCCGCCGGCGGCAGCGAGCCCGAGCTCAGCTGCGCGGTTCCGGCCAACAGCGCCGCGATTGCGTCGCCGCCACCCTTGAACACGACGTCGGCGAGCTTCGGCAGCTTGTCGCGGATCTTGAGGACCTCGAGCTGGATCTGCGGCGTGGTGCCGATCGGCGGCGTCGCGCAATTGTATTTGTCGGGATTCGCACGCGCGAGCGCGACGAATTCCTTGATGGTCTTCGCGGGCAGCTCCGATCTCACCACAAACGTGTTGGGCGAGGTCGCAAGTTCGCTGACGCCGACGAAATCCTTGAACGGGTCGAACGGGAGGCTTTTGTACAGCCCGTAGTTCACCGAATAGGCATTGGTGGCGAGCAGGATCGTGTAGCCGTCAGGCTCGGCATGCGCCGCATAGCCGAAGCCGATATTGCCGCCGGCGCCGCCGCGGTTCTCGACGATGAAGGTCTTGCCGGTCGATTCCTGCAAAGCGGCCGCGATGATGCGGCCGACGAGATCGGACGGACCGCCCGGCGTGTTGGCGACGACGACCTTGACGGGACGTTCCGGATAAGCGGCGAGCGCCGCGCTGATCCCGAGCATGGCCGGCGCTGCGAGCCCGGCCGCGAGCGCGCCGGCGCCCTTGACGACGCCCCGCCGCGTGAACCGCGCGCCTGTGGTGGACTTCCGCATGCTCCTCCCCTTTCGATCCAGCGCTCGTTGTCGAGGATCGCGGCGAAGATAGGCGTTGCCTCAGGGGCGAGCAATGGCGCGAAGGCGGCATCCGCCGTCCAGCGCCGATTTGTCGCCCTGGCGTATCGGCGCCGGCGAGCCCGAACGCCGCAGGCTCAGCGCAGCCACAGCCAGCCGAGCGTCAAAATCCCGGCCCCACAGCAATAATAGCCGAAGGGATCGAGCGCATCGAATTCATGCCTGCGAAAGTACCGCATGAGGAACGCGATGCTCGCATAGGCGGTCATCCCCGCGACGATGCCGGCGACGATCGATGCGGCGTGCAGGGTCGCGCCGGAACGCAACACTTTCGGTGCCTCGAGCACGGTCGCGCCGGCGATGATCGGCGTCGCCAGCAGGAATGTGAAGCGCGCGGCCGCCTCGTGCGTGAGCCCAGCCGCAAGGCCCGCAACCAAGGTCGCGCCGGAGCGCGACAATCCCGGAATGAAAGCGAGGCATTGCGCGAGGCCGATGCCGATCGCTTCCTTCCAACCGAGTTCGTCGAGCGGGCGCAACCCGCTGCTCTTGAGGCGCTCGCCGATAAACAGCAGCAGGCCGTTGACGATCAGAAACGCCGCCGCGAGCGCGGGCGACGCGAAGGCCGCGCGCACCAGCTTTTCGAGCCCGAAGCCGATCACCACGGCCGGGACGGTGGCGAGGCAGACGAGCCAAAACAGCCGCCGCTCGCCGGCACCGCGCGGATCCCGGAAGGCGAGCACGCCCATGGCAAATCCGAGCCAGTCGCGCCAAAAATAAAGCAGGAGCGCGATCGCCGTGCCGAAATGCATGACGACGAGGAAGGGCAGAAATTCGGGCGAGCGCAAGTCGACCTGCATTCGCAGAACCGCCGGGACAATGACGGCATGGCCGAGACTGCTGATCGGAAACAGCTCGGTGACGCCCTGCAGAATTGCAAGCCCGACGGCTGCCAGAAATCCCATGCGTGATCCTTTTTCGGTTGCGCTAACGCGTGATGACTTCGCTTTGAGTCGTCGCCCCCGCTTTGGCGTGTCGTTCGAGCATGACCTTTTCCGAAAGCCGGCATCCACTTTCGGGAGCATGCTTCAGCTTGGATATGGGCTGGTCGCGGCGCGGTTGTCCCGTGCGGCCTCACGCGGCTCATGGACTCCAGTGATCGAAGTCCACGACGGCGTTGCCGCTGTCTCGATTGAAGCGCACGGCCTGCAACCGCATCGCCGCGATTGACCGCTCGTCGCCGCGCGGGCACTGGACGGCTCCATGACGCAGGCCGGCGTGCGAGAGCGCGCTCGCGAACTCGTCCTGCAGACGCTCCATGGATTTGGCGGTGACGAATGGCGCCGACATGTAGACCTTGTGCTCCGCGTGGAGCGGCGCAAGACAATAACGCCAGTCTTGAGCGTGCGCTGCTCCGGTGGCGAGCGCGACGATGGTGAGCGACACCATCGCGATGGCCGCCGTCGACGGCCGTATCGACATCCGATAGCCGTGGCGCAAAGAAATCAGTGAACGCATGTATGGCGCCGATCCTGTGCCTGCCCTGCGAAGCGTGAGGGCGCCCGAGTATGCCGCGAGTCGCGACTGCGAGCGATATGGCCCGTGCGGCGAGAGAGCCTCAGGAGCGCGTCTAAATTTTGATGGCCCGTCGATTTGATCCGGTCGCTTCTCGGCCGCTCGACGAAGGTCGAATCATCCTGCCCGAGCGCGGCGTGGTTCGCTCGCGCGAGCGTCAGAACCGCCGACCGCGCGAGACGTGTCAGAGGTAAGGAGCTGCAGCACGATGATCGAGACGCGCAGACCGCGACGCCAAGCCACGCGTCCGCGGCGGGCCGCTCAGCAAGAATGTGTCAATAAACTTGTAATGACTGATGCATATCGTAGTCTTTGAGGCGACGTACTTTCCGGCTCTTCAAACTCCGGACAAGGATCTATGGAAAATCGTCGCGCATCCGCTCGTGTAAGAATGCTCAAGTCCGGCAAGATCCTGCTGGGCAGGGTCACCGTCCCGTGCACGGTGCGCAACCTTTCCGACGGCGGCGCCTGTCTCCAGCTTCAATCGACCTATGGTCTTCCCTCCGCCTTCGACTTTGCGCTCGACGACAAGCCGCCGCGCGCCTGCAAGGTGATCTGGCTCGACGCAACGACCATCAGGGTGCAGTTCCAATAAGGCGACGTAGCGCGAGGTCCCCCGGGCCAGCACCAGCCTTTCCAAGAACAAAGAGTGAACTTTTAACGATTTTCCGCTACACTCCGCTCCCCCTGATTCGTCAGGGATTCGCAGGGAGAAGGAGAAATGCGCGCAGATTCAGTAGTTTACCAAGAGGCCTTGAAGCTGGCGGATCATACGGGGGAACTCGCGAGGCTGCGCGAGTGCGATGACGACGACCAGATCGACCGGGCGTTCAATGCCGTATGCACGCGCATCTGGGGCTATACGCTCGACGATTTCGACGACGAGAGCCTGAGCACCAAAGACCACGCGTTCCTGGATCGGCTGACCTGGAAGCAGGCGGCCGCGTTCGCGCTCGAGCACGGCTACGACCTCGTCGATCGCGCAACCGGCGACATGGTGCCGGACTGGTGGGGTTTTGCCTGGATGATCCTCGCCGAGCAACGCGGGCTGCTCACGCCCGAGGCGCGCGAGGCGACGTGGCGACGCTACGCGGCGCGGCTCAAGGCCAAGCAACCGAAAGTCGCAGGCGTGGTCTGGCGCACATGAGTGCCGATCTGCGACTGCCGGATAAAGGTTGGGGTGAGGCAGTTTTGCCTTCACGCCTCCCTCGCCTGCCCGCACGAACGCTGCTACCCAGTCGGCATGACGATCCTGATCGTGCGCCACGGCGAGACCGACGGCAACGCCGCGCGCATCCTGCAGCGCGCCGACGTGCCGCTCAACGAACGCGGCAAGCACCAGGCCGAGCAACTCGCGCGACGCCTGTGCGCCGACGGCTTCGTTCACATCCTATGCAGCGACTTGCAGCGCGCGCGCATGACCGCGGCCCCGATCGCGGCCGGCTCCGGGATTGCGATCGAAGAAAATCCGTTATTGCAGGAGCGCAACTTCGGCGATCTGCGCGGCCTCGCATACGCCGCGCTGAAGGAGGATCCCTTCGGGCCCGGCTTTGCGCCGCCTAACGGCGAGGACTGGCCGACATTCCATGCGCGCGTCGCGGAGGCATTCGCCTTCATCGTGAGCCGCCGCCGCGACGTGAAGAGCACGATGGTGGTGGTCACGCACGGCCTCGTCTGCCGCGCCCTGGTCGAGCGCCATGCACGGCTGCCGGAAGGCACCCTCGCGCCGGAACGCTTCGACAATACCGGCGTGACCGTGCTGCACGAAGACGCGCCGCACGCGATCAGCCTGATGAATTGTACGCGACATCTCACGGCGATGATCGAGGCGGACCTCGGCGGCGGCCGAGCATAGCGCGATCGTTCGACGGCTGCCCTGTCCTGCCGCGCGGCTGTCCGAGCTGCGCAGCGCGCCGCTCAACGCGCGGCCAGATCCGGCGGGACCGCGAGCGAGAGCCACGCGAGGAGCCGCGTCATGACCGGCGTCGTCGTGACGATGAACCAGATGTTGAGGAGCACGCACAACGCAATGACTTGGCGGTACTCGCCACTCAACCAACTCCACAGCCTGCTCACGACGGGCATTGTCCCCTGCTAACGAGCGCTTCCCGCTCCCCGCCCGGGACATGCAACAGGCGCGCCAATGCGCGCGGCGAGCAATCGCAGACGTTTAGATGGTTAAGGGGAAGCAGCGCGCGCATCGGGCGCGGAAAACCCTGCCGCAGCGGGAAAATCCTGCCGCGGGCGGCGGTGATGCCTTACTTGCCGACGTTGCTGAGGCCGGTCGACACGTTGTTGAAAAGGCCTTTGACGCTCGTGCCGATCGAATTGACGCTCGCGACGATCACGACCGATATGCCGGCCGCGATGATGGCGTACTCGATGGCCGTCGCGCCCTCCTCGTCGTGCCAGAATTGCAACAGGACCGACATCGCCGCTCCCCGCGCTGCTTCGCTCGGTAGATTCACTTAAAAACTCGCAACGCGGCGCCAACAAAATCAGTCGAAATTTACGAAAATGCGCCTAGCGCATCGACGGCTCCGAACTCGGCGATAAGTCCCAGCGCATGAAAACCCGATCGAATCCGTGGGCGATCGCGCGGTGTGTCTCGACGAACCCCAAGTGCTCGTACATCGCGAGATTCTCGCGCATCGCGGCGTTGGTGTAGAGCCGCAGCGCGGCAAGCCCGTGACGCCGCGCCTCGCGTACCGCATGATCGATCAACGCCCGTCCCGCTCCCCTGCCCTGGCGCGCAGGATCGACCGCAATATTCTCGACGAAGTAGGCATCCGGCTCGGGCCACGCCACCATGTAGGCGATGACGACGCCCCCCGCCTCGATCACGACCGCGCGGCCGGCCGCGATCGCCGCGGCGTAGTCCGCCTGCATCGGCGCCGGCTCGCGTCCGATGCGCGACACGTATTTTTCATATGCAATGCGCGCGATCTCGCGCAGGCGCGCGGCGTCTCCCGGCGCGGCCGCGCGCAGGCGCGAGGCCGCGCCGCAGAGGCTCACATTGCCTGCCGCGGCGCGGTCGCCAGCAACTCCTCGAGCTGCTTGGTGTAGAACTTGGCGTTGCCGGTCGTGAGATGGCCCGTGGTCTCGGGGCTCGCCGGGATCAGGTAGAGCTTGCCGTTCTTCACCCGCTTCATCGCCGCCGCCATGATCCCGGTCTCCGGCGGGTTGCGCTCGTCGTCGGCCGAGTTGATCGCCAGCACCGTCGCGGTGATCTTTTCCAGATCAGCTGATGCGTCGAAGTCGGCGGACGAGCCCCATGCCCAGAGGAAGTCGTTCGCGTCAGCCGTCATCGGCGCGGCGAGCCGCGCGTCGACCACTTTGTTGGCAAGCGCGTTCGTGGGCGCGATCTTCTGGTAGTGCTGCGTCCCGCCCGCGGTCGCGATGCCGAAGAACACGCTCGCGATCTTCATGAGGCGGGGCTGCGTGGTGTAGTTGCCGTTGTCGTACTCGGGGTCGTTGCGGATCGTCTCGAGCATCATCCGCCGCAGCATCCAGTTGCGGCTTGCCATCGGGGTCGGCTGCGCCGCCATCGGGACGATCGCGTCCATGTAATCCGGGTGGCGCTCGGCCCACATCCAGGCCTGCATGCCGCCCATCGAGTTGCCG
>DASXCK010000148.1:0-15351 GCA_036491235.1 Xanthobacteraceae bacterium | reverse complement strand
CCGCGGGATCGTCCAGGTTCACCTGGCCGGCCTTGATGGCCTTGATCAAGTCGGACGGGAGGGCATCGGAGTCGACTTTCAGACCGACCGATAACGCGGTCCTCGGGCTGATGGTCGGGAGGACCGTCTGCATCTGCAGCGTGTCGGTCCAAAGCTGCTCGTCACCAAAGGTATCAAAGCGAAAGATCGCTTTGCCGTCACCCGAAGAAGGGGAAGAAGAAGGCGGATCGGCAAAAGCAAATACCGATCCCAATATACCGGCCATGCCGATACCAGCGATCGCCGCGGTCATGCGTTTCATCGGAACCTCCGCTAGGAGCCCACGAGCTCCCGCGCAAACGGCAGGCTCGCGCGAATCCGATGCGCAGGTCGCCACGTGCGCCTATCCGGCGGTCTCACTGCCGCCCGACCATTGGATGCGGCCCTGGGCGAAACGTTCCGACATTTCTTGAGATTGATTGACGCGACCAAGATCTCGCGAAGCGCGATTACTAATTACCTTTGCCCATTTTTGAATATGTTTGCCGTTCATGCCGCGTGGTGTCTGGCTCCAGCCGATAAAGGCGAGCCGCATCACGGGACTTTGGTGAGTGGACACCTCGTGCGCTCAAATCGCCGAGGCGGCCACTCACCCATCGCGAGCAGATGCAATCAGGAGAGCGCGATACCGCGCATCCCGATCAGATCCCCTTCAGATACTCCACCAGGTCCTTCTTCTGCGCGTCGTTGAGGTTGAGCTTGAGGTGCCCATCATAGTGATTGACGACGTCGAGCAGCGTGGCGAACCGTCCGTCGTGGTAGAAGCCGCCCTTCTGGTGCGTCCACAGACCGGCGAGCGGCGCGGTGCGATACATATGCGTCGGCGAGCGATCGGCCTGGAAGGCGTCGACGCCGACCTCGGCTGGCGTATGCAGGTTGTTGCCCGGCTCGGTGAACAACGGCGGCACATGGCAGGTCGCGCATTTTGCCGGGCCGTTGAACAGGGTCCTGCCGCGCTGGAACGCGGCCCGATCATACGAGCCGGCGGTCGCTTGCGGTGCCGGGATGGCGAGCTCGTAGAGGTGCAGCGCGGCAAGCTTCGAGGTGACGCGGTCCGGCGTGCCCCGCGTATTGAATTCGCCGCTCTTCGCTGCAAGCGGATACTGATCCTTGTCGCCAAGCCGCGCGTCGAAAAACGTCCCGGAGCCGTGCATCTCGGTCACGCCCACATACGCGTTCCAATAAGGCACTGATCCAAACCCGGTCCAGGTATGCAGGTTCACGCCCGCGAGGCCGAAAGCCGGCGGGATGAGCGTGCCGGCTTGGCCGCCGTCCGGACGCAGCGCCTTGCCGTCCTTGTCGAGCTCCGCGTCAAAGCGGCCCGGCCCCCAGCTCGCCAGAACCTTCTTGACGGTCGCCTCATCGACGCCGAGCAGATCGGTGAACGGTTTGAGGTTGGGCGCGAGCGACATGATCGCGCCGACATTGAGATCGCGATTGGCCCAGCCATCGAGCCGATGGCCGATGCCCGGCGCAAACGAGTTGTCGACCGTCGAGTGGCAAAACGAGCACTGGATACCCATCGACGTGATGTTGCCCTTGGCATCCGCGAAGGCGGTGACGCCGAGGACCGCGTTGAGCTTCAGCAGCGCGATCGTCACGGCCGGATCGTCGAGGTTGACCTTGCCGCCCTTGGTCTGCCGCTGCAACGAAGCCGGCAGTGCGTCGACATCGACCTTCAGCCCGACCGCGAGTGCGGTCTTCGGCGACACGCCGGGACCGACGCCGCCGTTCTTGGCGCCGGCGATCGCTTTGTGCAGCTCGAGCTGGCCGCCCCAGAACGCCTCGCTGCCGAACGTATCGTAGCGGAAGATCTTGCGTCCCTCGTCGATCAACGTCTGCGCATGACGCGTTATCGTCGCGTCGAAGCTTGTAGCCCGCGGGATTGCCGCGTCGAAGCTTGGTTGTGTTCGCGGAGCCGCGGCGGCAAGCATGGCTCCGAACAGGCCGGCGATGCTCGCGCCGGCCATCAATCCGGTTATGTGCTTCATCGGAATCTCCTTTGCGGCTTTCAATGATGCTTTTGATGCAGTCGCGCGCACGGCCGCGTTCGCGGCCATGCGCGATCTCGTCTAATTGATTTCTTCACGTTGAATGCCAGGTCAGCGCCCAAGCGGGGCTGCCCGGGACCATAGATGTAGTCGCGATCGAAAGGTTCCGGAAAAATCTTGAATTGCGTGCGTGTCACAAACGCGCATGTTCCGGCTGCGCTCGCATGTTAGCGCTCCGGAGCACGCATGTTGAAACGGCTTGAAGCGTGTAGGCGCAACAGAAAGCGGCACCGACGACTCGGTGCCGCTCGCGAAAATCCGATCGTGATTACGCCAGCCTTTTTCCGCCGCGCAGTCCGATGGCGGTGAGGAATTCCTGCCGCGTCTCGGGCCGGTCGCGAAAGACACCGAGCATGCGGCTCGTGACCAGCGTCGCCTCGGCGCGGTTGACGCCGCGGCTGGTCATGCACCCGTGCGTACCCTCGACCACGACCGCGACGCCGTGCGGCCGCAGCACGCTGTCGAGCGTGTTGGCGATCTCGGCGGTGAGCCGCTCCTGGATCTGCAGGCGGCGGGCAAAGACCTCGACGACGCGGATCAGCTTGGAGATGCCGACCACGCGATTGCGCGGCAGGTAGCCGATATGCACCCGGCCGGTGATCGGAGCCATGTGGTGCTCGCAATGCGACACGAAGCGGATGTCGCGCAGCAGGACCACCTCGTCATAGCCCGCGACCTCCTCGAACGTCCGCTGCAGCAGCTGCTCGGGGTCTTCGCCGTAGCCGGAAAACCATTCCTCGAAGGCGCGGGTGACGCGCGCCGGCGTATCGGCCAGGCCCTGGCGCTCTGGATCGTCGCCCGTCCACCGGATGAGCGTTGCGACCGCGCTCTCGACCTCGCGACGCGACGGACGCCGGCTTTGCTTGTCGAAGTCCGACAGTGCGCCGTTCGGCGCGCCATCGGGAAATTTGGTAAAATCGTCCATTCGCGTTTCCTGAGCTTTGGGTCCCTTTCCATTGGATGGCAAAAGGGGGAAAACGTTCCTGTCGAAAGCTGGCGCGCCGATCCGGCCAAATGGGAACATTTCGGCGGTTTCTTGCGTCAATTGACAGGTTGCCACCGCCCGGCGCGACGCGCCGGCGGCAGGGCGACGGATCGAGGAGAACCGCATGGGCGAACCCGCAAAGCCGGCCGGTCCCGACCTCACGCAAGGCGTCCCGGGCGGTGACATCCCCGACGGCGGGTCGCTTGTCGGACACGTGGGCGACAGCAACGTGCTGGTCGCGCGCCGGGACACGGAGATTTTCGCGATCGACGCCAGCTGCTCGCACTATGGCGGCCCGCTCGGCGACGGACTCGTGGTCGACGACACCGTGCGCTGTCCGTGGCATCACGCCTGCTTCAGCCTGCGCACCGGCGAGGCCCTCGGGCCGCCGGCATTGAGCCCGCTCAGCTGCTGGCAGGTCGAGCAACGCGACGGCAAAGTCTTCGTCGCCGGCCGCAAGGAGGCGCCGGCTGCGAAGAAGCCGGGCAGCGCGGCCGTCGATGCGCCGCGGCGGATCGTCATCGTCGGCGGCGGCGCCGCCGGTTTCGCCGCCGCCGAGAAGCTGCGGCGCGAAGGTTTTGGCGGCGACATCACGATGCTGAGCGACGATACGGTGTCGCCGGTCGACCGGCCAAACCTCTCCAAGGATTATCTCGCCGGCAACGCGCCGGAAGAATGGATTCCGCTGCGCCCCGACGATTTCTATTCAGAGAACCACATCGACCTGCGCCTCAACGCCAAGGTCGGGTCAATCGACGCGCGCGCCCGCACGGTGGCGCTCGCCGACGGCAAGACCGTCGCCTACGACCGGCTGCTGCTCGCGACCGGCGCCGAGCCGGTACGCCTGCCTATTCCCGGCATGGACCTCGCGCATGTGCATACGCTGCGCACGCTCGCCGATAGCCGCGCCATCATCGCACAAGCCGAAAAGGCGAAACGTGCGGTGGTGATCGGGGCGAGCTTCATCGGTCTCGAGGTTGCGGCCTCGCTGCGCGCACGCGACATCGAGGTGCACGTGGTCGCGCCCGAGAAGCGGCCGATGGAACGCATCCTCGGTCCGGAGCTCGGCGATTTCGTGCGCAAGCTGCACGAGGAGCATGGCGTGATCTTCCATCTCGAAGACAGCGCCACGGCGATCGACGACAAGCGCGTGACGCTCAAGAGCGGCCGCACCCTTGATGCCGAGCTGGTGGTCACCGGCGTCGGCGTACGCCCGCGCATCGCGCTCGCCGAGCAGGCGGGCCTCGTCCTCGACAGCGGCGTCAAGGTCGATGCGTATCTCGCGACCAGCGCGCCGGACATCTATGCAGCCGGCGACATCGCTCGCTGGCCCGATCCGCACAGCGGCGAGAACATCCGCGTCGAGCATTGGGTGGTCGCGGAACGTCACGGGCAGGCCGCGGCGCTCAACATGCTGGGACGGCGCGAACGCTTCACGGCGGTGCCGTTCTTCTGGAGCCAGCATTACGACGTGCCGATCAATTATGTAGGGCACGCCGCAAAGTGGGATGAGATCGCGATCGACGGTGACGTGATGGGCAAGGATTGCGTGCTGCGCTATCGGCGCGGCGGCCGCACGCTGGCGGTCGCCTCGATCTATCGCGACGTCGACAGCCTCAAGGCCGCGGTCGCGATGGAGCGCGGGAAGGCGGCGTAACCGTCGTCATTGCGAGCGAAGCAATCTCGACGAGGTTTGCTTCGTCGCGCTGCGCGCTCCTAGGAATGACGGTCGCGATTAAATCCTGAACTCATCCCCGCGCTTGCGGCCCTGGAACACGCTTACGAACAGATCATCCGCACCGAGCCGCCGCTGAGTGAGCCCCTGCTCGTGCGAATACCCCGCCAGCGTCTCGATGTTGTGCCGATTGCGCTCGCCGAGGCCGTATTCCCACGGGTCCGGACCCAGGATTTCCTCCTGCTCCTCCCAGGCCTCGCGATACCAGGCAAGCGGTACGATGCGCGGATTCGCCATGCGCGCCATGGCGATCGCCTTGGCCTTCTGGAACGCATGGAACATGTTGATCGGCACCCAGGGATGCTTATCCACGATCTCCTGCTTGATGCCCATCACGTGCATGATCGGGAAGATGCCGGTCTTCTTGTAGAAGGCGATCTCTTCGAACTTGAAATCGGGAAACAGACGCCCGACGCGCGGATCGCCCGACGCCAGCGGCTTGATGATGCTCGAATGAATCACGGCGTCGAGCTCGCCCTCGGCCAGCATCTTCTCGACGGACTTGTCCTGCGGCAGCCGCGTGATGTTCAGGTCGGCGGGCGGCGTGAAATCGATATCCTCGTCGAGCTCGGCGAAATACTGCAGCGACTTGTGCGGCACGCCGTACTCGTGCTCGAGAATGCCGCGCATCCAATGTCCGGCGGTGACCAGGAACGACTTGATGCCGACCCGGCGGCCGATCAGGTCCTTCGGCGTCCTGATCCCCTTCTGCGTATTGATGAACACGAAGCCGTGGCGAAAGCGGCGATGCAGAAAGACCGGCAGCGCCGTGACGGGCTCGTCGCGGTCCTTCGCCACGACGTAGGACGACGCCGAGGTCTCCGCCATGTCGAAGTCGCGATTGCGGATGAAGCGCCAGTGCCGCGTGGTCGAGTCCATTTCGGTCAGCACCGTGAGGTCGATGCCGTCCGGCTCGACTTGGCCCTCCTTGAGGGCGCGCACGATCTCGTAATCACCGCAGGCGAGGGTCAGGGGGATTTTCTTGGCCACGGATGTGTTCCCGAACCTTTGAAGGGAATAACTGCTATTTCGCGCCCGGCGCGATGCTGTCCCGCACCTCGGCAATGATATCAGGGGGCGTCTCATAAAGCTCTTCGATCAGCTTGTCGATCTCGGCACCCTTCACCGGATTGACCTCGAGCCCACGCTGCTTCGCCTCGGCCAGAAACGCCGGATCGCGCATGGTTTCGTCGAACGCCGTGCGCAGCGCCTGCTTGCGGTCGGCCGGAATGCCGGGCGGCGCCAGGAACGGCCGCGCCATCGACTGTCGGCTGAACACGAGGTGCAGGATCTGGCGCTGGCGGTCGGTCTTGGCGAACTCCGTGATCAGCGGCACGTCCGGCAACTCGGGGGTTTTCGCCAGGGCGAGCTGCACCAGGATGTTGACTTGGTGCTTGGCGATCCAGTCCGGGTGCTGCTGCTTGAGACTGGAATAGGACCAACCGCAGCGGCCGTCGATCTCGCCGCGTTCGATCGCGAGCGTGAGCTCCGCCGTGCCCGGATAACCGGTGACGAGCCGCAGCTTCACGCCGAATACGTTGCGCATGACGATGGCGAAGATATCCGGATCTGAGCCCGAACCTTGGCCGCCGACCGTGAAAGGCTTCGTGAGCGCGTCAGCCCAGGTCTTCACCGGCGACGCGGCGCGGGTCACGCATGTGCTCACCTCGTTCGTGCCGCTGCCGAGCCAGGCGAACTTGCGCGAATCGAACGAAGCGTGGCTGCGGCCGATCAGCGGCTCCATCGCCATCCCGCGCCCCACCATGCCGATCACGCTGCCGTCCTTCGCGGCCGCCTGGTAGAGATAGTTCGTGGCGCGCAGGCTGCCGGCGCCCTCCATGTTCTGCGGCAAGACGGTCGGGTGTCCGGGAATGTGGTTGCCGAGATGCGCCGCAACCACGCGCGCATAGGTGTCATAGCCGCCCGCCGCCGAATAGCCGATGACCA
Organism: Xanthobacteraceae bacterium; assembly: GCA_036491235.1. Classification (GTDB taxonomy): domain Bacteria; phylum Pseudomonadota; class Alphaproteobacteria; order Rhizobiales; family Xanthobacteraceae; genus JAVDCA01. The sequence goes on along the minus strand of DASXCK010000148.1, from coordinate 8,594 downwards.
GCGTGACGTTGCGGCCGCGGTAGAAATCCTCGACGGGATCAGCCGAGGCTTGCACAGCGGGCAGGGCAAGCATGAGAGCGATACAGACCGGAGTGAGGCGCATGACGAATTTCCCTTTCGGCCGCATGGGTTGCCCGGCCGCAGCCATTCCTTATACTCCGTCACCTTGCCGATCCACCGGTCGGTCCACGGGTGCGTCTACTGGTCCCTGCCGATGAAGCCGCCTCCTTTTCGCTACTACGATCCCAGCACGGTCGCCGACGCGATCGGCCTGCTCGGACGCCTGGAGAACGCCAAGCTTCTGGCCGGCGGCCAGTCGCTGATGCCGATGCTCAACATGCGCTACGTGCTGCCCGACCACGTGATCGACCTCAATCGCGTGGAAGGTCTGTCCTATGTTCGCGAAACGGGCGGCGCGATCGAGATCGGCGGGATGACGCGCCAGCGCGAACTCGAGTTCTCCGACCTGATCCGCAGCAAGCTGCCGCTGATGCAGGAGGCGATCCTGCAGATCGGCCATCGCCAGACGCGCAACCGCGGCACCATCGGCGGCTCGCTCTGCCATCTCGATCCGGCAGCCGAACTCGTGACCCTGGGCGCCGCCTTCGACGCGGCCGTGGTCGTGACCGGCCCGAACGGCACGCGCGAGGTCGCGTTCGCCGACTTCCCGGTCGGCTACATGACAACCGCGGTCGAGCCGACCGAGATCCTCACGGCCGTGCGTTTCAAGCCGTGGCCGACGGGCCATGGCTATGCGTTCGTCGAGTTCTCGCGCCGCCATGGCGACTTCGCCATCACGTCGGCGGCTGCGCTGCTCGAGGCGGGCGGCGCCGGCAAGATCGTCCGCGCTTCCGTCACCATCGGCGGCGCTGCTGTGACGCCGGTGCGCGCCCGCGAGGTCGAGCAGGCGCTGGTCGGCCAGGTGCCGACGCCGGAACTGCTGCGCCAGGCCTGTGAAAGCTGCCGGTCGATCGAGGCGATCGAGGACATCCACGCGCCGGCGAGCTACCGCCAGCATCTCGCCGCCGTGCTGTCGCGCCGCGCGCTGGAGAAGGCCGTCACGCGCATCGGCCAACCGGTCGTCGCCAAGCTGCACTAGGAAAGCACATGTTCCGGCGACGTGGACACCGGTTCGCCGACACGAACATGCGCCAAGGATCGAAAGCATGAACGAGCTCAAACGCACCGTGACGCTGACCGTCAACGGCAAGCGCTACGAGAAGGAAGTCGAGGTCCGCATCACGCTGGCGGACTTCATCCGCCACTATCTCGGGCTCACCGGCACGCATCTCGGCTGCGAACACGGCGTGTGCGGCGCCTGCACGATCCTGCTCGACGGCCGCTCGGCGCGATCGTGCCTCATGCTCGCCGTGCAGGCGGATGGACACGACATCCTCACCGTCGAGGGCATCGCGCCGAACGACAATGAGCTGCATCCGCTGCAGGAAGCCTTCCGCGATAACCATGGCCTGCAATGCGGCTTCTGCACGCCCGGCATGCTCACGACGCTGCTCGAGTTCCTCCGCGACAACCCGGACCCGACCGAGCAGGAAGTGCGTATCGCGATCTCCGGCAATCTGTGCCGCTGTACCGGCTATCAGGGCATCGTCAATGCGGCACTCGATGCGGCAAAGCGTCTGCAGGCGGCCGGCAAGGACGCCGTCCTGCCGCCCGTGAAGGAGCCCGCCTGACGCCAGCGCGTTCGCGCGCCTCACGTCGCCCCGTTCACTTGCCCATGCGATCCGGCCCGCGCGCCAGCAAGCGCACGCGATAGAGGCCTTCGCGCGCCGTGATGTAGAGGGTCTGTTTGTCGGGTCCGCCGAAGGCGACGTTCGCGGGCTGGCGCGGCACCGGGATGGTCCCGAGGTACTCGCCTTTGGCATCGAATATCTGCACGCCCGTGATGGTCGACACGTAGATGCGGTCGGCATTGTCGATCGCGAGGCCGTCGGCGCCGCTCTCCTTGCCCTGCGGTATGTCCTGCAGGCGTGCGAAAACGCGCTTGTTCACGACGCGACCGTCGGCCTGCACATCGTAGGCGAAGATTTCAGCGCCGATCGTGTCGTCGACGATCAGCGTCCTGCCGTCGTGCGTCAGCGTAAGCCCGTTCGGCCGTGCGACCGCTCCGTCGATGATGATCGCCTGCTTGGCGTCGGGCGCGAGATAGCCCACATAGGTCGGCCGGCCCGGTACCACGGGGCGCGGACCCGGATCAGTGAAATAGATGCCGCCCTTGGCGTCCGGAATGAGGTCGTTGGGCGCGATGAGCGGCTTGTCGTCGATACGGTCCACGAGCACCGTAATGCCGCCGTCTTCGCCGCGCCGGGTGATCCGCTTGGTGTCGCCTTCCGCGGTCAGGACCTCGCCATTCGGCGTCAGCGCAAGACCGTTGCCGCCGCCGGTATCCTCGCGCACCACCGTGAGCTTGCCCTCGAGGTCGAGATGATAGGTCTTGTTCGGCCTGATGTCCGAGAAGTAGAGGCCGCCGTCCTCGGCGCGGACCGGCCCTTCAGTGAAGACGAAGCCTTCCCGCACCAACTCAACCTGCGCCTCAGGCGCGATGATGCCGACGATGCCGGGCGATTGCGCACGCGTCGGACCCATCGCTGCCATGGCGCATGCGGCGGCGCAGAAGCAGACCCCAAGCCTCGTGAATATCGACATGTCGCCCTCCCCCGACTGCAATCATTGGATGCAGCATAGCAGAGGAGCGCGCCCGGGTCAGCCGCCCCCTCAGCCTGATCGGCCGGTAAACAACCGCACGATCGAGTCCCAGATCACGCGAGCCATGAGCGAGAAGCCGGAGATCGGCGCAGCGGCCGGAGGCGGTTGAGGAGCCGGCGCTTGCGGAGCAGGTGCCTGCGGCGCCGCCGCTTTCGTTGCGGGCGCTGCCGCGGCCGGCGCTGACGCCGTCGGCGCGGCGGTAGGCGTGCCGCTCGGCGCCGAGGCCTCGAGCTGCTTCTTCAGGTTTTCGGCAAACTGCTTCATCAGTTGCGCCGCCGTCGCCTGGATCATGCCGACACCACGGCCGTATTGGGCGACCGAGCCGGAAAGCGTGAGATCCGTATGCACCAGCACTTTGCAGCCGGCCGGCACCGGCTCGAGGCGGAACGAGGCCGCCGCGTTGGCGCCGCCGCGCCCCTTGGCGTCGGTGCCCTGCGCCTTCACGCGCGCCCTGCGGCTCGCGTCGTCGATCTCCTCGAACTTGACGGTACCGGCAAACGTCAACGCCACCGGCCCGAGACGCACGCCGATGTTGCCCTTGTAGGTGCGGTCGTCGACCACCTCGGTCAATTGCGCCCCCGGCATGCACGGCGCGATGCGCTGGATGTCCATCAGTACCGGCCAGGCCTGCTCCGGCGGCAGCGGCACCTCGAACGCGTTGTCGAATTCCATGGCGATACCTCACCCGTCATGGCCGGGCTTGTCCCGGCCATTCACGTCTTCCGGTGTTCACGCCGTTGTAAAGACGTCGATGCCCGGCACAAGGCCTGGCATGACGCCGATCGGCGTCATCCCTTCGCGGCGGCGATCAACTCCAAAATCCGCTGCGGCGGCAGCGGCGTCTGCGTGATGCGCACGCCGAATGGCGTGAGCGCATCCTCGATCGCGCCGATCACGGCGGCAGCGGCCGGAATGGTGCCGACCTCGCCGGCGCCCTTGGCGCCGAGCGGATTGAGCGGCGACGGTGTCTCCTTGAACAGCGTGTTGATCATCGGGACCTCGGTCGCGCCCGGCAGCAGATATTCGGCGAACGTCGTCGTCATCGGCTGGCCGCCGGCGTCGTAGCTCATCCATTCGAGCAACGCATTGCCGATGCCGTGCGCGACGCCGCCCTGGACCTGGCCGGCCACCATCATGGGGTTGATCAGCGTGCCGGAGTCCTGGATCGCGCAATAGCGCAGGACGCGCACGTAGCCGGTTTCAATGTCGACCTCGACCTCGGCGACATGACAGGCATTCGCATAGGCAAGCGCATCGAGTCTATGATTGACGCTCGCGTCGAGCCCGGGATCGAGGCCTTCCGGAAAGCCGTAGCCGGGCGCGCCCTGGAGCACGCGCGATAGCTCGCCCAGGCCGATCGCAAGCTTCGAAGCGCCGACGACGCGCACGGAGCCGTCCACCACTTCGAGGTCATGCTCGCCGGCTTCGAGCAGATGGCTCGCGAGCTTCTTGGCCTTGTCGCGCACGGCACGCGCCGCCAGCATCACGGAAGATCCCGCCGTCACGGTCTGCCGGCTCGCGAAGCCGCCGAGCCCGACCGCGACGGTCGCGGTATCGCCCGCGACCACGCGGACATCCTCAGCCTTGACGCCGAGCTCGTGCGCACAGATTTGCGCCAGCGCGGTCTTGAGCCCCTGCCCCATCGCTGCCGCGCCGGTGAAAACCGACACGCGCCCGGATGGCGCAATCCGCACGATGCCGGACTCGAACGGCCCGCGCCCGGTGCCTTTCAACGCATGCGCGAGCCCGATGCCGATGTAGCGGCCCTCGACAAGCGCCGCGCGCTGGCGTTGCGGGAAGTCGTCCCACGCCGCCGCCTTCAGCACCTCGGCCTGGCACGCCGGATAGTCGCCGCTGTCATAGAGGATGGCGGCGCCCGAGCGCTCCTTGAGGGGCAGCGCATAGGGCATCTTGTCGGCCGGTATGAGATTGCGCCGGCGCAGCTCGGCGCGATCGATGCCGACCTCGCGCGCGACCGTGTCGAGCAGTCGTTCCATCGCGAACGACGCCTGCGGATAGCCGGCGCCGCGTACGGAGGAGACCGGCGTCTTGTTCGTGGCCGCGACCGCGATGTCCATCTGCAGCGCCGGCACAATGAAGGGCCCGGTCAGGGCCTTGGCGGAATTGTACGGCTGGTTGACGTCCTGAAGCGCATAGGCGCCCTGGTCGTGGATGAGGCGGCCGCGGATGCCGAGAACCTTTGCATCGGCATCGAGCGCGATCTCGAGGTCCCAGTACTGATCGCGCTCCTGCGCCGCATTGGTGAAGTGCTCGCGCCTATCCTCGATCCATTTGATCGAGCGCCCGAGCAGCCGCGCCGCCGCGACCACCGCGACATCCTCGGAGTAGACGCAGAGTTTTGGCCCGAAGCCGCCGCCGACGTCCGGCGTCGCGACCCGCAGGCGGATGTCGTCGAGGCGCACGCAGTTATTGAGCGAGTTGAGCAGGTCGTGCGCCTTCTGGGTCGAGGCCCAGGCCGTAATGGCCTCGTCGGTGCCGTGATGTTCGGCCAGGATGCCGCGGCCCTCGATCGGATGGCCGGCGCCGCGGTGCTGCCAAAGCGCTGTGCGCACCAGATGCTTCGGCGACGCGAACGCGGCCGCGACATCACCGTAGCTCACCTTGAACGACGCGATGTTGTTCGAAGCAAGCTCGCGCCGCACCGCCGGCGCACCCTGTCGCAGCGCCTCGCGGCAGTCGACGGCCGCCGGCAGCGCCTCGTAGTCGACCTCGACGGCCGCAGCCGCGTCCTCGGCCACGTAGCGGCTTTCGGCCACCACGAGCGCGATCGGCTCGCCCACGTAGGAGACCTCGCGGTCGGCGAGCGCGAACGGCCACAGCGTGTCGGACAGGTTCCCCGCATACGAGCGGCGGATCATGCGCCGCTGCGCCAGCACGGGCGCGAGATCGTCGAGGGTCAGCACCGCATGCACGCCCGGCATCGCCCGCGCGGCGTCGGTCGAAACGCCGCGGATCAATGCGTGTGGATGCGGGCTGCGCAGGAAGGCCGCGTGCAGCACTCCGCCGACCACGAGATCATCGACGAAGCGCCCACGCCCGCGCAGCAGCGCGTCGTCCTCGATGCGGGCGATGCGGGCACCTATCAGGGCCATTGCTTGTTCGGCGCCTGTGCTCCCCTCCCCCCGCGAGCGAAGCGAGTGGCGGGGAGGGGTCGGGGGCGGGGGGCGGCCGCGAACTCAGAGCAAGCGTAGCGCCCCCACCCAGTCCGCCGTCGCGATGCGACGGCGGCCGACCCTCCCCGCCAACGGGCGGGAGCGTAACCGAGCGCAGACGCTGTGCTCACCTCAATCACGGCGCCGTGGCCTTGGCCGCCTTGGCCACCACATCCTTCGGCGTCTTGTAGACATCCGCGAGCAGGCTATCGATCGCGGCGGCGCTCACCGGGTTGACGTCGGCCTTCATCTTGGCGGCCTCGGCGAGGAAATCCGGATCCTTCATAGTCGCCGCGAATGCGTCGATCAGCGCGCGCTTTCGATCGTCCGGAATGCCGGGCGGCGCCACGAACGGGCGCGCCATCTCCTGGCTGGTGAGGATCAGCCGCACGATCTGGGTCTGCTCCGGCGTCTTCACGAGGTCCATGACGCTCGGCACGTCGGGGATATCGGACTCCTTGTGCAGCCCCGCTTGCACCGGAATGTTGATCCTCTTGCCTGCGAGCCAGTCGCCGTGCCGCGTCTTCATGGTCGACCACGACAGCCCGCACAGCCCATCGACCTCGCCGCGCTCCATGGCGAGCCCGACGTCGTTGGTGCCCGGATAGCCGGTGACCAGCTTGATCTTGGCGCCGAAGACATTCTTGAACATCAGCGCGAAGATGTCCGGATCGGCGCCGGCGCCGAGGCCGCCCAGCTTGAAGGGCGTGCTCAGCATGTCGTTCCACGTCTTGATCTTCGACGTCTTCCACGTCGCGCACACATTGACGTCGGTCGAGACCGAGCCGAGCCAGGCGAACTTCGAAGCATCGAACGGCGCCTCGTTGAGCAGCGGCGCGACCGCCATGCTGCGCGAAAACGTACCGATGACCGTGCCGTCCTTTGGCGCCGCGTTGTAGATGTAGATCGCGGCGCGCAGGCTGCCGGCGCCTTCGCGGTTTTGCGCCACGACGGTCGGCTGGCCCGGGATGTGCTTGCCGAGATAGCGTGCGACCAGTCGCCCATAGAGGTCGTAGCCGCCGCCGACGCTATAGCCGATGACGAGCGTGACGGTCTTGCCACGGTAGAAGTCTTCGACGCTTTCGGCGCGCGCATACGGCGCACCAAGCATCAATGCTACGGAAACGCACAAACCTAGCCACGTCATGCCCGGGCTTGTCCCGGCCATCCACGACTTTCTCGCTGCGTGGCCAAGCCGTGGATGCCCGGGACAAGCCCGGGCATGACGATGTTGAGAATCTTTCATCCCATTTCCCCGATTATTACATCGGCGGAAAGATATGCGGGAACTTGGCCCGCAGTCGCCCGCGCAAATCGCCGCTGACGTCGACCACGGTCGGGAAGGTGTTCTTGAGCTTCATCTCGTAGGGGATGCAGGCGTCGATCAGGATGCGGTTGTTGAAGTTGCCGGGCAAAAAGAGCGGATCGCGCTTCGACGCCCAGGCCTTCTGGATGAGGTCGATGTCGACATTGGGATCGAACCGCGTGCACATCGCCCACAGCACCTGGTCGAGCTCGCCGGCGTCGATGTCATCGTCGACCACCACGGTCCACTTGCCCGCATAGGCGCCGCCCTGGCAAGCCGCCGCGACATGCAGCGCCTGGCGAGCGTGGCCTGGATAGCGCTGGCGGATCTGGATCACGGTGAAGCGCGTCGCCGGCCCGGCCTCGTGGTTCCACACGCCAAGCACCTCGGGCACGCCGCAGGCGTCGAGGGAGCGCCAGATCTGCGCCGAGCCGGCGATGCCCTTGAGCAGCCCGGTCTCGTCGACCGGCTTGTGCTGCGGCGCGCAGCACAGGATCGGGTCGTTGCGGTAGAGCACGGTCTTCACGTTGACATAGGGGCGCTGCTGAGTGTCGTCCGAGTAGTAGCCCATCCATTCGCCGAACGGCCCCTCCGGCCGCACCTGGCCCGGCACCGTCTCGCCCTCGATGGCGATCTCGCAATCGGCCGGAATCGGGAAGCCCGTGTAGGGCCCGCGGATGCAGTCGATCGGCTCTCCGCGCAGGCCGCCCGCGATGTCGTACTCGCTGATCTCCGGCAGCGGGCTCGACGCGAGCATGAACAGCAGCGGATCCTGGCCGCACAGGATCACCACCTTCATGGGCCTGCCGCGCTCGAAATGCTTGTCGCGATGGATCCGGCCGTGCTTGCCCTCGGTGATCTGACAGCCGACCGTCTTGCCGTCATAGACCTGGCTGCGGTAGGCGCCGAGATTGAACCAGCCCGAGTCCGGATCCTGGGTGATCACGCAGCAGGCGGTGCCGAGAAAGCGCGCCGTGTCCTTCTCGTGGTGGCGCGGCACCGGGAATTTCAGGACGTCGATCGCATCGCCTTCCAGCACGTTCTGCAGGATCGGCCCGTCCTTCACGAAGCGCGGCGGCAGCAGCTTCATGTCCTGCATGCGCGCGTGGTAGCGCTGGACGATGTCGACCTTGCGTTCGTACTTGAGCGGCAGGCCGAGCGTGAGCGCGACACGGCGGATCGACGAGAAGTGTCCGTAGAGCGTGCGAAAGCCTTTCGCATAGCCCGGCACCTCGTCGAACAAGATCGCGGGCGCCGTGTTGTTGCTCTTCTCGGTGAGCATCTGCGTCACCGCGCCCATCTCGGCGTCCCAGTGGGCGCCGTTGACGTGCAAGAGCTCGCCCATCTTCTGCACCTCGTCGAGCCAGCCGCGCAGGCCGCGGTATTCGACT
>DASXCK010000147.1:0-11430 GCA_036491235.1 Xanthobacteraceae bacterium | reverse complement strand
TTGAACGTCTTGACCAGCACCGGCTTGGGCTCGTCCTCGGTGCGGATGATCTGGATGACCTTGTCGAGGTTGAGATACGCGACGAGGTAGCCGCCCAGGACCTCGAGCCGCGCGTCGATCTCCCTGATGCGGAAATTGGTGCGGCGGAGGAGCACCTCGCGCCGGTGGTCGAGCCATTCGCGCAAGACTTCGGCAAGGCCAACCACCTTGGGGATGCGACCCTTCAGCAGGACGTTCATGTTGAGCGGAATGCGGCTTTCGAGCTCGGTGAGCTTGAACAGCGATTCCATCAGCAACTCGGGATCGACCGTGCGGGCGCGCGGCTCGATGACGAGGCGGACGTCCTCCGCCGATTCGTCGCGCACGTCGGCGACGAGCGGCAGCTTCTTCTCGTTGATCAGCTCGGCAATGCGCTCGACGAGCCGCGACTTCTGCACCAACCAGGGAATCTCGGTGATCACGATCGAATAGGTGCCGCGGCCGGCGTCCTCTTTGGTCCAGCGCGCGCGTACACGGAACGAGCCGCGGCCGGTGACATACGCCTCCGCGATGGTCTCGCGCGGATCGACGATGAGCCCGCCGGTCGGGAAATCCGGCCCCGGCACGTATTTGAGAAGCGTCTTGCTGCGCGCGTTCGGGTTGTCGATGAGGAAGAGTGCGGCATCGCACAGCTCCGCCGCGTTGTGCGGCGGGATCGAGGTCGCCATGCCGACTGCGATGCCCTGGGAGCCGTTGGCGAGCAGGTTGGGAAAGGCGCCCGGCAGCACCACCGGTTCCTGATCCGAGCCGTCGTAGGTCGGGCGGAAATCAACCGCGTCCTCGTCGAGCCCGTCGAGCAGGAGGCGCGCGACCTCGGTCAGCCGCGCCTCGGTGTAGCGCATGGCCGCCGGGTTATCGCCGTCGATATTTCCGAAATTACCTTGCCCGTCGACGAGCGGATAGCGCGAGCTGAAATCCTGTGCGAGCCGCACCAGCGCGTCGTAGATCGCCTGGTCGCCGTGCGGATGGAAGTTGCCCATCACGTCGCCGACGATCTTCGCCGACTTCTTGAGCGTCGTGCCAGGATCGAGACGCAACAGCCGCATTCCGTAGAGGATGCGCCGGTGCACCGGCTTCAGGCCGTCGCGCGCATCCGGGAGCGCGCGATGCATGATCGTGGAGAGTGCGTAGGCGAGATAGCGCTCCTCGAGCGCCTCGCGCAGTCCGACCGGCTGCACGTCGGACGGCTCGGAAGGAATCAGCTGCTTGCCCATACGGCCTCGATACCGCGCGGGCGTCCTGCGAACAACCGCCACAGACCGGAACAGCAGGCGGGGCCCGGACGTTCACCCTCCATCGACCGGGCGATGTCCGAAATGAACGTGTGTTGAACGGGTTAGCCACGTTCGGTTCGACATCGCTCGAATAGGATGCTGGCTCGGGAGACATCCTCCCGAACCGGAACTGCGGGGCGACTTTGGAGAAAATCATGCGCAAACTGCCCGTGATGCTTACTGCGGCCGCCATGCTCTCGGCGGCCACCCTCTCGTTCGGGACAGCCCAGGCGGCGCCGGCCGCGCCAGCCAGCGTTGCGACCGCAGCGCAGAGCACCAGCGCGATCCAGAACGTCGGCTGGGGCTATCACAGGTGGCACAGGTGGCACCGTTGGGGGTGGCGCCGCCCGTATTGGCGTTGGCACCACCGCCCCTACTGGCGCTGGCGGCACCGCTGGTGGTGATCGATATCTGACGCGGATGCACAACAGAACGAGCGGCACACGCCGCTCGTCTTGCTGTCTTGCTGACGCCACTCCCCTGTTAAAGGTTTTTTATGCCCACCGCTGAATGATGGCGCCGCGGAGGTGTCCCATGCGGCGTTTCGTGCTTCTTATCTCGGTGCTCGCAGCCATGCTGCTCCCGACAATGTCGGCGCGTGCGGCCGACATGACGCCCTACCCGACCGCGCCGATCGTCGCTGTCGCGCCGCCGCCGGTCGCCGCCGTCGGCCCCGCCGCCTGCTGGCGCTATGGCAATCTCGGCTGGGGTTGGTATCCCTGCTACGCAGGTCCGCCGCGCTACTGGCACTCCTATCATTACGGCTATCGCTGGCGCCCTCATTGGGCACGCTGGCAGCGCTGGCACAAGTGGTACTGGTGAGATCGGCGACGCCGCGCACCCGCGCGGCACGTCGTTGAAGCTTCAACTCGTCTATTCGCACAAGCTCGTCGGCGATCTCACGTCCCTTCGCCGGACCGCGCGCTACGCGACCCGCGCCATCGCGCGCGTCACCGCCGCGATGAAATGGGCGCGCGCCTCGGGCACCGCTTCGCCGCGCGCGTCGTAGACATGGCGACGAAGGAAGAAGCCGGTGAGCGCGTAGCCGGCGGCGAGCTCATCGGGCGTAGGGTCCCGCGCCTCCGCGTCGGCCAAGAAGGCAGGCAACACGAGCAGGCGGTCGCGCCACGGCTCGCCCGCAGCGCGCGAGACCGCACGGCCGGACTTCGGCGATACGTACACGAGTTCGTCCGACGCACCGGTCGCCGCGCAGGCTGACAGGTCGAGACCGAAGCCGAGTTCGGCCAGGAGCTCCAGCTCGAAGCGCGCCACCAGCACCGCGACCGCCGCCGGATCACCGAGCGCCGCGAGCATGATGTCGAGGGCCTCGAACACGCCCTCCTGCGGATCGCGCTCGGGCAGCAAGCGACACAGGGCCGCGAGATGCGTCACGCCGAAGACGGCGTGGGCGGCGGACAGAAACGACGCGGCGCGCAGGTCGACACCCTCGACGGTGAAGTAACCGAGATGCTCATCGAGACGCGCGCGCCAGATCGCCATTACGGCATTGCCGGGCTGCAACACCGGCTTGAGGCGCGAGCTGGCGCCGCCGCGCACGAGGCCGAGATGGCGACCGTGTCCGCGCGTCATCAGCTCGAGGATGGCGTTCGCCTCCCCGTGGCGCCGCGCGCCCAGCACGATGCCGGTATCGGTCCATTCCATGGATTCAGTTGCCTTGCCTCAACGCCTTGCCACCATCGCCGGATTCTCGATTTGCACCTTCTCGTTTTCGCACCGCAACAAAGTACGCGCCAGCCCATGTCGATTCGGTCGTTCACCACATTTACTTTCTACGACACACCTTGTGGATGTCTTCGAACCCCACGTTGCGTCGCGCGTTATGCATCCGCATGGCTCGGGGTACTGCGACAAGCCAAGATGAACGCCTGATGAACCAAATATAGCCTAGCCGTTCAGGCCGTTTCGGATTAACTTCGCCTACTCCGTAATGACGGAGCGCCTGTACCCCCCATCGAGTACACCGCGTACAGAGGGCAACGAGAGGAGAAGCGAATGCGCAAGGTCTTGATCGCGTCATTGGTTGTCGCCGGGATCGGATTCGTCGCCGTGCCGGCCACGCAGGCCGCGCCGGTCAACAGTGGCGTGCTCCAGCAGCTCACCGAGATGAACAAGAGCAGCGACGTCACGCAGGTCGGCTGGCACAACCGTTGGCGCAGCCACTATCGTTGGGGCAGCCGCGGCGGCGGTCGCCGTTGCCACGTCCGCTTCCGGAGCTGGTTCCGCTGGTGCTAATTCGCATCCCAACCGCATACGATTTCGACGGAGCCCGGCCGCACGATGCGGCCGGGCTTTTCCTTTGCGCGTTGTATCTGGCGCATGTTCTTGTCGGCGAACCGGTCCCACTCCGGGTCAAGTCCGGAGCAGGCTTTTCGCCGAACCATGCGCTACCGGCCGCTGACCTCGCCAAGCGGAAGCGCGCGGTTGCGCGCGAAGAAGCCATCAGGCCGGAACGTGACCGATAGCCGATCGCTCGACATGATCGGATAGTCCTCGACGCGCGGGAAGTGCGTCATGCCCAGCGAGTACCAGACGACGATGTCCTTGTCGTAGATCGAGCCTTCGCGCGCGTAATGGGCGAGCGTGTCGGCGTAGTCGGACTTGGCCTGGTCCGGATAGGCGCCCGCGGCGTAGATCTGCCCCTGTCGATGGGGCGTAACCCAAAGATGGTGGAACGTGAAGCCGGCCTCGCCAGCCGCGCGCGCCGGCGGGATGATGGTCATCGCGTTCTCCATCGGCGTGATCGTATACCCGGACGGGCGGCCTTCGCGGCTCCGGACGGCCGGGTTGAAGACCGTCCAGGTGCGTGCCGTCGCGTCGTCCATGTCGCGCGCGGCATCCGCCGCGCGACCGAACACCGAGTGGCTCGCCGAAAAGCCGCGACCGCCGGCGCCACCTTCGCCTGCCGATCCATGCGGCCCCGGCGCGTGCACGAGATTGTTTTCCATCACCGCATTGGCGTTGCCGTCGATGTCGAAATCGAGTCGCAGGTTGAACCAGTGCTGGTGGTTGGCGGCGACGAGGTTCGGATAGACCAGCGTGCCGTTGCGCTCGTCGCCGCTCGCCGTGTACGTACGGCTCTCGCCGCCCGGACTGGGCCCGGCAGCCGCCGCCTTGCATACCGCGCATTCGGCGGCGGGCACGAACTTGGTCAGTACCTCGCCGCCAAGCGTCACCTCGAACGCAAACGAGCCGTCCTGCCGAAATACCCAATCGAGCCCGTAGGCATAGTTGCCGAAGCTCGCGAGCGTGCCGACCACGAGCTCGGTCGGACGCGCGTGGAATGTGACATTACCTTGCGGATAGTACAGCAGGTTTCCGCCATCGCGCTCATACACATAGATGCGATGGCGCTTGCGCGCCGAGAGGCCGTGCGCCTCCGCGTCGGGCAGCACCGGGTCGAGCAGCAGCGCGTTCGCCGGCACCTCGCGGCCGGCCTCGACCGCGACCGCTGAAGCACCGATCCCGAACACGCCTTCATCGAACAGCTCGAGCCACGACCACGACGGGCGGGCGTCGCCGTAGGCGGTCACGATCTCGGATACCGACCCACGATAGAGGATCGGCCGCTCGCGGCCGTGATCGTCGAACGCCACCCGATAGAGCACCAGCCCCTCGCGCAGATTGAAGCCGTAGCGGAACCGCCAATTGCGCCACGTCACCATGTTGCGCGCGACCGCAAAATCCTGCCGCCCGCCGCGTCGGCGTGGCGCGCGGCTGGTGCGTTCGGGCGCGCCGCGAAGCTTGCGGTCGAAGATGTCGTGCGGCACATGCACGGTCGGTGCACCGGCATTGTCCTCGAAGCGCACGACCTGCCGGCTGTAGACGTCGACAACCGCCATCAGGCCGTCGACGAACGGGCTGAACTCATTGATGGCGCCCTGGTCGGAGGCGAAGAACGCGCGCATGAGCCGGCCGCCCTGCTGCGCGAGCGCCGGATCGTAGCCGATCGGCGCGAACTGGATGCCGACCTTCTCCGACACCTTGCCCGGTACCCGCAATCCGCGCGCGATCAGCGCCGCCTGGATGCGCGGATCGGCATCGAGAACTTCGGTCGCGATGTCGGAGTCCTTGTCGGTCAGCCCCGGCTGCAATCCGCCGAGGTCTTCCATCGACACAATCTGCTTCGCCGCCACGTCGACGACCACCGCGAATGCCTTCTTCTTCGCGTAGTCGATCGCGTCGAGCGCGGCGCGGCGCGGGAACGCCATGCCGGGCTTGAATGCCTGAACCAGCGCCTTCGTGGGCTCCTGCAGGCGTATCCAGGCGAAATTGGTACCCGCCGAGAAGCGCCCGCTCCGCTTGAGCACCGTCTCGATCGTCGCAAGCTCCCCGGCATCAAGCGGATCGAGCGGGTAGACGGCGGCGGCCACGGCCGACCCGGCGCAGGCCGCGATCAACATCAGCGCGCCGAACGCGGCGGCTCGCCATCGGCGGGGGCGCACCATGCCGGCTCGCCGCGCGTCAGTTGGGCGCGCGGCGCCGATGCGCCCGCGGCGACTTGATGTCGGCTAACCCGCGCAAATGCGGATGGTGCGCGCGGTCATAGTCGATTGCGAAACACAGATAGTAGGACTCGGGCTGGTGCTGACGCGCTTTCGCACAGCGATCGAACATGTGCAGTTCGTCGGCAGCACGGTAGGGCACATAGGGATCGATCGCATAGCGCTCGGACCCATCGCCCCATGAGCCGAACCGATCGACACGCCCTTTCATTTCCGGGTCGGCCGCAATGATGGCGTCGCGCAGCATGTTGCCCTTGAGAAAATTGTCGGGCAGCTGGTCGAATGGCCCATCGAAATAGCTGTTCGTCACCATGTTGCCCTCGAACGCGCCGATCATGACCTTCCGGTCGCGCAGATGGTCGCGGTAGAACGCGAAGCCCGTGCGCTTGCCGATCAGGATGCGATCCGCGCCCTTGCTGGGCTCAAGCTGGTCGGCGACCTTCACGGTCTCGTCCAGGATGAAGTGGAAGATCTTCAGCTTCGTGTCGAACACCAGGAAGAAGCGGATGCCCGATTCGTCGAAGCTCGGCCCGATGAATTCCTCGTTGGGCGCAAGCGCATTGGCGGGCGGCTTGACGTTCGACAGGTCGTTGAGCTCGAAGATGACGCTCTTGTCCTTGTACGTCATGCGATAAACGAAATCCTGCACCTTATCGAGCTTCACGCCCTGCGATTCGTCGAGAATGAGATGCTGCACCGGCGTCTCGCCGCGATATTCCTCGAGATCCTCCGAATACGCGAAGATCACCTTGCCCTGGTCGCGGTTGCTGGCGTCGAGCCGGATATTGCCGTCGAACGGCACGCCGTCGTTGATGAAAGTGAAGTAGTAATAGTTCTCCGTCGGATAAACCTTCACGCGCTCCGGCAGACTCGAGAAAACGAAATCGAACACCGCCTTCGGATCGTTGACGTTGAGCGTGCTCGGCCGCGTCACTTGGTCGATGTATTCCTGCTCGGTGTGCAGGACGGGCCACTTCGGCTCCGCCGCGGCCGCCGCAAGCCCGCCAAGCGCGATCAGCCCGCACAGAATCGGTCGAATGTGGCGCATGGGGTAAGGCTCGCTCCCGTTCGCTGCACGCGGTCCCATCGGCTTATTCGGATCGCGCATACCCGGTTGATGGGGCCGCCGCCCTCCTGCGGGGCGCGGATTTGACCGCAATTCACCGGCACCGTCAAACGCGGCGCATCATCTTATTCGCGTGGGAATTCCAGCCCCATCTCGCGATAACGCTCCGGGTCGTCGCCCCAGTCTTCGCGCACCTTGACGAACAGAAAGAGATGCACCGGCTGCTCGATGATGCCGGCGATCTCGGCGCGCGCCGCGGCCCCGATCGCCTTGATCGAGGCGCCGGCCTTGCCGAGCACGATCTTGCGCTGGCTCTCGCGCTCCACATAGATCGTCTGCTCGATCCGCACCGCGCCGCCGCGCAGCTCCTTCCACACGTCGGTCTCGACCGTCGAGCGGTAGGGCAGCTCCTGGTGCAGGCGGTTGAACAGCTGCTCGCGGGTAATCTCGGCCGCGAGGCTCCGCAGCGGCGCGTCCGAGATCTGATCCTCCGGATAGTGCCACGGGCCTGGCGGCGCATTTGCCGCAAGCCACGCCCTCACCTCGCCTGTGCCGTCGCCCGTGAGCGCCGACACCATGAAGGTCGCCAGGAAACCGGCGCGCGCGTTGGCCTCTTGCGTGAGCGCGAGCAGGCCGGGCTTCGCCACGAGGTCGACCTTGTTGAGGACGAGCACCTTGCGCCCGGCAACGTCCTTGAGCTTCGTCAGGATGGCGTCGGCGGATTCGTCGATCCCGAGCTTGGCGTCGATCATCATCGCCACGATGTCGGCGTCATGCGCGCCGGACCACGCGGTCGTGACCATGGCGCGGTCAAGCCTTCGGCGCGGCGCGAAGATGCCGGGCGTATCGACGAAGACGAGCTGCGCCGCACCCTCGATCGCGATGCCGCGCACCAGCGTGCGGGTCGTCTGCACCTTGGGGCTGACGATCGTTACCTTGCTGCCGACCAGCGCATTGACCAGCGTCGACTTGCCGACGTTCGGCGCGCCGATCAGGGCGACGAAGGCACAGCGGGTATCGGGCGAGGCGTCGGTCATCAAACCGCGTACCGTAAGGGCGATCGGCGAACGGTGAGCGACGGACGGGCAAAATCGGGGGTCTGCATCGGGGTTCTATTCGCCATTCGCTATTTCCACCTCGCCGTTTGCCGCCTCGACGACGGTCTCCACGCCCTCGCGCGCAAGCAGCGCGGCGGCGGCGGCTTGCTCGGCGGCACGCTTGGAGCGGCCGACCCCTTCGGCCGGCGCGAGCGCCGGCAGCGCCACCGAGATGCGGAATTCCGGGTCGTGATGCGGCCCGGTGCGCTCGACCTCGCGATAGGACGGCGTCGGCAGTCCGCGGGCCTGCGCCCACTCCTGCAGCACGGTCTTGGGATCGCGCAGCGGCCGCGCCGGCGCGCGCATGCGCTCGCCCCACAGCCGCTCGATCATGGCGGCGGCCGCCGCGTAGCCGCCGTCGAGAAACACCGCGCCGATCAGCGCCTCGCAGACGTCGGCGAGGATCGCAAGGCGGCGGCGGCCGCCGGCGCTCGCCTCCGAGGTGCCGAGCTTGATCGCAGCGCCGAGATCGACCGCGCGCGCGACGTCCGCGCAGGTCTCGCGCCGCACCAGGTCGGCGAGCCGGCGCGACAGCTCGCCTTCATCGGCCTTGGGGAAGGCACGGAACAGCATGTCGGAGACGACAAGGCCGAGCACATGATCGCCGAGGAATTCGAGCCGCTGATAGCTGCCGGCCCGGCTCTTGCCGGAGAGCGCCGAAATATGGGTGAGCGCGCTGTCGAGCAACGACGCCTGGGCGAAGCTGTGCCCGATGCGCTCCTCCAGCTCCTTGCGACCCTTCGTCTTGCGGCTCATCGCACCATCGTAAACAGCCGGCCCCAGCGCACGGTCCAGGGCCAGTTCCAGATGTGCCAGGCCGGCTCGTGGTTGCCGACCGAAAAGAAGATGACCTGCGCCCGGCCGATCAGGTTCTCGGCCGGGACGAAGCCGACGCCCTGCTGCTCGGGCGAGACGCGGCTGTCGGTCGAGTTGTCGCGGTTGTCGCCCATCATGAAGTAGTGTCCGGGCGGCACCGTGAACACGCCGGTATTGTCGAGCTGGCCGTTGTCGTAGAGATCGAGCGTCGTATAGCTCACGCCGTTCGGCAGCGTCTCGCGCCAGCGCCTGACCGGACCGCCTCCTTCATCGTCGACATAGTTGGCGGCGCGCTCGCGCTTGACCGGCACGCCATTGATGTTGAGCACGCCGTTGATCATCTGGATGCGATCGCCCGGCAGGCCGATCACCCGCTTGATGTAATCGATGTCGGGCTCGCGCGGCAGGCGAAAGACCGCGACGTCGCCGCGCTTGGGCTGCGACGCGAAGATGCGGCCCGAGAACAGGTTCGGCGACCAGGGCAGCGCGTAGTGGCTGAAGCCGTAGGAGAATTTCGAGACGAACAGGTAGTCGCCGACCAGCAAGGTCGATTCCATCGACTCGGACGGGATGTTGAACGGCTGAAACACGAAGGTACGGATGACGACCGCGATGATGATCGCGTGGAAGACGATCCGCAGGGTCTCGCCGAGGCCGCTGTCCTGATGCCTCACCTCGGGGGCCTTCGCGCCCTGCTTTTCCTGGCTCGCCACGCTCATTGGCCTCTCGTGCTTGGGCCGCCCCGCCCGCTCGCGCCTCGTTTTCCGGTCCCGGCACGGCCGCCGCCAAGGCGACAGAACCACGCCGCCGCAGGCCCTGCCGATCCGCCTCCTGCGGACCGCGGGCTGGGCGCAAAACTCTCGCCTGATCAAATACTTATTTGTGCCGGCGCCACTTTTCCGCGAGCCCGGATCCGGGCCGCGGAATCGCGGCACTTGTAGCCGCTTGCGCCACCCCGCGCAATCAAGCCGATCCCTCGCCGGAAGGCTCCCGCCGCAGCGCCGAGATGACCACGAAGGCCTGCGCCAACGGGTATTCGTCGGTCAGCGCGAGATCGATCTGCGCCTCATAGCCGGCCGGCGTTATCGCCTGCAGCCGCTTGAGCGCTCCGCCGGTGAGCCGCAGCGTGGGTTTGCCGGACGGCAGGTTGACGACGCCCATGTCGCGAAAGAACACGCCTTGGCGGAAGCCGGTGCCGAGCGCTTTTGCGCAGGCCTCCTTGGCGGCAAAGCGTTTGGCGTAGGTGTCGATCCGGTTGGCCTTGCGCTCGGCGCGGGCGCGCTCGACCTCGGTGTAGATGCGATCGATGAAACGCGCGCCGTGCCGTTCGATCGTCTGCTCGATACGGCGGATGTCGACGAGGTCGGTGCCGATGCCCAGGATCATGGACGGCGCGCTCGCTCCATGGCGGCGCGCATCTTCTGCACGACCACGGCGAGGCCGTCGAACAGCGCCTCTCCCATGACGAAGTGGCCGATATTGAGCTCGACGATCTCGGGCACCGTGCAGATCGTTTCGGCAGTCGCGAAATCGAGGCCGTGGCCCGCATGCACCTCGAGGCCTGATCGCGTGGCAGCGGCCGCGCCCGCCTTGATGCGAGCGAACTCGGCGGCGGCCGCCGTGCTGTCGCCTGCCGCGAACGCCTCGCACCAGGCGCCGGTGTGGATCTCGATCACCGGGGCGCCGATGTCGACCGCCGCCGCGATCTGGCCCAAGTCGGCCGCGATGAACAGCGAGACGCGCACGCCAGCGGCCTTGAGCGCGCGCACCACCGGCGCGATCTGGTCGTGGCCGGCGACGACGTCGAGGCCGCCTTCCGTCGTTCGCTCCTCCCGCCGCTCCGGCACCAGGCAGGCGGCGTGCGGGCGTGTGCGCAGCGCGATCTCGGTCATCTCGCCCGTCGCCGCCATTTCGAGGTTGAGCGGCTTGGTGATGCGCGCCTTGAGCCGCGCCACGTCCTCGTCGCGGATGTGCCGGCGATCCTCGCGCAGATGCGCCGTGATGCCGTCGGCGCCGGCAGCGATCGCGATCTCGGCCGCGCGCAGCGGGTCGGGGTGCTGCCCGCCGCGCGCGTTGCGCAACGTCGCGACGTGATCGACGTTGATGCCGAGGCGAACCGGGCGACGTTCAGGAATCGAATCAGGCATGGCGGTGGAACATGCGCTCGCGGATCAGTCCGGAGCCGTCCTCCGGACCGGCCGGAATCATGACGACGCGACCGTGCCGCACGCCGCGCTCGGCGATGATGTGGTCGGCCAGATGCCGCACGTCGTTCGCTCCTCCTTTGAGCACGGTCACCTCCATGCAGCTGTCATTGTCGAGATGGACGTGCAGCGTCGCAAGCGACATCTGGTGATGACCGTGGAAATTCTGCACCAGGCGCTTGGAGAGCTCGCGCGCCGCATGGTCATAGACGTAGACCAGGGCCGCGACGCACTCGCCCTCGGCGCCGGCCTCCTGGGCGGCCTCGCGGATGCCGGCGCGCGCGAGGTCGCGGATCGCCTCCGAGCGGTTCTGGTAGCCGCGCGCCACGATGATGCGGTCGAGATCGGCCATGAGCTCGTCGTCGAGCGTAATGGTGATGCGTTGCATTGGGGTCCCCTGCAATTCGCCGC
>DASXCK010000146.1:0-1836 GCA_036491235.1 Xanthobacteraceae bacterium | reverse complement strand
GCGCGGCAAGGGCAAGGGCTGGAAGTTCATCCACTCCGGCCTCTTCCTCGACTTCCTCGCCGGCAACCAGGAGTACCACTGCACGCCGTGGGGCATGCCGACCCGCAACATCTTCGGCTGGCAGAAGCCGTGCTACCTGCTTGGCGAGGGCTACGCGAAGACCTTCACGGAGCTGATGGAGACAACCGACTGGGACGCCTACGGCACCGGCAAGTACGAGAAGTGCGCGAACTGCATGGCGCATTGCGGCTACGAGCCCACCGCCGCGCACGCGGCGATCGGGAGCCCGTTCAAGGCGCTCAAGGTGGCGATGCAGGGCGTGCGCACCGAAGGCGAGATGGCGCCGGAAATCTCGATGGAGAACCAGCGGCCCGCGGAATACGTCTTCGACGGTCAGGTGCAGCAGCGGTTGTCAGAGATCCGCAAGGCCGAAGCAGAGACCAAAGTCAAGAAAGCGGCGACAGCGGCGTAGACCCGCAAACGCGCGCCCGGCGTCGCCGCCGGCGCGGATTAGGGTCGCAATCTCCGACGGCGCACGCGCGAGTCCCGACAGGATCGCGGGGAAATCGACGCGCCCGTCGGGCTTGAGCGCATTTTTGGCGAGCGGCGGCAGCGCCCGCACGGCCGGGTCGCTGATCACCCGGATCGCCGCGAACGGCAGGTTGTTCGCGGCCGCATAGTCGGCGCCGATATGCGATTCCATGTCGACCGCGATTGCGTCGGTCGCTTCGCGCATCGACGCCTTGGTCGACGGCAGCAGCACCGGCTCCTCGACGCCCACGAGCGCCCCTTGCGACACCGGGATGCCGCTCGCGCCGACGCGCTCGGCCATGGCGGAGACCACCGGGTGCGGGACCTTCCAGCTGCCCTTCTCGGCGATCACGGCGGTCGCGACCACGACGTCGCCCGGCTCGAGTGACGGATCGAGCCCGCCCGCGATCCCGAAACTGATGACGGCGCGCAGGCCGCTCGGGTCGAGGTCAGACAGTTGATGCCGCAGCCGTCGCGTGTCGCTGCCGCTGCAGACCACATGGCTTACGCCGGGTCCGGCAGCAATTCGCGATTCCTGAGCAAGCCCCGTGATGACGAGAAACACCCGTCACATCCCCCATGCCGCGGACGGAAAGACCCCGTCACATCCCCCACGCCACCGACGAGCGATTAGCTCGTTGCAAGTTTCGATAACGCCCCAGAGCCCACAGCGGAAAGAACTTGGCGTAGCCGTGATAGCGTAAATAGAAGACCCGGGGAAAGCCTGTTGCGGTGTAACGCGGCTCGTCCCAGAATCCGTCTTCCCCCTGTGTCGCCGCAAGGTACCCGATTCCTCTTGCCACTGATGGATGGGCCGATTCGCCCACCGCCATCAAGCCGATCAGTGCCCAGGAGGTCTGCGAAGCGGTGCTCGGTGCCGGCTCATAGCCTTTGTAGGCGAGCTTGTAGCTCGAGCCGTCCTCACCCCAGCCGCCGTCCGGGTTCTGGATGCCGATCAGCCAGTCGACCGCCTTGCGGATTTCAGGAGACGCCGGGTCGACGCCGGCCGCGTTGAGCGCGCACAGCACCGACCATGTCCCGTAGATGTAGTTCATGCCCCAGCGGCCGTACCAGCTGCCTTCGGCGAGCTGGGTCTTGCGCAGGTATTCTATGGCGCGATCGATGGCCGGCTCGCCGACTTTGGCGCCGAGCTGCGTCAGCATCGAAAGGCAGCGGCCCGTCACGTCCTCGGTCGGCGGGTCGAGCAGCGCGCCGTGGTCGGCGAACGGAATGTTGTTGAGGTACTGGAAGTCGTTGTCGACGTCGAAGGCGCCCCAGCCGCCGTTGCGGCTCTGCATGCCCTCG
>DASXCK010000145.1:0-4964 GCA_036491235.1 Xanthobacteraceae bacterium | reverse complement strand
CGCGCAGATTCAACGCGACGTAGCGCGAGGGGCCGGTCGGCCCGGCGATACGCTGTGCCGCGACGCGCCAGCCCAGCGGCTCGAACAGTGCGTTCACCAGGCCGTCACCGCCGCGGACAGGCAACGGCAGCACGGTGATGTCGAGCGGGATCGGCGCATCGGCGAGGGCCTGGCGTTCCTTGGAGGTGCCGGTCATCGCGGTCCGGAAGACGCGGTTGAGGGCGACCGACAGGAAGGACGAGGCCGCATAGGGACAGTCGTTGACGTATTGATCGAGGAGGCCGTCGCTGCTGCCGCGCCCCCGCACCAGAGCCACCGGATCGACGTCGATCGTCAGGATCGCTTCGCAACGCGTGGCGGCGGCCTCGGGAAAAAAGACTGTCGCCTTGCCGAAGGCAAAATCCGTCTCATGCACGCGATCCGGATGCTTCATGAGCAGGAATCCGAGATCGGTGGCGGGCGTGCAGGTGGTGGCAATCGACAGATGCATACGCGGTCTTTCACGTCCCTCTGTGTGTGCAAACCGTGTCCGGTTCGTGCCGTTCGGCGCCGGCGCTAGTCTCGCGCCATCACGGCCCTTCGCGACGCCGACGCGAACTGCCGCCGCCACAGCACCGCGGTGACCGCGGCGGTGGTGATCATCAGCACATACGGCCCGGCGAACCAGCCCAGATAGCCAAGGGCGAGGAAGAACCCGCGCTGGCCGCGGTTGAAGTGGCGCCCGGCGGACTGGAAGAGCTGGGCCGTGCGGCGGATATATGCGTCCGCTTCCGGCGTCTCCTTCTCGTCGGCGTGCGGCATCGCACCGAGCATGATGGCGACGTAATTGTAGAGCCGGTACGACCACGCGAACTTGAAGAACGCATAGGCGAAGATGATGACGAGCCCGATGGTCTTTGCCTCCCATTGCTCGCGCGTCGTCGGGATGGCGAATGGCAGCGAGCCCACCACGGTGAGCACGTCGCCGGTCGAGCGCAGCAGGCTCAGCGCGCCGCCGATCGCGATCAGCGAGGTCGAGGCGAAGAAGGCGGTGCCATTCTGCAGCGCCGCCATGATCTGCATGTCGACCATCCGCGCCTCGCGATGCAACATGCGGCGGATCCAGATCTCGCGATAACGGTCCATGTGGGCGCTGAGCCCGTCGCGGCCGCGCGGCGTCAACTCGACCAGGAACGCGTAGGTCAGCCAGGCGCCGATGAAGCAGGCGAGCGCGACAAGATCGACGGGCGCAAACAGCGTCATCCCGAGATACCTCCGGTACCGATCACAATGGAATCAAGGCGTTGCCCCAATAATGTCACCGGGGAACCTTTTTGTTTACCAAAACTTAATAAATAAGGCGGGCGTCCCCGCAAACGGCGGCTGTGGCGTCTAGCGTAGCTGCAACGTAGCGCTGGAGCAGATCATGTCGATGCGCGACCATCACGTCGATAAATCCGAACCGGGCGATGTATGGCTTTCCCTGTGGTTCGGCGCCGCGCTGGTCGCCATGGTGGCGTTCTCGTATTGGCTCAACATGGGATGAACAGCGCAGTCGGGGTTTGCGTCGCGTAGTGTGAGGCTGGTTTGTCTCGAGGTTGTTGTTTCAAGTCCGATTACGTTCGCGTTGAAGTCGTTCAGTCAGGTAGCGAGTAGCGTCAGGGTTCGTAAGGCGGCGCGGCCGGGTGGCTGCGCCGCTTTTCGTTTGCGCGGCGCGATGCAAGAATGAGCCCGCCGTCATCGGGGCGGCGCAAGTTCGGCCGGGGAGCGCCAATGCCGCAGAACATCACGGTTCACGTCGACGCGCTCGTCGCGGCCGCCGAACGCGAGATCGAGGCGCTCTCGGCCGCCGACGCGATCAAGCTGCACGGCAGCCCGGACGTGGTGTTCATCGACATCCGCGACCCGCGCGAGCTCGCCCGTGACGGCAAGGTGCCGGGCGCCTTCCATTGCCCGCGCGGCCTGCTCGAGTTCTGGGTCGATCCGCAGAGCCACTACCACAAGCCGGTCTTTGCCGAGGACAAGCGCTTCGTCTTCTTCTGCGCCGGCGGGCTGCGCTCGGCGCTGGCGACGCAGGCGGTGCAGCGCATGGGTCTCAAGCCGGTCGCGCACATCGCGGGCGGCTTCGGTGCCTGGAAGGCGGCGGGCGGGCCGGTCGAAGCGCCGGCGCCGCGCAAGTAAGCAGCGCCATGGGAGAGCCGTTACCGATCCTGATCGCCGGCGGCGGGATCGGCGGCCTCTCGGCCGCGCTGGCGCTCGGGCGCAAGGGATTTTCCGTGCGCGTGCTGGAGCAGGCGGCCGAGTTCGCGCCGATCGGCTACGGCATCCAGCTCGGGCCGAACGTGTTTCCGATGTTCGCCCGGCTCGGCATCACCGAGGCCGTGATGCGCGAGGCGACGATCCCGAAGAACATCCTGATGCTCGATGCGCTCTCGGGCGAGGAGGTCACCCACATCCCGACCGGGCCGGTGTTTCGCGCGCGCTTCACCTATCCGTACATCATCATCCATCGCGAGGACATTCATCGCGTGCTGATCGATGCCTGCGCCGCGATCCCGACCATCGCGATGGAAGGCGGCGCGAGCGTCGCGGGCTTTGCCGAGACCGAGGAGGGCGTACGCGTCACGCTGGCGGATGGACGCAGCGTCGAGGGCGCGGCGCTCATCGGCGCCGACGGCCTGCGCAGCGCGGTGCGTGCCGGGCTCATGAGCGAGGGCGAGCCGGTGCCGATCGGCTACGTGGCGCATCGCACGATCTTTCCGATGGAGGAGCTGCCCGCGCGCATCCCGTATCGCGACGAGACGGTGCTGTGGGGCGGGCCCGGCTTCCACATCGTGCACTATCCGCTGCGCCACGGCACGCTGTTCAATGTCGTCGCGGTGTTTCGCACCGCGACCTTCGCGGATCGGCTCGACGCGCAGGCCTACGCGGCCGAGGTGCGCAAGACCTATGCGGGCGCGCATCCCGTACTAAAGACACTCACCGACATGATGGACCTGCGTCGCCGCTGGATCATCGCCGACCGCGATCCGATCCGGCACTGGGGCAGGGGGCGCGTCACGCTGCTGGGCGACGCCGCCCATCCGGTGCTGCAGAGCTTTGCGCAGGGTGCCTGCATGGCGATCGAGGACGGCGTCGTGCTCGGCGAGCTGGCCGCGCAGGCGGACGGCGACCTCGCGGCCGCGTTCGCGCGCTACGCCAAGGCGCGGCTCCTGCGCACCGCGCGTCTCGGCCTCGAGTCGCGCGCGATCTGGAGTTTTTATCACGCGGAAGGCATTGCGCGGGATGTGCGCAACGACACCTGCGCGCGTTGGGACGACGAGGATGTGTTTCGCTGTCTCGCGTGGCTCTACGATGGAGTTGAGGTGCCGAGCGCGTAGACTCGTAGGGTTGGGCAAAGCGAAGCGCGCCCACGATTTTCAGCGGCGAGGATTCACGTAGGTACGGCGCTTCGCGCCTTTGCCCACCCTACAAGTTATCCTGCATGCGCCGCGATCAACGCCTCGCTCATGCGCACGAGGCGCGGTCCGAGTCCGTCGGTGCCCATGCTCTGGGCGGTGACGCGCGCGCCTTCGATCAGCAGCAGGAATTCGTCCGCGAGCATCTCGGGCTCGGTGAGGCCGGCGCGGCCGCACAGGCGGATCAGCTCGGCACGCTGGCGGCGCTTGCACTCCTCGATCACGGCGCGCGCCGGATGCTCCTTCTCGGGCAGCTCGACGGCCGCGTTGGCGAGCGCGCAGCCGCGCTCGTTGCAATCGGCCGCATGCGCCGCCATGGCGGCGATCCACGCACGAATCTGCGCGAGGGGTTCGCCCGGGTGCCGGCTCTCGAGCGCGCACCATGAGGCGTCGGCCTTTCCGGCCTCTTGTCGCAGGTATTCTGCAACCAGCTCGCCCTTCGAGGCGAAGTGCCGATAGAGGGTCATCTTGTTGGTGCCGGCCGCTTCCGCGATCGATTCCACCCCGACGGCGCGGATGCCGTGCCGATAGAAAAGCTCGCCGGCGGCCGCCAGGATCCGCGCACGGGGCGGGATTCCCTCAGCCTTGGAACGGGTTGTGGCCGGACCTGCGGGTACGCTCATAATTTCCTCTTGACAGGGTGTTACCGGTCAGTACCTATGTGGCGAGTGTTACCGATCGGTACCATAGCTCGACGATAAAGTCACCCGCTTTGGCCGGTCGCCAAACCCGAAGGAGCCTGCCATGTCCACGCGCCCGTCGACCGCTGTCGTCATCGACCGTCAGCCGCATTCAGCCGAAACGGTCCAACCCGCAGACGTGTTCTCGCCCTACCGGCTGGGCAACCTCGCCCTGAAGAACCGCATCGTCATGGCGCCGATGACGCGCAGCCGCGCGGTCGACGGCAACATCCCGAACCCGCTCGCCGCGACCTACTATGCGCAGCGCGCTTCTGCGGGCCTGATCGTGACGGAGGCGACGCAGGTGAGCCCGCAGGGCGTCGGCTACATCCGCACGCCCGGCATCCATTCCGACGCGCAGGTCGCGGGCTGGCGCACGGTCACGGACGCGGTGCACGCCGCGGGCGGCAAGATCTTCGCGCAGCTCTGGCACGTCGGCCGCATTTCGCATCCGGATTTCCACGGCGGCGCGCTGCCGGTCGCCCCGTCGGCGATCGCGGCGAGCGGCACGGTGTTCACCGGCACCGGCCCGAAGCCGATGGTGACGCCGCGCGCGCTCACGCTTGCCGAGTTGCCCGGCATCGTGGCGCAGTTCCGCGCCGGCGCCGAGAACGCCAAGCGTGCGGGCTTTGACGGGGTCGAGATCCATGGCGCCAACGGCTACCTGCTCGACCAGTTCACCCGCGACGGCACCAATCATCGGACGGATGCCTATGGCGGCAGCGTCGAGAATCGCGTCCGCCTGCCGCTCGAGGTGGTCGATGCGGTGGTCGCGGTGTGGGGGCCGGCGCGGGTGGGCTACCGCGTCTCGCCCAACGGCGCGTTCAACTCCATAAGCGATTCCAAC
>DASXCK010000144.1:0-21322 GCA_036491235.1 Xanthobacteraceae bacterium | reverse complement strand
CCTTCACCTGGAAGCCGAGGCTGGTGAAGACGCCGACGCCGACCATGTCGGCCACCACGATGGCGGTCGCGGTGGTCGCCGATATGCTCGGACGCACTGCGCCTCCCGCGTTCGCGGTCGTCATGTCAGGTAGCCCCGCCCGGCATTCGCCTGCCGTCCCCAGTACAAGGTGGATGTCTTTGCCTTTCAACTAATTTTGCGGCTTTTCCCCGCCCAAAAAGTGACTTCGTTAGAGCACGTGGTCGAAGTCCGGAGGGATGACGCGGCGATGACCGGCAAGGAAGACGATTAGAGTCGGGGATTGCGCACCGGTTGCGTCTTCTCGAACGCCGACGCGGCGCGCACCACGTTGTATTCGTCGTGCGAGCGCCCGACGAGCTGCAGCCCGACCGGCATGCCGTCGGCAAAGCCGGCGCGCACCGTGGCGGACGGCTGGCCCGTCAGGTTGAACGGGTAGGTGTAATAGACCCACGAGACGAGGTCTCGGTCGGGCCGGCTGTCCGGCACGTTCTTGCCCACATCGAGCGACGCGACCGCGAGCGTCGGGGACAGCAGCAGGTCATAGCGGTCGAAGAACATGCGCATGCGCTCGCGCAGCGCATAGCGCTCGAACACTTTGGTGTAGTAGATGCGCAGGTCGAGCTTGACGGCCTGCTCGAGGATCGTGACCACCGCGGGATCGAGCAGGTCGCGCTGGTTTGCGAGCATCGGCGCGAGGCGCGTGCCGATCGAGGCGTAGAACTCCGCGGTCCACACGTCGACCGGGTCGGTCTCGAACACGGTCTCGACCGGCTCGATGATGCAGCCGAGCGACTCGAAGGTCTTTGCGGCCGCGTCGATGATGGCGGCGACGTCCGCGTCCGGCCGCGCATAGCCGAGCGTGCGGCTATAGGCGATGCGCAGGCCCCGCGGGTCGGCCTCGCATGCGCCGACGAGGTCGGGCAGGGGACCCGCGACCGTCGCGGGGTCACGCGGGTCGAAGCCCGCGATGCTCATGAACATCAGGGCGGCGTCCGCGATGTCGCGGGTCATCGGGCCGACGTGGGCGACCGACGGCGCGGCCGAATGCGGCCACGACGGGACGCGGCCGAACTGCGCCTTGAGCCCCGCAAGTCCGGTGAGGCAGCACGGGATGCGGATCGAGCCGCCGCCGTCGGTGCCGAGCGCGAGCGGCGTCACGCCGGCCGCGACGGAGGCGCCTGCGCCCGCGCTCGAGCCACCCGGGGTCTTGCCGGTGTTCCACGGATTGCGCGTGATGCCGTTGAGCGGGTTGTCGCCGACCGCCTTGCAGCCGAACTCGCTGGTCGTGGTCTTGCCGATCAGGATCGCGCCGGCGGCATTCATGCGCTCGACCGTCGGCGCGTCCGCGGCCGCGACGTTCTTCGCCATGGTGCGCGAGCCGAACGTCATCGGCGCGCCCTTGACGGCGATCAAGTCCTTCGCGGTGTACGGCACGCCATGCAGCGGTCCGAGCTTGTCGCCCCGTTTCGCGGCCGCGTCGGCGGCACGCGCGGTGTCGAGCGCCTGATCGGCCATGATCACCGTGAAGGCATTGATCGAGGCCTGCGTCGCCTCGGCCTTGGCGAGCGCCCGGCGCGTCACCTCGACGGCCGAGACCTCGCGCCGCGCGACGCGGCGGGCGATCTCGCGGGCGGACATGAAGTCGAATTCTGCTGACATGTTGGCTCGGACCCTCTCGCGTCCTCCAGGATCGAGCTTCGCGCCGACAAGTTCAAGGCGGTGGCGGGCCGTGCCAGGACATGGCCTCCGAGCTCGCCTGGGAGTGGCGAAATCCGCGCCGCCGCGGCGAATCAGCGGCCTGTGCGCTACAGCGGCGCAGGCCGCGCCAATGCCTCAATTGGCCGGTTGTGGTGATATGATGCGAACGCATCGTCCGGCCGGACATGCGCGGCGACGGGCGACGCCGCTTGGCGCATGATCCCGAAAGTGGATAGCGGTTTCGGAAAAGATCATCCGCCGTCGGGGTGCGGACCTTTAATATGACGGTGCAAGTAGCGGAATGATCTGGGTTTTTATTGCATTGATGACCGCAGCCGCCGTGATGGCGGTGCTCTGGCCGCTGTCGCGGCGCGCCGTCGCGGCGCGGCCGGCGAGCGATGTCGCGGTCTATACCGACCAGCTCGACGAGATCGAGCGCGACCAGGGCTTTGGCCTGATCGCCCCCGCCGAGGCAGACGCGGCGCGGGTCGAGGTGTCGCGCCGCCTGATTGCAGCCGCTGATACGGCGGCAGCCGCCGCCCGCACGGCCAGCGAAGCGTCCTCGCCGCTGCGGCGGCGGATCGTGGCGCTGATCGCGCTGATCGCGCTGCCAGCGGGAGCGCTCGCGATCTATCTTGCGATCGGCTCGCCCAACCTGCCGGGCGAGCCGCTTGCCGCACGCATGGCGGCGACGCCGGGCGGCGCCAACCCATCGGTCGCCGAGCTGTTCGCGCGGGTCGAGAAGCACCTCGAGCAGCATCCCGACGACGGCCGTGGCTGGGAGGTGGTCGCGCCGGTTTATATGCGGCTCGGCCGCTACGACGATGCGATCAAGGCGCGGCGCAATGTGCTGCGCCTGCTCGGGCCGAGTGCCGACCGTTGGTCCGCGCTCGGCGAGGCGCTGGTCGCACGCGAAAACGGCGTCGTCACCGAGGACGCCAAGAAGGCCTTCGACGATGCGCTCAAGCTCGACGCCAAGGACGTCACGGCGCGCTTCTACAGCGGGCTTGCGGCCGAGCAGGACGGCCGCAATGCCGACGCGGTGCGCATCTGGCATGCGCTTGCGGCTGACGCACCGCCGGATGCGCAGTGGCTGCCGCTCGTCCAACAGGCGCTCGCACGCGTCGATCCCGCGGCTGCGGCCGAGCTGAGCAAGGCGGCGCCCGCAGCGGCGCCCTCGCCGCAGAACGATATGATCCGCGCCATGGTGGCGCGGCTCGATGCGCGGCTGCACGAGAAGGACGGCGGCGACGTCGACGGCTGGATCCAGCTCGTGCGCTCCTACACGGTGCTGCATGAGGCCGACAAGGCGAAGGCGGCCGGCGATGACGCCCGCAAGGCGCTCGCCAAGGAGCCCGACAAGCTGGCGCGCCTCGAAACCGGCATCAAGGCGATCGCGGTCGGCACGCCGCCGCCGGCCCAGCAGCCGGCCCCGCCGACGCCGGCCGCAGCGCCATCCGCGCAGGACCAGATGATTCGCGGCATGGTCGCGCAGCTTGATGCGCGGCTGCACGAGAAGGACGGCGGCGACGTCGACGGCTGGATCAAGCTCGTGCGCTCCTATCTGGTGCTGGGCGAGCCCGACAAGGCGCGCACGACGCTGACCGATGCGCGCAGCGCCCTCAAGGGCGATCCCGCCAAGCTGCGCCAGCTCGACGAGGGCGCCAAAAACCTCGGCGTCGGGGGCTGAGGCCTCCAATCGAGACCGTGCCGGCCGATCCAGCATGGCGGGAGCTGGGACGGGCGCCGGATGGGCGCCCCCGGTCGGACATATCGGGGCCCGAATTTTCCGGTATATTCAGTACCGTGGCGACTTTTGAATCGTTAACGATCCATCAGAGGAAGCAACATGCTGAACGCGAAGAGGATCCTGGCGGCCGCGCTGCTCACGAGCGCTAGCGTCGCCATGATGGCTGGTCCTGCGTCCGCAATGCCGGCGGCGCCAGGGCTCGCGCTGCAAAAGGCGGCGCCGAGCCAGGTTGAGACCGTGCGCTGGGGACGCTGCTGGGGTTGTGGTTTCGGCGGCGGCTTCGTGGCCGGCGCGATCGTCGGCGGCGCGCTCGCGGCGCCTTATTACTATGGCCCTGGCTACTACTATCCGGGCCCATATTACGGGTCGGGTCCGTACTATCCGGCGGGGCCGGCCTATGGCGGCCCGGCGGCCCCCGCAGGCGACGCGGTCTCCTACTGCATGCGCCGCTTCCACTCGTATGACCCGCGCACCGGCACCTTCCTTGGCCTCGATGGCGCGCGCCATCCCTGCCCGTAACAAGGCAGCCGACAGAATATGTTAAGCCCCGGCGGACCAGCACGGTCCGCCGGGGCTCATTTATTTCATGATCGCACGTCGCGGGGCATTAGGGCATCATGCCCACCACCCGGTCCGCATGACCGCAGTAGGC
The DNA here is from genome assembly GCA_036491235.1 of Xanthobacteraceae bacterium. Lineage (GTDB taxonomy): Bacteria > Pseudomonadota > Alphaproteobacteria > Rhizobiales > Xanthobacteraceae > JAVDCA01. Next base: position 17,201 of record DASXCK010000144.1, on the reverse strand, counting down.
CCCCCGCAAGGTCGGAGTCGCTACGCGGAAGCGTCCGACGCCGCAGCACCAGTCGGGCGCGCATAGCGCAGACCCTTCTTGCGCTTCTTGCGCGACGCATAACGCTCGTCGCGCCGGGCCTTCTGCTCGGCGGCGAGCGCCGCGGAGCGCTCCTCTTCCTCCGCCTTGAGCTTGGCGAGACGCTCGAGTTCCGCCTGCCGCGCGGCGTCGGCCTCGGTCTTGCGCCTGGCTTCGCGCTCCTCGCGGGCGAGACGGATTTCCAGCAGGACGGCTTGGCGCTTGGCGAAGTCTTCCTCGGATTCTTGTTTGGCGCGAAACTTCTCGAGCAGGGCGCTCTTGGCTTTCGCGGCGTTCGATTGACGGTCGACGTATTCGGGCTGGCGCTTGAAGAAGCTCATTTCATTCCATGTTGCTCAGTTGCTGACTATCAACGCGCATCATCGCGTCCCGGGTCCACGATGGCGATCAAAGCACCGCCGTGTGACCGCGCCGCGAACCTCACATAAGGCGTCGGGCAACGGCGCGGAAGGCCGTCATCGCGATCGTGATCGGGGGGGTGATGATTTTGCATTACCAGAAGGCGCAACGTTTAGCCCGTTCTGAGAAAAATCGTCAAGCGGGGGGCGCACCACGGCGCTCGATGGGTGTGGGCAAGCCCTCGATAGGCCAAACGGTTGATTAACCGACCGGATCAAAGGGGTGACCCTCTCGGCAACGCCCGCGCGGCACTGGCCGATGCCGGTCCGGCGCGCGATCCTGGCGCGGCTGACGCTCGGCGCAACCTCGGTCACCGGGTTCGCCCGGCCCTTTGCGATTGCCGCCCCGGCGATCTTCAGGCAGCTCAATGTGCCAGGGCGCGCCGGGCTGGTCGGGCGCCATCTGGCGGCGCCGTTGCGCCCCCGCCGCCCTGCGGGCAACGCCGCTCGAGGATGTCGCCCCCCGCTCGTCCGGGCTTTCGCCTCGGGACACCTGCGCGGCGGATCCTTGCGGCCGTGTGGTGCGCATGCGGGAGGACATGGAGGTGGGGAGGGGGGACGCAGAGCATTGACCCGACGGAAGCAGCTCTCTTCGACGTCGGCGATTCGACCGGCGTACGGGGCGCCGCTACGTAGTCGTTACGTAGCCGTTACGTAGTCCACCGGATGCCCCAGCGTCAGCCGGACGTGTTATCCGTTTTGTCGAGCACGGGGTCATCGAGAGCGTGAGAGCAGCTCTCTGGGAAAGGTACAACATGCCGCGCACCCGCAAGCCTTCCGCCTTTCCGCAGGATCACATCGACGGGCCGCAATCCCGGCTTGGCCTCATCCTGTCCTCCGAAACGCCCGTCGCCGCCGATGGTCCGCGCACCTCGCGCGATCCCATGAGGTTCGTCCGCGTAATGGCCGAGATCGAGCGCCTGCGCGGCTTGCGTGTTCATCCCGAGTCACCGACCTTGCATTGACGGTTATGAAGCGCGGTGGGGGCCGCGGCGCGCCGGGCGGGACGCTGAATGCGTTGCGCCCGGCGCGACTATTCCCCGGGGTCTGACGCCGGCCTTTGCGTAGTCATCCGGACCGGCGGTGTAACGATACGTCAAACGTCTCTGCGCGTAGGCTCCTGCACAACTACTCAGGGAGAGCGAGACCTTGATCGACCAAGACCAGAACAGTGAGCAGCCCACCTGCATGGTGGTGGACGATGACCCGTCAATCGTCCGGACGTTGCAATGGATCCTCGGCGGTCGACGAATCGGTCCATCCGAGTTCCGCAGTGTCGAGGATGTCGTGACCGCCTGTGAGGACGATGCGCCGGAACTCCTTTTTCTCGACGTTGCCCTGCGCGGGTTCGATGCGATCGACGTGATCCGCGCGCTGAGCGAGCGGCATTACGGCGGCGCCATCGTGTTGATGAGCGGCCTGCACGCGCTGCTCGACGATGTCGCGAAGGTGGGCGAGCGCCGGGGCCTCCGGATGCTGCCGCCGCTGGCCAAGCCCTTCCGCGTGCATCAGGTCCGGGCGATCCTGCGCGATCTCGCGCCGGCCGCCGCGTAAGCGGCACCCAAACGGCACCCAAGCGGCCGCCACGGATCGCGTCGGCGAGACCTTTACGGGAAGGCCCTGGCCGGACATTCTGCGCTATCCAGCGCCTGTTCCGGCGAAAGCCTGCCCCGGACATGATCCGGGGTGGGACCGCGGTTCGCCGATAAGAACATGCGCAAAACGAAAGTCCTCTCGCCGAAAGGCCGCCTGATGTCCGTCGCCGCCGACGATCGAACGACCGCCAGCACCTCCGCCGGCAAGCCCGCCGGCCACGCGCCGGCCGGCGCGCCGATCGCCAACCGTCCGCCGCCAACCGTGAGCCGGCCGCAGAGCGCGGTGCCGCGTGCGCTGCAGCGCTACCTTTCGCTCGCCGATTTTGAGCGGGCGGCGCGCCGCAAGCTGCCGCGGATGCTCGAGGGTTTCGTATCCGGCGGCGTCGAGACCGACGCGGCGCTGCGCGACAACCGCCGGGCTTTTGACGAATACGCTTTCGTGCCGCGCGTGCTCAACGACGTCTCGGGGCGCGACCAGACCACCACGCTGTTCGGCAAGACCTATGCGGCGCCGTTCGGCATTCCGCCGTTCGGCTCGGCGGCCCTCATGGCCTATCGCGGCGACCTCGCGCTCACCAGCGCGGCGGCGGCCATGAACGTGCCGATGATTCTGAGCGCTGCCTCGCTGATCTCGCTCGAGGACGTGCGCCGCGCCAACCCGAACGCCTGGTACCAGGCCTATCTGGCGGGCGATCCCACCCGCATCGAGCCGCTGGTCGATCGCGTCGCGGCGGCCGGCTACGACACCTTCGTGGTCACCGCCGACGTTCCGGTCTCGGCCAACCGCGAGAACAACGTGCGCAACGGTTTCTCGCTGCCGGTCACGTTCACGCCCAAGGTCATGCTCGACGGCCTGACGCATCCGCGCTGGCTCGCCGGCACCTGGTTCCGCACGCTGAAGAACCACGGCATGCCGCATTTCGAGAACATGGACGCAACGCGCGGCCCGCCCGTGCTCTCGCGCAACCTCATGCGCAATCTCGGCCTGCGCGACCAACTGGCCTGGAAGCACGTCGAGCTGATCCGCCGGCGTTGGAAGGGCAAGCTCGTCGTCAAGGGTATCCTCTCGCCGAAGGACGCCCGCATCGCGCGCGAGAGCGGCGTCGACGGCATCATGGTGTCGAACCATGGCGGCCGCCAGCTTGATCACTCGGTCTCGCCGCTGCGCGTGCTCGCCGAGATCGCGGCCGACGCCAACGGCATGACCGTGATGTTCGACGGCGGCATCCGCCGCGGCACCGACGTGCTCAAGGCGCTCGCGCTCGGCGCAAAATTCTGTTTCGTCGGGCGGCCCATGCTTTATTCCGCGGTCGCCGAGGGCGAGCCGGGCGTGCAGCGCGCGATCACGCTCCTCAAGGAGGAGATTCACCGCGACATGGCGCTTGCCGGCCTGCGCAGCATCGCCGAGGTGACGCCCGAACTGGTGCGGCGGATCGGGTCGCTGCCGTAGCAACTTCGGTTTGTCATAGATTTCGGCCATCTTCGGCCTGCCGAGGGAGGGTGGTTCGATGCGATTTCTCGCTTGCGCGATGAAGGGCGCGGCGCTGATCGTGACGCTCGCCGGCGCGCTCGCGCCAGCGCCGGCGGCCGCACAAGCGGCCGCCATCGACTGCGCCAAGGTCAAACCTTTCAACGAACAATGGCCGATCAATATCGGCCTCCTCGCGACGGCGCTGCGCGAATATCATCAATGCCGCTACGCTGACGACGTGAAGGCGGTTCTCGATACGGCCCGTGCCTTTGTCGTCGCGGAAGCGCCGCGCGTCGTCAAGCCCGCGGTCGTTCTCGATATCGACGAGACGTCGCTGTCCAACTGGGCGCTCATGGACCACAATGATTTCGCCTACGTGGCGAGGGGTCCGTGCGACCTCAGGTCCTCGTTCGCCTGTGGGCAGCAGGAATGGGAGCGCAGCGCGCGAGCGACCGCCATCGCGCCGACGCTCGAGTTGTTCAACTCGCTCAAGGAATTGAAGGACAACGACGGCAACCCGGTCGCGGTCTTTTTCGTCACCGGCCGCCACGACGATCCGTTCGAGCGGATCGCGACCGAATACAACCTCCGCCGGGCCGGGTACGACGGCTGGAAGGCGCTGTTCATGCGCCCTGACCGTCCGCCGGGCGAACCCGTATCGGCTTATAAGACCGCCATGCGGGCGCTGATCGAGGGCGGCAAGGACTACGGCTACCGGATCATCGCCAACATCGGCGACCAGATCAGCGATCTCGAAGGCGGGCACGCCACGCGATGCTTCAAGGTGCCCAATCCGTTCTATTACATCCCGGGCGAAGTCGATCCCCACATGCCGCTCGATTGCCTGCGGCCCTGACCGGCGGCATCCGGAAGCGGCGGCGGCGGGCTGATCAATTCTGCCGCATGGCGAGGAGCGACGCGTCTCGAACCATGGCCGGCCGGCGCAAGTGGTGCCACTTCGTCGTGAGCGCAGGCTCATCCGGCCACCAGGCGAAACCTCTCCCACACGGTCGGGCTGGCGGCTAACGCCTTCGCCCAGCTCCCTGACCCATCGCACTGGCCCGGCACGATCGGCCGTCCCGCGAAGGCGAACTCGGCCGCGTCTGCCGCGAACGGGTAGGGCACGACCTCGTAGACGCCGGGGGCGCGCGGCCGCACCGTGACGGTCGTGTCCTCGGATGCGCTCAGCGGCACGTGCTCGAAGCGGGTCTCACGGCGCTCGCCCGGATGCACGCGATTGAAGTAGAGCCCGAGCGTGTCGACGAACTGGAGCTGCTTGTAGGCTTGAAAGAGCCGCCGCTCCTCGATCCACGCCGCCGTCGTCGGGTCGCGTGCAAGCTCGGCCTTGAGCCGCTGCTGGCGCGCGAGCTCGCCGTCGAGCACGCGTTGCACGAGCGGCCTGTCCTGTGGCGGCAGCTTGTCGATCAGCACCATGTCGGAGAGCCCGTAGCGGCCATTATAGAGACCCCAGCTGTGCATGCTGGAGATGAGGCCGCAGAACGGATGGTGGCGCTCGTTGTAGTCGGGCGAGCCGCGGCTCGTGACCGTGATGTGCTCGGCCGGTGTCTCGACTAGGTTGTAGGGGAGGCCGCTCGCCGGGTTGGTCGCGGGATCGCGGTCGAAGTCGGCCCAGCCGGCGTCGTGATGCAGCACCACGTGAAAGAAGAGATCCTTCGGGTCGGGCGGCGCAAAGCGCGCATTGCCAAACGCGCGCGCGAACTGATGCGCGAGCGCCGTGTGCTCGTACATCATGATGACGAGCCGCGGTTCGCCCGCCGGGGCGGTCTGGATGATCATGGCAAGCCTCCGCGCGTGCCGGCCGTGCGCCGCCAACGATAGCGCAGGTCCGGGCGGGCGGACGAGGCTTCAGACGTTCGGTTGCGGCCGCTGCGCCGCGATCGCGTCGCGCATCAGATCATTCGCGCGCCGCACCTCCCGCGTGTGATCATCGATCACCTGCGCGAGCGAACGGCCATCGCGCGTGCGGAACGCCGCGCGCAATGCTGCGATCATCCAGACGCACGTTCCAATCAGCACCAGGAACGGCAGCCAGGCTATGATTGCGCTCACCCACCACGGTACGTCGTTCATCGAGGCACTCCCCACGGCATCGGTTGAGATTGCGATGTTACGGCTGGTTGTTTAGAACAAAAAGAGAACAAGTCAATAGCGCGGCTGTACCGAGACCGTGTCTAAGATGCTGGTGTGGGTAGGCTCCAGCCGCCGCGATATGCGGGAAATGTCCAAGGAAATCAGACGCAGTTTTGGCTTGGCGGGCTTCAGGAATTCCAAGCAGGAGCTGTTGAAGGCCAAGCTCACCGTCGAGATCTACAAGCTATTGAAGAAGGGCGGCGTGACACAGACCGAGGCGGCCAAGCTCCTTGGCACCACGCAGGCCCAAGTTTCGGCGCTCATGCGTTGCAAGCCTTGTGTCGGTATCGGTCGGTCGTCTGATGGAATTCCTCAACGTGCTCGGCCACGATGTCGAAGTGACCGTGAAGCCGGCGGCACGTCACAAGGAAGGCGATATGTCGGTTGTCGTGCGCTCGCTTTAGTGTTTCCCACTTGAGCGAATGAGGCCGCTGGAACGCTGGCGCCGGGGCGGCGTGCCGCAAAGCCGCGACCGCGAATGATGTCGAAGAATCGTACGGGATGTCCCCGGAGGGGCATCTGGGCTTCACGCGCCGTTTGGTGCCTTGCCGGTGTTGAAAGCCAATTGAGCCGCGAAGGCGCGCTGATAGGCGGGCCGCGCTTCGCCACGAGCCACATAGGCGGCCAGGTTTGGAAATTCGTCCAGAATGCCCGATGGCTTCGACCGGAGCAGCACCGACACCATCATCAGGTCGCCCGCGTTGAACGCGCCATCGAGCCAGTCGGCATCGCCCAGGCGAGCGGCAAGTTGTTTCAGCCGGTCGCGGACGCGAGCCTCGACGAGAGGCAGGCGTTCCGCGGTCCACGGCTTGTCGCCCTCGAGGATCTTGGCGGTTCCGAGCTCGAGGATCGGCGGTTCGACCGTGTTGAGCGCGGCAAACAGCCATGTGATCGCCCGCGCGCGGGCATCGGCATCGTCCGGCAGCAGGCCGGCGTGGCGCTGGGCGATATGGAAGACGATCGCCCCCGTCTCGAACAGAGCCAGATTGCCTTCCGCATAGGCCGGAATCTGGCCGAAAGGATGCAGCGCCAGATACGCGGGCTCCTTCAGCGCACGGAACGAAACAGGGCGAACCTCGTAGGGTTGGCCGACTTCTTCAAGCGCCCAGCGAACGCGCGTATCGCGCGCCAATCCCCTGCCGCCATCGGGGGAGCGTTCAAACGCCGTGATGGTGATGGTCATCGTGAGGCTCCTCCTGGGCGAAAATCATTGACCGCGGGGCTTCGCGCAAGCTCGGCAGCTCGATGGGTGGCCGTTTGTCGCCGCACGCACATTCGATAGCTGGCTTAGACTGTGCAAGTGATTCGACCTCACGCCGTCGACGGGGTCGCATAGGAGGAACCGGCTGCATGCATTTTCCAGGTCCCGCGCCGCAATTCGTTCCTTGCAAGATTTGCGCAGGCGGCGCGCCGATGGTCGGTTCGGTCGACTTCAACAAGTCCTGCGAGGACCGTCGCGGAATGCGTCTTCCCATTTACGGCCACGCGATCTACTACCGCCGTTGCCCGGCCTGCGGCTTCCTGTTCACTGATGCCTTCGATGATTGGACCCCCGAAGACTTCGCCACGCACGTCTACAATGCGGACTACGTGCAGGTGGACCCGGACTACGGGCAGCTTCGGCCGGTCGGCAACGCCGCATTCGTCGCGCGGCTGTTCGAGGCGCGCAAGAGCCGACTGAATGCGCTCGACTATGGCGGCGGCAATGGCGCGTTTGCCAAATGCCTGCGCGCGCACGGCTTCAAGCGCTGCGACGCCTATGATCCGTTCACGCCCGGATACGACACGCTCCCACAGGAGACTTACAATCTGGTCACCTGCTTCGAGACCTTCGAGCACACGCCTGATCCGGTTGGTTGCGTCCGCGCCATCATCGACCGATTGGCGGAAGATGGCGTGGTGCTGTTCTCGACGCTGGTGCAGCCCGAACCATTCGACGCACAGGGGCTGCGGTGGTGGTACGTCGGTCCGCGCAACGGGCACATCTCGCTGCACTCGGCGAAGTCGCTCGCACTCCTGTGGGAGCAGCAGGGGTGCTCGTTCTCCTCGGTGAACGAGAACATGCATATGGCCTGCCGCGCCGCCGCGAGCGAGCGGTTGCGCCTCGGCGCAGAGGCGGGATGATCTAAGCACCGCGTTGATCTGCCGGCAGAAATCGTCCAGTCGTCGATCCGTCAGATGGGCGCGGTGAATCCGGGCAACACGGATCGCCGTCGGCGTCGATCACCTTGACGTCACATGCGGGCGACAAAAAAGACGCACAAAAAATTTTAGACGTGGATGTCGGACGCCCGTCGACTGGGACGTCCTCGGGGCAATGAAAGGGAATGTCATGAGCACTACGAGCCCGAACGACACCTATCTCACGGTCTTTCTCGGCGGCAAGACCAGCCCGCGCTTCAAGGCATGGCTGGCGCTTCCGGAGGCCGAGCGGCGCGCCAAGGAGCAGCAGGGCATGGCCGCCTGGAAGGCCTGGGTCGAAAAGCATCACGCCGCGATTGCCTACATGGGCGGTCCGCTCGGCAAGACCAAGAAGGTCAGCGAGCGCGGCATCGAGGATATGAGCAACGAGATGGGCGCGTTTGCGGTCGTGCGGGCGCAATCGCATGCCGCGGCCGCCGAGCTGTTCGAAAACCATCCGCATTTCGCGATCTTTCCGGGCGAGTCCGTCGAGGTCATGCCGATCATGCCGATACCGGTCGGCTGATCCACGGCAGCCCCAGTCACTTCAGCCAAGGGAGTACCATCGTGCCCAACACCGTTCGCCTGCACCGCGTCCTGCCGACCAAGGCGGAGAAAATCTATCGCGCGTTCCTCGAGGCGGATGCGCTTGCCAAATGGCTCCCGCCCAACGGCTTTACCTGCACGGTGCATCACCTGGAGGCGAAGGTCGGCGGCGCCTTCAAGATGTCCTTCCGCAACTTCACCACCGGCAACGGCCACTCGTTTGGCGGCCAATATGTCGAGCTCGTTGCGAACGAACGCGTGCGCTACACCGACAAGTTCGACGATCCGAACCTCGCCGGCGAGATGACGGTGACGGTGACGTTGAAGAAAGTCTCGGTCGGCACCGAGGTCCATATCGTGCAGGAGGGCGTGCCGGACCCCATTCCGGTCGAGGCCTGCTATCTCGGTTGGCAGGAGTCGTTGCGCAACCTGGCGCGGCTCGTCGAGCCGGAGATCAATCAGTAGCGCAAGCGGGATCGCGGCGCGGGCGCCGGCCCGGATTGGGCAGCGCGGCCACAAATCCACACCATGCGTGGTTGATAGCGGGGACAACGGGGAAAACTTGCCTCGCCCGCGATCGGCACCGTGACGCCGCGGTCAACTCGGTTATCCTGGTCGTGTCGATCGGACGCGGTCGACCTGGTGGTCGATGAGGCGCGAGCATCGTCGATCGCCAAGCCGAGGCCAGCCGAGGCGCGTGCAGAGCGGCATGTCGCGCTGAGCGCATCCGCGGACGGGACCCGATCGTGATAAGGGGCTGCCAGATGCATCTGGTGGCCCCTTTACGCTTTGGGGTAGCGAGCCCGGGCCCATCGCGGAATTGCGCAGCGGCGGGCGTGCCGGATCGGCTTGGTAGCAAACTCGCGATGAGACGGATGACGCGCAGCCCATGAAGCACAATCGGACGCGCAGATGAGGATCAGCCTCGAAGTCGCGTGCGTTCTCATGTTCGCTGCGAGGAGTCGCGTACAAGCATTTTTTTGCAAGCGACGCGCCCGTCATTCAGGCGGCAAGACAATTGAGCCCCGCGCAAGAGGAGTGCTTCAAACAGGGCGACGGCGGAACGCATCAACGCCATGATGGCCACGGCGAAGCTGGTGGCGGCTTCTCGGTTGCCGTCGCCCGAGTTGGTGTTCGCGGAGCTGCGGCTCGAAGAGCAATTCTGCGAACGGCTTGCAAGCTGTGCCTTTCCTGACCGCCAGTCGGCGGAGCACTCAGTTTCCTTTTCGACCTGCCTCACTTCCGAGCGCGACCGTCAGGAAGACGGTTGACCTTGCTCGGATGGTTCGGTTCGCGAAAAGAGGCCGCCGCCGTCCATGCCAAGTCGGCGCTCGCAGAGCGATCAAACCGCCAGCTCACACCGTGTAAAGGCGTTATCACGCAACGAAGACCCATCGCATACGACGATACGACTGGCCGGACCCGCATTTTTGATCTCCATCAATGCGGAACTTGCCCGACCGTAGGAAGCCTAAGGGGCACTGAGCTCTTTCAAGGCTCGGGCTTTCCGAGTTTGACCCGCAGCGGCGTTCGGGAATATCCGCGTTCTTGTCGGCTTGCGATGCGCTTCTACGTCAAGCCTGAAATTGACGTTGACCCGGAATGGATGTGACGTGAACGGGCCAAGGTCCTTGACGCGTCGCTCGTGAGGTCAGCCAAGCAAGTCGGCATCGGATCGATTTGATTAGCTCGGGAGCAGGATGAATCGGCTCCAGAGACAGATGGACGCAGAGTTTTGCCGTTGGTGACTTGGCGCACGACGATAGTGAATCTGCTGGCTCTGCTGTCGGGCTTTGGCCTCATGCAGATGGGCAACACGTTTCAGGGGACCCTCCTCAGCATTCGCGGTGATCTCGAGGGTTTCTCGTCTGCCGAAATCGGAGCCGTCGGCGCGGCTTTCTGGGCCGGCATCGTGCTGGGATCTCTCCGCACCGGAAGCTTGATCCGTCGCGTAGGCCATATACGAACTTTTGCGGCCCTTGGCGCAATCGCGTCGACGGGGCCACTCCTGCACCTGCTGATTATCAATCCGGCTGCCTGGATCGCGGCCCGCGCTCTCACCGGGTTCTGCTTTGCGGGATTGTTCGTCGTCGTCGAGAGCTGGTTGAATGGCGTCGCAAAGTCCGAATCCCGTGGCCAAATTCTGAGCATCTACAGCATGACCGGCTTGATCGCGGGCATCGCCGGACAGTTACTGCTTCCGGCGGCTGGTCCGTCAGGCTTCCGGCCCTTCTGTGTCATAGCGGTCATCACCGCGCTTGCTCTGGTGCCGATCGCTCTCACGAGAGCGGGATCTCCGGTCAGCGTAGAGAACCGCCCGCGGAGCAAGCTCAAGGATCTCTATCGGCAGTCGCCTTTCGGCACGGTCAGCGCTCTGTTGTGCGGAGCGTCGGCCGCAGTGTTCTTCGCGCTCGGACCGATCTTTGCACAGCGGCGCGGTCTGAATACCGGCCAGATCGCGGCATTCATGGCGAGCGGGAGTCTCGGCGGATTCCTGATGGCGTGGCCTCTCGGCTGGCTGTCGGATCGCATGGATCGTCGCCTTGTCGTGATCGGTGCAGCGATCATGGCTGCGTCGAGCATGCTTGCAATGAGCACGTTCGTGCCGACCGATGCGTCGCGCTGGATACTCTACATCTGCGCCGCCCTGGTGGGTGCGTCGATCATCCCGGCCTACAGCATCGTGATCGCGCACGTGAACGACGGAGTTGCAAAGGACGAGTTCGTCGCCGCATCGAGTTCGCTCCTGCTCGTTCAGGCGATCGGCGCCACCGTCGGCCCCCTGATCGGCGGGATCGCCATGGATGCGTGGAGGTACGGGCTGTCATCTGTGCTGATCACATCACAGGGCCTGATTGTCGTATGGGGACTATACCGTCTCGCAGCGCGTCCGACGCGGTCCGACCCCAGCGGACCTTTCCTGGTTGAACCGCCGGTGCCGGTCGGTACGACATTTGCGCCGGCTCACGCGCGAGCCAGCCCATGATTTGCGCGGCACCCTTGAACTGCGTCTCCTCATCGCCCATCGCGGCCGAGTCGACCCGCCTGAATCAAAGTCCGCCTCCGGCAGCATTCCGGACGTCATTGGACGTGCGCAGCGTCCGCCGATCTTCTGTCTCACCAAGAGCAGCACGCCGTGGAAAATCGCGCGGCGCGGCGCCAACGGGTTTCGCTCGTTGTGGCAGAAGTGCGCGATCAAAGCGGGCGTGCACAAGGCGGTGGCGTTCACCGACTTTCGCGGCACGGCTGTGACGCGACTGCACCATGCCGGGCGTCGGGCCGAAACAGATCGGCATCTTCACCGGCCACACCGACGCGGAGGTCAACGACATCCTGCGTCGGCACTATCTGCATCGCGACGCGCGGGCCGAGGGGATCAAGGCGATCGAGGCGTTGTTTGCGCCGACGCTCGCGGTGGTGCCGGCGAGAACGAAAACGGGTGCGATTTGACAAACCGGGGGTAGCTGCTCTGTTTCTGTTTTCGGGATTCGCTTGCAAGATCAGATGGCTGGGGAACTAGGATTCGAACCTAGATTAACGGAGTCAGAGTCCGCTGTTCTACCGTTGAACTATTCCCCAGTAAGCGTCTGATTGGAAACGCTTTTTGGCCCGCACGCGAAGCGCCGCAAGGGCCCATAGATAGCGATTCCGCGCCGCGGATGCAATCCGGACCACGAGAGTCGTGGGGCGGTTCGACGATCCCGCGTGCTTGCCACGCAGTGCGGCGGCGCTGACTTATGAACCTCCGGGCAAAAACGTTGTTGCGCTCGAGTGTCATTGAACGTACCCGCGAGACTGGGCAGGTCGAATGGTGCGACGACGCGGCCGGCGCATTTTCCGTGCGTCATCGTGCGAGCGCTTGGCCGGCTGCCGCGCGCTTGATTGCATCTGGGTCCTTCTCGAATGCAGTGAGGCCGCTGAACAAAACAAAGCTAGAAAATGCAATGATTTCAGAGGCTGGAATGTTAGCGCTGAGCCGCCCCGGGGCCGCTGGACAATCGGCAGAACAAAGCCAACTGCGAAAAGCCAACGATATCAATGTTGACGCATCGACGATGGGGGTGACCGGGATATGAGCATGCACGCAGGCGCCAGGTCCTTGGGGCGCTTCACCCGAGGTGCTTCTTGAAGAACTCCACCGTCAGCTCGAGCGCGCGCTCGGCTTCGGGCTGCGAGTAGGTCTTGCCGCCCTTGCGCGCGAAGGCGTGGTCGGCGCCGGGGTACTTGTGGATCGTGACCAGCGGATTGGGCGCGAGCCGTCGCTCGAGCAGGTCGTTCACCTCCGCCTGCACCCACCGGTCCTTCATCGCCATGTGCAGCACGAAGGGGCGATGCAGGTTCTTCGCCTCCTTGATGCGGTGCTCGATGTAAGTGCCGTAATACGCGACCGCGCAGTCGATCTCGGTGCGGCAGCACATCAGGTAGCAGAGCTTGCCGCCGAGGCAGTAGCCGACCGCGCCGACCTTGCGGTTGCACTCCGGAAGATTTTGCAGGAAATGCCGGGTGTCCTCCATGTCGCGCACCGCGAGGTCGTAGTCGAAGTCGTAGTAGAGATCGAACGCCTTCTTGACGTGCTCGGGATTGCCGTCGGAGAGCTCGACGCCCGGCTCCTGCCGCCAGAAGAGATCGGGCACGAGGCAGATGAAGCCGGCCTCGGCGAACTCGTGCGCATGATGCCGCATCGTGTCGTTGACGCCCCAGATCTCCATGATCGCGATGACCGCGCCCACCGGCGTCTTGTCCGGGATCGCGAGATACGCCCCCATCTCGCCGTCGCGGAGTTTTACTTTGATGTTTTGGGTCTTCATGCGTCGGTCCTTCGTCGGATGGGCAAAGCGAATCGTGCCCACCATCTGCGGCGCGTGGGCACGGCGCTGCGCGCCTTTCCCACCCTACGGTTCACAACTTCATCAGCTTCTTCGCATTTCCGGCAAAAATCATCTCGCGCTCCGCGTCCGCAATCTCCAGCGCGCGCACGGCCGCGATCGTGTTGCGGATGAGCCCGCGTCCCTGCTCGGAGCAGAACGGCGCGTCGGTCGCGAACAAGCAGCGCGCGGTGCCGAAGAACGCGTGCCCGCAGCGTGTCGCCGCGGCCTCGCCGTTGAGCGCTGTGTCGGCATAGAGCATCTCGTAGTACTTGCGCGGGTGCTGCTTGAGGTCGGCGTCCTCGGCAACCGGATTGCGCTGCGGCGTGCCGAAAAAGATCTGGCGGAAACCCAAGTCGATCTTGCCGGCGAAATAGGGGATCATGCCGCCCATATGGTGCGAGATGATCTTGGACGTCGGCAGCTCGTCGAAGAGGCCCGAATAGATCAGCCGCGTCATGCACGCGGTGGTCTCGTAGGGCCAGCCGAAGCTGAACCAGATCTCGTTCTCCGACGTGTTCTCGCTCGCGTAGTCGGCAAACTGCGCGCTGCGCATCGGATGCACCCAGATCGGCAGATCGTGCTGCGCCATGCGCCGAAAGATCGGCCGATATTTTGCCGCCGACAGCGGCTCGCCGGCGACGTTGGTGAAGACCTGGACGCCGCGCGCGCCCATGCCGATCGCGCGATCGATCTCGGCGAGCGAGGCATCCACATTGTTCATCGGCAGCGACGCGATGAAGGCGGGGAAGCGGTCGCGATGCTTGCCGCACACCTCGGCGAGCGCGTCGTTCGCCATGCGCGCGACCTCCGCGCTCTTCTCCGGCGGCGCGACGAGCTCGATCGGCGGATTGGCAAGCGATAGCACCTGCTGCAGCCCGTCGAACTCGTCGAGCAGCGCAAGGCGCGCGTCCACGTCCCACAGCGGCTTGACGCGCGGAAAAGCCGCAAGCACCGGATGGCCCGGAATGAGTTCGCCGAGGCGGTCGAGAAAGGGCTTCGGCGTGAAGTGGGTGAAGACGTCGAGCATGCTGACGCACCTGAGAGGAGAGGGACCGTAGTCGGGGCGGGGGCGAGCTTGCAAGAGCCGTCATGGCCGGGCACGTCCCGGGCATCCACGTCTTTCTTGTCGAGGCGCCACGACGTGGATGCCCGGCACGAGGCCGGGCATGACGGTGGATATTTCGGAAGCGCTTGTCATCGCCGCGTGCTTCGTTGTTAACTCGCGCGCAACAAGCCTCGACCAAGAGGCGGATCGGGAGGACACGCATGCCGGACACCGCGCAAAAATCGGCCGAGCTGGTCGGCCGGCTCGAACGGCTGCCGTTCTCGCGCTGGCATCGCAACCTGTTCATCCTGTGCTTCGTCGGCGTGATGTTCGACGCCGCCGACTTCGCGTTGTTCGGCATGGCGTTGCCGCCGGTCGCGCGCGAGTTCGGGCTCAATCCGGCGCAGGCCGGGTTGCTCGCGACCGTCGGCCTCGTCGGCGCGTTTTTGGGTGCGCTGTTCTGGGGGACGATCTCCGACTACATCGGCCGACGCACGTCGTTCGCGTCGACCGTCGGCATCTTCGCGGTGTTCACCGGGCTCGTGGGCGCGTCGTGGAGCGTGCTGTCGCTCGCGGTCTTCCGCTTCATCTCCAATTTCGGCCTTGGCGGCGAGGTGCCGGTCGCGGTCGCGCTCACCTCGGAATTCGCTCCCGGTCGCATCCGCGGGCGCATGAGCGGCGGCATGGCGGTCGGCTTCCCGACGGGGCTCGCGGTCGCGGCGCTGGTCGCCTACTTCATCATGCCGATTTGGGGTTGGCGCGCCGTGTTCGTCGTCGGCGTCGTGCCGGCGCTGCTCCTCTTCTTCGTGCGTCTCGTGATGCCGGAGTCGGTGCGCTACCTCATCAGCCGCGGCCGGATCGCCGAAGCGGAGGCGACGGTCGCGGCGATCGAGCGCGAGGCGCTCGCCGGACAACCTGTGCCGGCCGCGGCGGTCGATGCGGCTTTCGGTGTCGAGGAGCGCGGCGTCACCGTCTTCGAGCTGCTCACGCCGGAGCGGCGGCACCGCACGATCCTGTTGTGGTCCGTGTCGTTCTGCTTCCTGTGGGCGTCGAACGGCATCATCTTCATGCTGCCGACGATCCTGCGCCAGCGCGGCCTGCCGCTCTCGCAGATCCTCGTGTTGCTGTTCGTGCAGGCGGTCTTCGCGATCCCCGGCTACGCGGCGTGCAGCTTCCTGATCGACCGCTTCGGGCGGCGGCCGGTGCTGTTTCTCTACTACTTCGTCGGCGCCTTCTTTCACCTGTGGTTCGCGATGGCGAGCGGCAACGCGATCTACTTCGCGATCGCGGCGGTCGGCTGGGTCAATCCGGGCGTCTACGGCTCGAACGCAGTCTATGTCAGCGAGCTCTATCCGACGCACCTGCGCGCGACCGCGGTCGGCTGGTTCTTCGGCATCGGCCGCATCGGCTCGTTCCTGGCGCCGACCGTCGTCGGCTACATGCTCTTCTGGGGCGCCGGCGCCTACGTGCTGCACACCTTCGCGCTCGCCTTCCTGCTCGCCGCCATCGCGCTGTGGTTCGTCGGCATCGAGACCAAGGGCAAGGTGCTGGAGCAGATTGCATCCTGACTCGTCGGATGGGTCGAGCGAAGCCAAACTCATCGGCTGAGTCGCATGTGGAGATTCTGCCGGCGGGTTACGGCCCTTCGGGCCTGACCCACCCTACGAAGGACGCTATGAGCCCGTCTTCCGCGCCGTCACGTTCATCGTCCACCAGGGACACACATCCGCGGCGAGCTTGTGGTTGCCGTCCATCACGTTGAGCGGCATGCGGCTGCCGTTCTCGGCGGCGCGGATGCGCATGTCGCGCGCCTGCTCGCGGAGGTCCGGCGAGAGCCAGGCGCGGTCGTGACCCCAGACGCTCGGGCCCTCGGTGCGTTCATGCGGCGTCCACGTCGCGGGGTCGATGGTGCGGCCGCCCCAGCCGTACTCGACCAGGAATTCCGACGGCGACCACGAATAGAACGACGTCACCTCGTCGTTGACGTGGCGGCCGAGCGTCGTGCCGATCGTCTCGGGCTTGCGCAGCGCGAGATCGTAGGCCTGGCCGACATCGTCGAGGTAGCAGGTCTCCATCATCAGGTGGTGGATGCCGTTCTTACCGGTGTCGATGAAAGCGAGGCTGTGGTGGCGCGGGTTGACGTGGAAGAAGTAGGCCGCGAACGGCTTGAGGATGTAGTCGCTCGCCTTGAAGCCGAGGATGTCCGTGTAGAACGGCAGCACCTCGTCGAGCCGCTCGGCAGTGAGCACCGCGTGTCCCATGCCGAGCGCGCCGGTGCGGAAACCGGAGATCGATCGGCCCGGCTTGAACGGATCCGTCGCGATCTCGGCGCCGTGAAACACCTCGAGACGATTGCCGATCGGATCGGAGAAGACGATGAGGTCCTTGACGCGACGCTCGTCCGCGAGCGCGCGCGAGCCGCGCGCGAATTTGACGCCATGCCGCTCCAGATGGGCGCCAAGTGCATCGAGCGCCGCGGCGTCCGCGACCTCCCAGCCGTAGAACGACGGCGCATCGCTCTCGCCGCTCTCGACCACGACGCGCTGTTTGCGGTCGTCCATTCGGAACGCCATCGTGGCGCGGCTTTCGTCGACGAGCTGCAGGCCGAGAAAGCGCGTCGCATAGGCGCGCCAGTCCTCCGGCTTGCGGGTGCGGATACCGACGTAGCCAAGGGCCTGCAGGTTCATTGCGCGCGCTCCCGCGGATGCCTCCGCTCAAATCAAATCATAGCACGCGGAGGGGGCTCAAACCACGCCCGCGAATAGGTTAGGATGCGTCCAATGCCCCAGATCCAAAGAGGGCGAATCAGGGAGGTGGCCATGGCCATGGACGTGGTTGGCGGACCGGCGGTCGTCGCTGTCGCGGCCG
>DASXCK010000143.1:0-5520 GCA_036491235.1 Xanthobacteraceae bacterium | reverse complement strand
GCGACCCGCGCGGCCGTCGAGGAAGGCATTCTTCCGGGCGGCGGCGTCGCGCTCCTGCGCGCGATCGAATCGCTGAAGAAGATCCGCACGCAGAACGACGACCAGAAGACCGGCGTCGAGATCGTGCGCAAGGCGCTGTCCTGGCCGGCCCGCCAGATCGCCCTCAACGCGGGTGACGACGGCGCGGTCGTGGTCGGCAAGGTTCTCGACAAGGACACCTACGCCTACGGCTACGATGCGCAGTCGGGCGAGTACGGCAATCTCATCTCCAAGGGCATCATCGATCCGACCAAGGTGGTGCGCGCCGCTCTGCAGGGTGCGGCTTCGGTGGCGGGCCTGCTGATCACCACCGAGGCGATGGTCGCGGAGGCGCCGAAGACGCATGCGGCGGCGCTGCCAGGCGGTCCCGGTGGAGGTATGAGCGGCATGGACTTCTGAGGCGCTCGACGCCGCTTCGCTCCGGCTTCTGCGATGGCGCACGACGTGGTCGCAAGGGCCGAGGCCGAGGCAGAAAGTGGAGCAAGTCGCCGACAACAACCCGGCGAAATGGCACCGCTTACCAAATGATGGCCAAGGCGGAAGCCCTATCCCGGGCGGCCGCCCTTTAAGGAAGCATCCGGAAGGACGCCGTTACGTGACGGCGTCCGCTACCGGTTACAAGGTGTTCGGCAACTTCCCGAAAGCACTGGCGGCGCCAGCCGCTGTGCTATTGCGCAAAATCATCACGCGCTAGAGCATGATCCCGAAAAGTGTGCAGCGGTTTTCGGAAATGATCATGCTCAAACAATGAGCTAAAGCGCGATGACGATTCGAAGAAAAGTCATCACGCGCTAGCCTCCCGGCCGCATGGCTTGGTGCCGTGCTCCGGGAAGGCCATCAGACGTTTCAGGCGAAATGAAGCGGGTGCCGACGACAAGACGGAAATGGCAGCCGACGTCCAACTTACGCAGAGAAGCGGGACACGAGGCTCCGCTCCGGATCCGGCTCAGCGCGAGCCCGGCCAGGGCGCCGGTTGCTGGGCTTGCGGCGGCTGTGACTGCGCGCCCGGCCACGCCGCCTGCGCGGGCGGCTGCTGCGCCTGCTGTCCGGGCCACGGCGCCGACGTCGATTGTTGCGGCGCCGGCTGAGGCGGCTGCTGCGCCGGCGCTTGCGCCTGCCGCACGGGCGGTTGCTGCGGTGCCGCCTGCTGCGGCGCGGGCCGCTGCCGCGGCGGCTTCGGATGGCTGAGCTTGGCGACCTTGGGTTTCGGCCGCGGCTTTGGCTTGGCCGTTTCCTTCGGGTCGACCTTGTCGGCTTCCTGCGCCGCCACCACGGCCGGGTCGGCCGTCGGCTCCTGCGGCGCCTGGTAGCCCTTCACGAGTTCGGGCGGGATGCCTTGCTCGACGCCCGGTACGCCACCCGGAAAGACCTCCTGGCGCACGCCCGGCAGCTTCTTCTTGGTGTCCCAGAACTGCAACGTGTCGAGGGTATCGCAGCCCGCGAGCGCACCCGCGAACGGCAGCAGCACCACTCCGAGCAATACGCCGCGAACAACTCGCATCGCGTCTTCCCTCCTCAACCCTTTTTAGTCTCGGGCGCAAGCGCCGTCAGTATATCGACCCGTTGGCGCAAGTCCGGTGGCGTGTCGGGATCGTCACGCACCATCTTGACCCATTTGCGCATCGCCGCGAGATCGTTCGCCTTCCAGGCCGCGACCGCGAGCATCTCGCGCGCGCTGTGACGGAACGGTCCCGAACCGGTCGCGAGCGGCGCGAGCCGCTGGTCGACCTCCGCGAGCGGCGCCTTGTCGACCATGAGCATGCCGGCGCGCAATGCCGCAAAGTCCTGCAGCGGCTGCCCGGCCGCCGAATCCTTGGCGATGTCGTCATAGGCGGCCATCGCCGCCTTGGGGTCGCGCTGCTCGATCTCGCCGGCCTCGCGCAGCTTGGCGAGCACGCGGTAGCCGGTCGTGCCCTTCTGGCCGATCTCCGCAAACGCCTTCTCGGCCTCTGCGTGCTTGCCCTTCTCGGCAAGCTCCGCCGCGGCCGTGAACTGGGCGCCGAACTGGGCGGCCTGCTTGTCGCGCCAGTAGTCGTAGCCCTGCCAGCCGCCGACGCCGAGCACAAACAACACCGCCACCGCGATGATGAGATAGCCGTAGCGCTCCCACAGCTTCCGGAACTGCTCTCGGCGTACTTCCTCGTCGATCTCGTCAAAGATATCGGACACGGACGGCCTTTCGCGCGCGGCCGGGCTTTGCGGCTGGCGCAAAGCCCATCAGGTCATTTGATCTGTTCGGGTTTTCCAAGGCGCCAGGACGTTTCGTCCGCGGCTCCCTTGAGAACGCCCTCAAGGCCCCCGACAGGAGGCCTCCCCTCAGGTGGCGTTAAAATAGAGATGTGGCGGCGGCATGGCAAAAGCCACGCCGCCACAGGCTTAAACCGCCGGAACTAAACGGTTTTTTTGACGGAATAGACGTGCTCGGGCCCCGGAAAGGCGCGCCCGCGCACTTCCCGGGCGTAATCCGCGACCGCCTGGCCGATCGAGGGGCCGAGGTCGGTATAGCGCTTGACGAATCTGGGCACTCGCGGCGAGAGGCCGAGCATATCCTCGAGCACCAGGATTTGCCCGTCACAGGCCGCGCTCGCCCCGATCCCGATGGTCGGGATGGCGATCTCCTTGGTGATTTTCGCCGCCAGCGGCTCGGCCATCGCCTCGAGCACCACCGAAAACGCGCCCGCGTCCGCGACCGCCCGTGCATCGTCCTCGTGGCGCGCCCAGTCGGCCGGGTCGCGGCCCTGGGCGCGAAAACTGCCGAGCGCGTTGATCGCCTGCGGCGTCAAGCCCGTATGCGCCATCACGGGCACGCCGCGCTCGACGAGGAACGCGATCGTCTCGGCCATGCGCCGTCCGCCCTCGAGCTTGATCGCGCCACAGCCGGTCTCCTTGAGCACGCGCGCCGCCGACAGGAAGGCCTGCTCCTTCGACGCCTCGTAGGAGCCGAACGGCATGTCGACCACGACCAGCGCGCGCTTCGAGCCGCGCATCACGGCGTGGCCCTGCAGGATCATCATCTCCAGCGTCACCGGCAGCGTGCTCTCGAGCCCGTGCATCACCATGCCGAGCGAGTCGCCCACCAGGATCACGTCGCAGTGCGCGTCGAGCATGCGCGCCGTATGCGCATGATAGGACGTGAGCGCGACGATCGGCTCGCCGCTCTTCCGGGCGCGGATGTCCGGCGCCGTCAGGCGCCGCTGCTCGGCATGGGTCGACATTTACTTCACCTGTCTGGTCAGCACGTACACCGCTTGGCTTACATGGTCAGCGCGAGGCCGGGTCGGTCAGCTGAACACCGGAATGCCGATAAACAGCGGATGAAACAGGAAGCCGAGCGCGAGATAAAGCAGCGTGCCCACCACGACCGCGATGACGTCATTGCGCCCCCCGCCGACCGGGATCGCGAGCCCATTCGGGTCGGCACGATGCTTGAGCGAGATGCGGTCGTAGACCGCCCAGGCCAGGATCGTGCCGAACAGGATGATGCCGCCGAGGTCGCCGTTGGAGAGCAGATGCGCGACGGCCCACAGCTTTACGCCGGCGAGCAGCGGGTGCTTGAGCCGACGATAGATGTTGCCGCGGATATAGGCGGCCGTGACCAGGATGATGGCGGGCCACACCAGCGCGACCGTGACGTGATGCATCCACGACGGCGGCGTCCAGATCTGCGTGTAGCCGGCGTGCAAGTAACGCCCGAAGCCCCACACGATCAGGGCGAGCGCGACCAACGCGACGAGCGAGAACAACCCGCGATAGGCCAGGAGGCCGATGCGCGCGATCAGCGCGGCCCGCGCCTTGCGCCGCGTGACGAACCCGTGCGTCGCGACGAAGACGACGAGACCGAGGATGAGGATGGCGAGACCCATGGGCCGGCTCCCGGAGAAAGCGGCCGGAGTAGAAGCCAAGGGCGCCGTCATGGCAAGTCGCCGTTGGTCGAGGTCGGCGCCACGCCGATTGCCGACATGCAGCCGATGCGCGCCTCGCGGCGGCAATTTGTGCTAAACGCGACCAGCGCTGGTGCGACCTAAAGGATTGCCGACACGATGACGCAGGTGAAGCTCGGCATCGTCGGTCTCGGGCGATGGGCGAAGGTCCTGACCCGGGCCGTCAAAACCTCGGACCGTTTGCGCATCGTCGCCGGCTACAGCCGGGCGGCCGAACGGCGCGATGCCTTTGCGCGCGAGTTCGGCGTTCCGGCCGTGCCCGATCTCGACACCATGCTGGCCGACCCGCAGATCGAGGGCGTGATCCTGACGGTGCCGAACGAGCAGCACCTGCCCCTCGCGCGCCGGGTCGCGGCCGCAAGAAAGCACGTCTACACCGAGAAGCCGATCGCCGCGACGCTCGCCGACGGGCTGGCGATCGAGGCGCTGGAGAAAGAGCACGGCGTCACCGTCACGGTCGGCCACAGCGCGCGCCTGATGGCGGGCATCCGCACGATCCGCGCCGCGATCGATGCCGGCGAGCTCGGCCGGGTCGGCTTCATCGAGGCGAATTTCTCCAACGAGCGGGCGCTCGAGCTCACGCCCTCGACATGGCGCTGGTATCGCGATCGCGCGCCCGGCGGACCGCTGTCGCAGCTCGCGATCCACCAGTTCGACGTGCTGCATTATCTCGGCGGCGAGATCGTCGCGGCGAGCTCGATCGCGTCGAAGCTTTCTCCGGTCGGCGCCGAGGTCGACGACCAGTCGATGACGACGCTCAAGTTCGCCGACGGCAAGATCGGCTACGTGGGCTCCTCGTGGACGTCGCCGGGCATTTTCGCGGTGCGCGTGTTCGGCGCGAAAGGCCTGATGCACTACGAGATCGACTTCGGCACCTGGGACACGCCCGCCGAGCTGCACAAGAAATCGGTGCTCTACATCCAGCGCGGCAAGGATGGCTACGCCAAGCGCGAGGAGCTGCAAGTTCCGCAGAGCGACATGTTCCGCGCCGAGCTCGAGATGTTCGCGCAGAGCTGCCGCACCGGGCGATCGAACGAGCTCACGGCGCACAACGCCAATGTGGCGGTCGCCGTGGTCTATGCGGCGCTGCGCTCGATCGACCGGCAGGGCCAGCTCGTGCCGATCGCCGACGTGATCGCCGAAGCCCGCACGGAGGCACGCCATGTTGCCTAGCCGCTATTTCGTCGACCTCACCCAGCCTGAGATCGCGGCGCAGCTCAAGGCCAACCCGCTGGTCATCCTGCCGACCGGCAGCGTCGAGCAGCACGGCCCGCATTTGCCCACCGGCACCGACATCTTTGCCGCCAACGTCATCGGCCATGCGGTGGCCGAGCGCCTCGACGGCCTCGTGCTGCCCGGCATGCCTCTCGGCGTCACGCCCATGCACGCCCCATTCGCCGGCACGATCACGCTCACGCCCGACACCTATATGCGGCTCGTGACCGAGACCTGCGTCTCGACCGCACGGCACGGCACCAAATACCTGGTCATCCTCAACTGGCACGAGGGCAACATCCCCTCGCTCGCGATCGCCGCCGAG
>DASXCK010000142.1:0-5058 GCA_036491235.1 Xanthobacteraceae bacterium | reverse complement strand
CATTCGCAGGCGTTGTACATGTCGGCCGCGCCCTGCTCGAGCAGGCGGCCGTGACTCGCGAACGGATTGACGCCCTTCGGGCTGGTCACGCCGGTGTCGGTCTTCTTCTCGACGCCCTTCTCGCGGTCGGCCCATTCGACCGTCAAGCCTTCGCGCGCGAACAACCCCTCGTCGTAGGCGACCAGCTCCGGCAATCCCTGGAACGGCGCCGTCGTTTCCAAGACGAGCTTCTTCATGGCGGGTGCTCCTGTTCGCATCGGCCCCACGCGAGGCTAACAGCCGGGGTTGCGAGGTTCAAGAATGTGGAATGCGCTGCAGCAAGGGGGCAAGGGCATTGCGTCGGCCGGCGTCTTGTGGCTTGCTGATCGAGCCTTTGCGGCTTGGGGGGACACCAATGCGACACACGCGGCGTGATGCGCCGGCGCGGACCTTGCGATGGTCTGTTGCCGGCTTTTGCTTATTGGCGGGCGCCCTGGTGGCTCCGAGCATCGCTCAGGCGGACGGCGCCATCGCGGTCGGCTTACCGCAAGACGTCGCCAAGCAGGGCGTTTCGAGCTTCATCTATGTGAACGCCAAAAACATGACCGACGCCAGACGCGAGTCGGTCGATGGCTGCAAGACGAAAACGCCGGCGTCCGCGGCCTCCAAGGCGCTCTGCAAGGTCGTGGCGACCTTCAAAAATCAATGCGCCGCCGAGGCATTCGATCCGCAGGACGGCACGCCGGGTTTTGGCTGGGCCATCGCCGAAACGCTGCAGGAAGCCAAAGAGATGGCGTTGTCCAATTGCCGCGATACGGCCGGCCCGGATCGCCAGAAGGCTTGCATCGTCCCGAGCAACGGATTCAATTGCGACGGAAGGGCACGCTAGTGCGACGGGCCATTATCTGACGCTCGACGGCACACAAGCCTCATAGCTGGGTATCCGCGCGAGCGCACCGCCCGACAGGAAACTATCTGCCAGGCGCGCAAAGCCCGCGCGCGACATCTCGGGCGTCACCGACCAGAGGTTGGCCTCGTGATAGCGGTGCAACGCGTCGGCGAGAAGCTCAGGCGCCACATCGGGGAAATACGTCTTGACCGCGGTTGCGAGCGCCGCGCCGCCTTCCGCAGCGAGCCACTTTTGCATGGCCGCGGTCGCACGCACCACGGCCATGCAGGCGTCCGCCTTGGCCGCGACCGTCGCGCGCGTCGCGATGAAGCTCGTGTAGACGCAGGGCCCCCGCGCACTCGCCGCATAGACGCTCTTGCCGAAGCCGCCGTGCAGCGCCTGCGCGACGAACGGCTCGAATAGCTGCACCACATCGAGCGCGCCGGCGCGCAACGCCGCGAGATTGTCCGCCATGGTGCGATCGGTGACGCGGGGAAGCGCGGCCGGATCCACGCCGGCGAGCCGCAGGTCGTGCTGCAGGCACATCCATGGCGTCGGCACCTCCGACACCGTCGCAAAGCGCAGCCGAGCGAGATCGGTCAAGCGAAAGTCTGTAAGGTCCTGCCGTCCCACCAGATGGAACGGATCGCGCGCCACGACCTCGCCGAAGCAGACGAGCGGCGAATTCGGATCGGTGTCATGCGCCCGCATGACCCGCATCGGCCCGCCCCAGGTGAGATCGATCGTGCCGTCGATGAGGCCGCCGACCGCATCCCCCGGCGCCGCCGACGTGACGAACTCGACCTCGAGCCCTTCGCGCGCATAAAGCCCGAGCGCCTGCGTGACGTAGAACGGCGCGTAGAACGCCGCGCGGAAATTCTCGGCCAGGCGGATCTTCATGGTCTTCATGGCGTCACGCATCCTGCTCGAGCACGGTGCGGATGTCGATCTCCGACGTCAGCGTCCGGTGCACCGGACACTTGTCGGCGATCTCCAGCAGGCGGGCACGCTGCGCCTCGTCGAGCTGTCCCGTCAGCGTGATCGCGCGGTCGATCCGGTCGAGCTTGCCCTCTTTGGTCTCGCACTCCGCGCAGTCGGTCGCGTGAATCTTCGAATGCGTCAGCCGCACCGACACCTGCTCGAGCGGTAGCGCCTTGAAGTCGGCGTAGATACGCAGCGTCATGGCCGTACAAGCGCCGAGGCCGGCGAGCAGCCACTCGTAGGGCGACGGCCCGCTGTCGAGCCCCCCGGCGGCCACGGGCTCGTCGGCCAGGAAATGATGCGGCCCGATCGTCACCGACTGCTGGAACTTGCTCTCGCGTGTCTCGGCGACGATGACGGGACGGCCCTCGTCCGCGGCGCCGGGCTGCGGCGCGGCCGCGACGTAGCGCTCCGCCCAGGCCGCGATCACGTGCGCGGCGTAGATTGCATCGGCGCGGCGGGTGAGGAGATGGTCGGCGTCGGCGAGCGAAACGAAGCTCTTGGGGTGCTTGGCGGCCAGGAAGATGCGCGTCGCATTGTCGATGCCGACCGTGTCGTCGGTCGGCGAATGCAGCACCAGCAGGGCCTTGCGCAGGTCCGCAACGTCGGGCAGCAGCTTCTGCTCCGCCGCATCGTCGAGAAACTCGCGCCGGATGCGGAACGGACGACCCGCGAGCACGACCTCACCCTCGCCCTTCGCGCGGATAGCGGCGACGTCGTCGCGGAAGAGCCCGGTCACGTGGCCGGGATCCGACGGCGCCGCGATGGTCGCGACCGCGCGCGCTTCCGCAATGCGCGTTGCGGCGGCAAGCACGGCGGCGCCGCCGAGGCTATGGCCGATCAACAGCGTCGGCGCGCGGCCGCTGCGCCGCAGGTGATCCGCGGCGGCGACCAGGTCGTCCACATTGGAGGAGAAATTCGTATTGGCGAACTCGCCCTCGCTCGCGCCGAGCCCGGTGAAGTCGAAGCGCAGCACCGCGACACCGCGCCCGGCGAGCGTCTGGGCAATGCGCTTCGCCGCGAGGTTGTCCTTGCCGCAAGTAAAGCAATGGGCGAACAGCGCGTAAGCCACCGGCTCGCCGACGGGACGCTCCAACAGCGCCGCCAGCGTCTGCCCGCTCGCATTGGGGAAGTCGAAACGCTCGTTCGGCATCGGCATGCTCCAGGTTCTGGTGCCAGTCTATCGCCTTCCCGCCGCCCCGGTCAGGCCACTCGAACCGGGCCCGCGAATGAGCTAATCTGCGTCACAACAGCGATCGGAGGAGCCCATGACCGACACGATGACCGCGAGCTACACGCTCGACCAGTTCGCCGCCGACATCCGCGCCGCACTCAAGGCCGATCCGGGCCGCGAGGGCAAGCTCAAGGTCGGCCACCACGTCGAGCGCGCGCTCAGGGACAAGGACTTCGTCGCGACTCATCTCAAGCCGCGCGCCAAAGGCCAGGACGCGCGCGAGGTGCTATACGAGGATGCGGAGCTTGGCTTCGCGATCTGCGGCCACGTCTATGACGGTCCGGCGCACGGCAAGCCGCACGACCACGGCGAGAGCTGGGCGATCTACGGCCAGGCGAGCGAGACCACCGATATGACCGACTGGAAGATCGTCGAGAAAGCGGTCGGCGACAAGCCGAACCTGGTCGAGCCGGTGCGCACCTACACGATGAAGCCCGGCGACCAGCACCTCTACGACGTGCACGACGTCCACTCACCGCGCCGCGACGGCCCCTGCCGCCTGATCCGCATCGAGGGCAAGAACCTCGACCGCGTGAAGCGCAGCCACATCAAGGCGAAGTGAGCCCGTCGATCAACGCACCGTCATGGCCGGGCATAGCCGTTCGAAGAACGGCGTCGCTTCGCTCGCCTATGTCCCGGCCATCTACGTCTTACTTGCCTGACTGACGTTGCGAAGACGTGGATGCCCGCGACAAGCGCGGGCATGACGGAGATATGTTATCCGGAAATCCGGAACACCTCCCGCTCCTGCGCGTCGAGCTGCGCCAACAACCCCGTTTCCCATGCCAGGTACTGCCGCGCCGCCTCCGCATCATTCTCGTGGCGGCGCGCCGTAAAGAAAAGGAAATCGATGCAGTCCGCATCGGGCGGATTGTTCGGCGTCGCCTCGATCGGCAGGCCGGCATCGCGCCAGGCCTTGAGGCCGCCGGCGAGATCGCACAGGTTGCCCATACCGCTCTCGACGAGCTCCATGGCCGCGAAGGGGACCTCATCCATGTCCCCGGGGATCAAGACGATCGTCTTGTCGCGATCGGCCGCCGCGACGATGCGCGACCGGATCGACCAGATCGCACCCGGAATATGCCCTTTGCGAAATTCCATGCTGCGACGCAGATCGATCACCTGCGCGGCGCCGGCGGACAGGGCCGCCGCGAGCTCGTGGGGCTTCATCGGCCCAGCCGCCGAGACCTCCTCCGCGTCGCCGACCTCCTCGGGAACGTTCGCATCACCGGATACAATCCGCGCCGAGACCTTCCAACCATCGCCAGATGTGTCCGCAATGGCGTCCGCTGCCGGCGAAGCCCCCTCCTCCAGCACATAGGCCTCATGGCCGAGCTGGCGCAGCCAGCCGGCGACCATTGGCGCGCGCACGAGTTCGCCGTCGAGGAGCACCAGCCGCGCACCCTTCACACCGACCCACTGATCGGTTGCCTGGATGAGCTGACCGCCCGGCGCATGGCGGAAGCCTGCGACCGAGCGCGTGCGATGTTCCTCCGCGGTACGCACATCGAGCAGGTAGGTAGTGCGCGTCTTGTCCGCGCGCCATGCCCGGACCTTCGCGGCCGAGACGACATCAGCGCCATGTTTGCGCGCAAACGCCCGCGCGCTTGCGCGGCGTTCGGCGAGGCCCGCACCACTCACCGCCTCGGGATAGCTCCGGCTCGCGCCCCGCTCCAGCTCGAGCCCCGCCAGGAACCAGCCCTGCGTTCCGTTCTCCAGCGCCACCACCGGATTGGGCACGCCAAAATCGATCAGCGTCTGCGCGCCAATGATCGAGCGTGTGCGGCCCGCGCAGTTGACCACGATCTTGGTCCTGGGGTCAGGCGCGATGTCGTGGATGCGCAGCGCGAGCTCGCCGTTCGGGCACGAGATGCCGTCCGGGATGTTCATGCGTCGATATTCCGCCGGCGTGCGGCCATCGACGATCACCATGTTCTCGCCGGCCTCGCGCATCGCCTGCAGCTCTGTCGCGGTG
>DASXCK010000141.1:0-3840 GCA_036491235.1 Xanthobacteraceae bacterium | reverse complement strand
TCCGGTCGAGATCGGCCTCAATCCGATCCGCACGCGCGACGGCTTGATGGTGCTCAGCACGATCGCCGACATCAGCGAGCGCAAGCGGCTCGACCGGCTCAAAGACGAGTTCGTCGCCATGGTGAGCCACGAGTTGCGCACGCCGCTCACCTCGATCGCGGGCTCGCTCGGCCTGCTCACCGGCAATGCGGTGGGTAACCTGCCAGCCGCCGCCATGCGGCTGCTTGCGATCGCGCATGCGAACAGCCAGCGGCTGGTGCGGCTCATCAACGACATCCTCGACCTGCAGAAGATCGAGGCCGGGCAAGTCGTCTTCCATCTCAAATATCTCGAATTGCGCCCGTTCCTCGAACAGACCCTCGATGCCAATCGGGCATTCGCGCACGAGTACGGCGTGCGCATCCGACTCGACGACGCGTCGATTGGCGGCGAGGTGTTCGCCGACGGCGACCGACTGGCGCAGATCATCACCAACCTCGTATCCAATGCGACCAAGTTCTCGCCCGCCGGCAGCGAGGTCACGGTCGGCATCGAGCAGCGGGGCGACAACATCCGGGTGTCGGTGCGCGACCGCGGGCCGGGCATTCCGGAGGAATTCAAGTCGCGCATCTTCGAGAAATTCGCTCAGGCGGACTCCTCCGATGCGCGCCAAAAGGGCGGCACCGGCCTGGGGCTGAGCATCGTCAAGCAGCTCATTCATCAGCACGGCGGCACGGTCGGCTTCGAGCCGGCGCCGGACGGCGGCACGATCTTCTACTTTGAGCTTCCGGGCGCGCCGCACCAAAATGGCTCGGCCAGAATCGAGGGCGCATGATCAACCTGCGAACGCTGTCGGTCGACGACGAACCCGATATCCGCGAGATCATCGATCTCGCGCTCGGCCTCGATCCGCTGTTCATGGTGCGCGAATGCCCGTCCGGCCGCGAGGCGCTGCGGGATGCCGTCGAATGGCGCCCCGACCTGATCCTGCTCGACGTGATGATGCCGGTCATGGACGGCCTCGCCACGCTGGCGGGGCTGCGGGCCGATCCGCACACCGCGATGATCCCGGTCGTGTTCATGACGGCGCGCACGCAGGCCTACGAGCGCGAGCGGTTCAAATCGCTCGGCGCGGCCGGCATCATCGCGAAGCCGTTCGACCCGATGCGGCTGGCCACCCTGGTACGCGACTGCGTGCCGGGCGGCGCCATGCCGGCGGAAGACTTCCTCTGGCGTCTCAACGATGCCCACTCGGCGCTCGGCGTCGCTCGCGCCGAGCTCGCCCAGCGGCACGAGCGGACGACCCTCGCGAAGATCAAGGACCTGGCGCAGGCGCTCGCCGGGACCAGCCGCCTCTGCGGCTTCGCCGGCATCGGCCTCGAGGCGGCATCGCTCGAGGAGGCGGTCGACGGCGACATGGCGGGCGGCGCGGTGCCCATGCGGGTCGAACATGCGATCGATCGGGTGCTCGCGCGCATCGCCAATTAGGTCGCGAGCGGCCCGCCGTGCCGGGCTCGCGATTCTGCTGGCGGCCGCGCTCGCTGCGCCGCGTGCCGCCGCCGCGGATCGCTTCGACGGGCTCAACATGATCGCGGCACCCCGCCATCCCTTCGGCAGCGACGCGGCGCGGCGCGCACTCGCGCAAGCCAGGGAGATTGGGGCACGCGCAGTCGCGATCATTCCGTTCCTCTGGCAGTCCGCGCCGACGAGCGCCGACATCGTCCGCGGCAGCGACATGCCCGACCCGGCGCTGCGCGCCGCGATCCGCGACGCCCATGCGCTCGGGCTCGCCGTCGTCGTCAAGCCGCACGTCTGGGTGCCGCAGAGTTGGGCGGGCGCGATCGAGATGCACGGCGATGGCGATTGGCGGACTTGGTTCGCGAACTATCGCGCGGCGCTCATCCCGATCGCCCGGCTCGCGGCCGACGCGCACGCGGAGGCACTCGCGATCGGCACCGAGCTCGCCGGCACGACGCAGCGGCCCGAATGGCTCGATCTGATCGCGGCGCTGCGCGCCGTCTATCCGGGAAAGCTGCTTTATTTCTCCCACAATACCGCTGAGGCGGAGACGATCGGGTTCTGGGACAAGCTCGATGCCGTCGGCGTGACACTTTATCCGGCGCTCGGCGCCGACGACGACCGCGCGCACCGGCGCACCGTGATGCGCGCAACCGCCGATGCGCTCGACGCGCTGGCGGCACGCACCGCGAAGCCGGTGATCGTCGGCGAAGTAGGGCTGCGCTCGGCGAGCGGCGCGGCGGCGAGACCGTGGGAAAGCGCCGAGGAGCGCACCGCGGTGCCGGATGCGAAGCTGCAGGCCGAGGTGCTGACCGACTGGCTCGCGGCGCTCGACCGGCCGGCGATCCATGGCGTGCTGGTCTGGCGCTGGCTCACCGACCCTGACGCGGGCGGGCCGGACGACACCGACTTCACGGTGCAGCACAAGCCGGCCGAGGGCGTGCTGACCTGCGCCTGGACCGCGCGCTGCGCGCGGCCCCAGGCGAGCAAATAGCGCATATCCCGGCGAAGCATGCCCTCGGGGTTGATCCGAGGCGGCCCGGTTCGCCGACAAGGATATGCGCCGGCGAGATGACCGCTGCTCAGAACCGATACCACGCACCGAAAATCAGGCCATTCTCGCGCAACGCGTTGCTCCCCGCATAGGTCGTGAACGCGCCGGCCTGAATCGACAGCGCCGGCGTGAGCTCGTAAACGCCGCTGAGCTGGAACTTGTAATAGCCGTAACCGCCGAACGGCGGGGCGCCGGCGCCTTCCGAGACGACGTTGAATGACTGCGCCAGCAGAAGCCAGCGCGCGACCGGCCGTACGCCGAACGTCGCGTCGAAGCGCAGTTCGTCGGGCGGCGCGCCGGCGCGCAAGCGCTGCCCGAGCTCGAGGTCGACGAATGCCGGCCAAGGGCCCGCTGCAAAAGTGTAGCCGAACAGCGCGCGGACGTCGGTCTCGATGCCGGTGTAGCCGATCGCCGCCGGATTCGACGTATCGCTGGTGCCCGGCACGCGCAGCGTCGCCTGCCCGGACAACACCCAGGCGTCGCCCTGGATGAATTTGTAACGTCCGCCGGCCTCGGTGTAGCCGAGGCCGCTACGCTGCGCGCTGGTCGGCGCCGCGATGTCCACGTGCTGCAGCCCCGGGGTCAAGATGCCGGTGAAGCGATCGGTGAAGCCGTACTCGATCAGCGCCTGCAGCTCGGTCTTGTCGTAGCGTGGCGTCGGCCCGGCGCCGAAGACGTGATCGGCCGTGCTAGTCGTGGTCGTCACCATGATCTGGCCGGCGCCCGGAGGCAGCGTCCAGGCGCCCGCGAACGCGGCGGACGGAGCCGACAGCATGCCGACGCATGCCACAACGCAACGCTTACTCAACGCAACAACCCCGCTCATCCCTCGGGCGGCGATGCGCGAGAGCGCGATCCTCCTCGAAAGCCGGTATCCACCTCCGATCGAGTCGGGGGTGAGCTTTTTCGGGATCCCGCTCTACATCGACAGCGCCAGCACCCGGTTCCCCCCCGCCGCGATCGCGTCCTTCACCTTGGCGATGGCCTGGGTGAGCAGGACGATGCGATCGACCCCGCGCTTGACCTGTCCCGTGACCGCCGCGACGCTCGCGGTCACGTGGTCGGAGCCGATCGATTCCGGATTGGCGAGGCGCAGCTTCGCGATCGTCTTGCACAACGCCTCGCCGAGCTGGCGCGCCGGGGCCGCGTCGAGATCCGGCGCGACCAGAATGATCGTGCCGTTGCGATAGGCCGCCGGAATGATGCCGATGGTCGCCGCCAGCCCGCGCACCGCGCGCGCGACCTGCGCCAGGATGCTCTGCGACGCGTCGTCGCCGTTCGCCGAGCGG
>DASXCK010000140.1:0-2302 GCA_036491235.1 Xanthobacteraceae bacterium | reverse complement strand
GTGGTCGTTGCGCCGGTCGGGAAAGCGGATCGGGATGTCCTCGGCGGGGCCGATCATCGCCGAGTTCGCCTTGAGGAAGATGCCGGCCTCGCCGATGTCGGTCGAGAAGCGCCGCACGCCGCCGACATGCGCCTCGGCAACATGATTCATCTCTTCGATATGCTTACGGTAGTTGGTCGGCGCCGCCATCAGCTTGCTCGGCCGCGCGACCGGCGGCAGCAGCTTCACCTGCGACAGCGGCCTGCCGGGCGCGCCGTCCGCCAGGCGTTCGAGCCGCTCGCGCCAGGCCGGCAGTGCCGCGATCACGGCATCGCCCCGCATGTCGTAGCGCGCAGCCGCGCGGATCTCGTCCTGGGCGGCGCTTACATCGTGCACCTTGTCGCCGCGCACGATCCCGAGCCGGTCATTGTCAAAACGGCAAATTCGCATCGTGTCCCCGCTTCGTCCCGCGCCGCAGACGAGCCTACAGGTAGGCGCCCGCAATCGCCAGAAACTCGTCCGCCTTGAGGCTTGCGCCGCCGACGAGCGCACCGTCGACATCGGCGACCGCCATCAGCTCCTTGGCATTCGCGGCCTTGACCGATCCGCCATAGAGGATGCGCACACCCTCCCCGGTCGCCCCGAAGCGCTGCACGAGCTGCGCCCGGATGAAGCCATGCACCTCGGCGATATCCGCCGGCGTCGGCGTGAGCCCGCTGCCGATCGCCCAGACGGGCTCGTAGGCGACCACGAGGCTCGAGGCGGTCGCGCCATCTGGCAGCGAGCCCGCGAGCTGGGCGCCGCAGATATGGAGGGCGTGGCCGGACTGCCGCTCGTCCTGGCTCTCGCCGACGCAGACGATCGCGGTCAGCCCGGCGCGCCGGGCCGCAAGCGCCTTCGCGCGCACGTCGGCGTCGCTTTCCTTGTGGTAGGTGCGCCGCTCGGAATGACCGACGATGACGGTGCTGGCGCCCGCATCCCTGAGCATCTCGGCCGCGATATCGCCCGTGAACGCGCCGGAGGGCTCGGCATGGCAATCCTGGCCGCCGATCGCGACCGGGCTGCCGGCCGCGCGCGCCGCGAAGGCGGCGACCAATGTCGCGGGCGGGCACACCAGAAGGTCGGCACACGCTGTTATCTGGGGCGCGCCCGCGATGATCCGGTCGAGCTCGGCGGCCGAAACCGCCGTGCCGTTCATCTTCCAGTTACCCGCAACCAAAGGACGGCGCGCCGCAGCCATCTCGCACCCCGGTGTGTTCCGCCCGCGTTACCAGACCGCCCGTTCCCACGGAAGGGGGCCGCGGCACATTTCCCGCCGTCAATTCAACATGTTGCGGCAGAGCGCCGCGATCCCTATGATAGCCACAATTCGCTGCGCCTTGACGCGGTGCCGCGCCGATGTGCGCGGTCAGATCACTCCCACAGCAGAACGATCGGCTCCATGCTTCGCGGTATCCGCAACGCCTCCTCGGGTTGGCTCGGCAAGACGATCATGGGCGCGGTCGTCGGCTTCCTGGTCATCAGCTTCGGCGTCTGGGGCATCGGCGACATCTTCCGCGGCTACACGCGCGGCTCGGTCGTGACCGTCGGCGATGCAAAGATGTCGGCCGACCAGTTCCGCCAACTCTTCAATACCCGCCTCCAGGCGTTGTCGCGCCAGGTTCGTCGGCCGATCTCCACCGAGCAGGCGCGCATGTTCGGCGTCGACCGCCAGGTCCTCGCCGAGTGGGTCCAGAACGCCGTTCTTGACCAGTATGCGCAAAGCATCCGGCTCGGCATTCCCAATGCCGACGTGCTCCAGCACATCACCGACGACCCCTCGTTCCGCGTCCCGGGCGGCCAGTTCGATGCGGCGCGATTTGCGGAGATCCTGCGCGAGAACGGGCTGAGCCAGCAGGGCTACGTCGACGAGCAGCGACGCGACACGATCCGCCGCCAGCTCACGGCGACGCTCGCGGCGGGCCTGGCGCCGCCGACCGCCCAGGTCGAGGCGTTCAACCGCTTTCAGAACGAGCAGCGCGACGCCGATTTCATCGTGCTCACGCCGGCGCAGGCCGGCGACATCCCGCCGCCCGCGCCCGACGTGCTCGCCAAGTATTTCGACGAGCACAAGGTGCTGTTTCGCGCACCCGAATATCGCAAGGCGACGATGCTCGCGCTCACGCCCGACGCGATCGCGCCTTCGATCGAGATCGCGGATGCCGACGTGAAGGCCGCCTACGACCGCAATCCGAACATGTTCGGCACGCCGGAAAAGCGCGACGTGCAACAGATACTGTTCTTCAGCAAGGACGAGGCGCACAAGGCGGCCGAGCGCCTCAAG
>DASXCK010000139.1:0-2933 GCA_036491235.1 Xanthobacteraceae bacterium | reverse complement strand
GCGCGTCTGCAGCTGCTCGTCCATCTCGGGCTCGAAATAGCGGTAGGTCGAGCGGCCGTCCGACTTCGCGCGGTAGAGCGCCATGTCGGCGTTGCGCAGCAGCTGATCGGTGGTGTCGCCGTCGCCGGGCGCGATCGCGATGCCGACGCTGGTGCTCACCACGACCTGATGGCCGTCGAGGTCGTAGGGCTGCTTGATGGCCGTAATGATGCGCTGCGCGAGCGAGCCGGCCGCCTCGGGCTTTTCGAGGCCGACCTGCAGCACCGCGAACTCGTCGCCGCCGAGCCGCGCGATCACGTCGGTGTCGCGCACCACGTCCTTGAGCCGGTTGGAGGCGGCACACAGCAGCTTGTCGCCGATCAGGTGACCGAGCGTGTCGTTGACGTTCTTGAAGTGATCCAGATCGAGGCACATCACGGCGAGTCCCTGGCCGCGGCGCACCCGCTTGAGCGCCAGCTCCATCTCGTCGCGGAAAGCCACGCGGTTGGCGAGCCCCGACAGGCTGTCGTGGCGCGCCATGTGGCGGATCTGCTCCTCGGCGCGCGTGCGCTCGGTGATGTCCTCGTGGGTCGCGACCCAGCCGCCGTTCGCCATGGCGCGGTTGACGATCGAGATGTTGCGCCCGTCGCCGGGCTGGATGAGCACAGGCGGCATGTCGCCCTTGGCGAGTGCGGCCAGCAGATCCTTGATGTAGATGTCGGGATCGCCGGCGAAATTGCCGCGCTCCTTGCGATGCATCAGGATGGCGCGCAGGTTCGCGCCCGGCGTCATCACGTCGTGGCTCAGCCCGTACATTTCGAGGTAGCGCTCGTTGCACACGACGAGGTTCGCGTCCGCGTCGAACATGCACAGGCCCTGCGACATGTTGTTGAGCGCGGTCTCGAACTGCCGGTCGCGGTCGCGGCGCTGGCGCTGGTATTCGGTCGACACCAGCTGGGCGGCGCGCTCGGCGGCCTTGAACTCGAAGCGCGTCTTGGCGTACGCGCGCTCGACCCGGCAGCGCTGCGCGAGTGCGATGGCGAGCTGCAGCGCGCGCGCGTGGTCCTCCGGCACCGCCATGACGCGGTCGGACACGCTCAAGTCCGGCAGGGTGTCGGGTTTCGCCGCTTCGACGACGAGGCAAAGTCCGTCATCCGCCCCGAGCAGCTCGGCGATGACGGTGGGTCCGCCGGCGGTGATCCACGCCTGGGTGGCGATCACGGCTTCGACCGGCGGCGCGCCCGGCGGGCAGATGACCTCGCTCGGAACGCTGGCGGCATCCGCCGTGACGAGCTCGAGCGCCGTCGACGCCTTCGCGGCGACCGCGCGCATGGCGGCGCAATCGCCTTCGGTGCCGCAAAAGAGAACCTTCAACGCGGGTCCGCCCACTGCATTCTCCGCAAATGCCAGATCGTCACGAATTTTTCGCGCAGGCTAGGCGGCAAATCCTGATAAAATGCATAAGTTGCTGTTGTAACTGGCGAAGTTCCTGCGCTGTTCGGGATTGCGGCTAATCGGCGGTTAATGGAGTGCCGCCGCGCGCACGGCGCGCGGCCACCGCCAGCGCGATCCCACATTCAGGCGGCGCGTCCGGCGGGGACGTCGATGGTTAATGCGCCGTTGCGGGGCGCCGCACGTCAATCCGCGATCGGCCCGCACCATCCCGGCAGGTAGTTGGCTTCCTGGCTTTTGGCGAGGTGCAGGGCCTTTTCGAGCGACTGCTCGAACTCCTTCTCGACCGCCCGGCGCTTGATCCGGCGGCGCAAAAAATCGGCCCACAGGAATTCGCTGAACGGAACGGTCTCCTTGGAGTAGCCGCCGAGGCGGCGCAGCTCGCCCGCGAGGCTGCGAAAGGGATCGTCGCGCAGGTCGCCGATCGAGTTCGGTATATCGGCGAAGGTGCGGCGCACGCCGTCCGCGTCATAGGGATGGCACCAGCCGCGATTGTCGAGCACGCCCCAGAAGGCGTCGCGGTCGAGCGTGTGCAGGTCGGCGACGACCGCGATCGCCACCTCGTCCTGCCCCTCGTCGTGCAGCGCGCGGGCGAGGTGATGATGGTCGATGACGTAGTGGCGGTCCTTCGGTCCGAGGATGACCGGGACCAGGTGGTTGCCGAGAAACTCGGCCTTCTTCTTTTCCTTGTGCTCGCGCCAGCGCTTGCGCTTCTCGACGACCTCGCGCATGCCGACCGTCATCTGGGTCGGGCGCAGGTCCTGGACCTTGACCGGCTTTATGATGGGCTCGCGGACGTGCATGGGGGCGCTCCCTGAATTGACGGGATATCCGGTGTGCGAAACAAATTCCGTACCTGGCGAATTTAGCGTGAGGCAGGGAAAAAGTCCTGCGCCCCGTAGCCCGGATGAGCGAGGCGAAATCCGGGACCGATCGCCCCCATATCGCGGAGCCTGTCCTTGGGCTTGCCGGAGGCAAGGCCCGAGGGCTTATGCCGGGCATGGCTTTCGCCAGCGCCGGGCGAGGTGCGCCGCCGCTAGCGCCGGCGCATCACCACCGCTTCAAGCCACGCGATCGCGAGGTACATGGCGGATGACATCACCGCCAGGATGGTGATTGCGGTCATCACGATGTTGAGCTTGAAGATCTGGCTGCCATACTGGATCAGGTAGCCGAGACCGAGATTGGCGGACTGGAATTCGCCGACCACGACGCCGACGAGCGAGAGGCCGACATTCACCTTGAGCGCCGCGATCAGCGTCGGCACGCTGCCGGGTAGAACCACCTTGGTGAGGATCTGGGTCTTCGTCGCGCCGAAGGTCTGCGCCAGCTTGATCTTGTTCGGATCGCTGCCGTTGAAGCCGTTGTAGATCATCAGCACGGTGACGAAGAGCGAGATCGCGATCGACATGCCGTAGATCGACAGCGTGGCGCCGAGCCAGATGTAGAAGATCGGGACGAAGGCCGTCTTCGGCATGGCGTTGGCGACCACGAGGTAGGGG
>DASXCK010000138.1:0-3268 GCA_036491235.1 Xanthobacteraceae bacterium | reverse complement strand
GGACCGTCCGCCCA
This sequence comes from Xanthobacteraceae bacterium, assembly GCA_036491235.1. GTDB lineage: Bacteria > Pseudomonadota > Alphaproteobacteria > Rhizobiales > Xanthobacteraceae > JAVDCA01. The sequence goes on along the minus strand of DASXCK010000138.1, from coordinate 3,254 downwards.
TGGATCTGGAAAGCCTCGACGAGCGGGTGCGCTCGCGGCTGGCCGGCGGGCTCGTCGTCGAGATGGGCTCGCTCGGCGAGGACCTGCGGCTGGAAATCCTCAAATCGCGCGTCGCGCTTTCGCGCGCACACCATTCGGGCTTCGACGTCCCCGAGCCGGTGCTGAGCTATATCTCGAAGTCTGTCACCCACAACGGGCGCGACCTCGAAGGCGCGCTCAACCGCCTGCTCGCGCACAGCAAGCTGACCGGCCAACCGGTGACCATGGATCTGGCCGAGCGCGAGATCCGCGACCTGATCCGTCCGCAGGAGCCCAAGCGCGTCAAGATCGAGGACATCCAGCGCATCGTGGCACGCCACTACAACGTGAGCCGCGGCGACCTCCTGTCGTCGCGGCGCACCGCCAACGTGGTACGGCCGCGGCAGGTCGCGATGTATCTGGCCAAGACCCTGACGCTGCGGTCGCTGCCGGAAATCGGCCGGCGCTTCGGTGGACGCGATCACACCACCGTGCTGCACGCCGTGCGAAAAATCGAAAATCTCGTCGGCAATGACTCGACGCTCGCCGAGGAGATCGAGGCGCTGAAGCGCCAGCTGCAGGAATCGGAGAATCGATAGAAATCGAGGGAAATCGCCGCCGTCTCGGCGTCCTCGCCCTTGAATAATCCACGCTGCCGGGCCAATTTCAACGCCCGGCGTCGACAGGATCGCGCCGGCCGATGCCGGCGCGGTTCTGCATTCCTGGGCGCGCCGGGCCTTCCATTTTCGATTGAGCGAGGTCCCGCATGAAGGTCACGGTCGAGCGCGCGGAGCTCCTGCGATCGCTGTCCCACGTCCACCGTGTGGTCGAGCGACGCAACACCATACCGATTCTCGCCAACGTGCTGATCCGCGCCGAGCGCGCCAAGCTATCGTTCAAGGCGACCGATCTCGACCTCGAGGTGATCGAGACGATCAACGGCGAGGGCTCGCCGGGCGGCGTCACCACGGTGCCGGCGCACATGTTCTACGAGATCGTGCGCAAGCTGCCGGAGGGCACGCAGGTGGTGCTCGAAGCCGCGGGCGACCGCGCCGTGCTCACCATCCGGGCCGGGCGGTCGCGCTTCACGCTGCAGACCCTGCCGGAGAGCGACTTCCCGGACATCGCGGCCGGCGACATGACCCACAAGTTCACGCTCGCGGCCGCTGATCTCAAGCGCCTGATCGAGAAGACGCAATTCGCGATCTCGACCGAGGAGACGCGCTATTACCTCAACGGCATCTATCTGCACACAGCGAGCGCCGGGTCGAACGCCATGCTGCGCGCGGTCGCGACCGACGGGCATCGGCTCGCCCAGGTCGAACTGCCGGCGCCGGCCGGCGCCGAGGGCATGCCGGGCATCATCGTGCCGCGCAAGACCGTCAACGAGGTACAGCGGCTGATCGAGGACGCGAGCGGCGAGGTCGCGGTCGAGCTGTCGGCCTCGAAGATCCGCTTCACCCTCGGCAACGTGGTGCTCACCTCGAAGCTGATCGACGGTACCTTCCCGGACTACAACCGCGTCATCCCGCTCGGCAACGACAAGCTGCTCGAGGTCGAGAAGAAGGAATTCGAGCAGGCGGTGGATCGCGTCTCGACGATCGCGAGCGAGCGCGGCCGCGCCGTCAAGCTGTCGCTGACCGCGGGACGGCTGGTGCTCTCGGTCACCAACCCGGATTCGGGCAGCGCCACCGAGGAGCTCGAAGTCGCCTACGAGGCCGACCCGATCGATATCGGCTTCAACTCGCGCTACCTGCTCGATATCGCGGCGCAGATCGAGGGCGACAGCGCGCTGCTCAAGCTCGCCGACCCGGGCTCGCCCACACTGGTGCAAGACAAAGACGCCAAGGGCGCGCTCTACGTGCTGATGCCGATGCGGGTTTGACGCGGGCGGCGCGTCCTTTGAGGAATGCACACGAGTTTCCGTCCCCCTCCCCGCGAGCGAAGCAAGTGGCGGGAGGGTTAGAGGTGGGGAGCGCTGCTTGCTCTGTCGCAGTTATGCGCGCGCCTATCTCAAATTCCGAGCAAGCGTAGTCGCCCGCCCCTTGCTTAGCGGCTTCGCTCGACCCTGCCCGCCAACGGCGGGAGGGTCATAACCGCCTCTCAGTGCCCACGGCCCGGGCGAGATCATAGCTCGCGTCGGGGAGCGTGAGACGCTAACTACCAACGCGATGACTGCCGCCCGCATCCGCCGCCTGACGCTGACGAACTTCCGCAGCTATCACGCCGCCACTCTTGCGGTCGACGATGGATCGGTCGTGCTGGTCGGGCCGAACGGCGCCGGCAAGACCAACCTGCTCGAGGCGATCTCATACCTCACGCCGGGCCGCGGGCTGCGCCGCGCCACGCTCGACGAGGCCGCGTTCGGCGAAGGCGATGGCAGTTGGGCGGTGTCGGCCGAGATCGAGGGCGCGCTCGGCCTCGCCACGCTCGGCACCGGCATCGAGCCGCCGGCGGGCGAGGAAGCGACATCGGTCCGCAAATACCGGGTCGATCGCGAGCCGGTCGGCTCGGCGGCGGCCTTCGCGGATCACCTGCGCGTCATCTGGCTCGTGCCTGCCATGGACCAGCTGTTCAACGGCCCGGCGGCCGAGCGGCGGCGTTTCATCGACCGGCTCGTGCTCGCGGTCGACGCCGAGCATGGCAGCCGCGTCAACGCACTGGAACGCTCGCTGCGCTCGCGCAACCGGCTCTTGGAAAGCCCGCGCCCCGATCCGCACTGGCTCGACGCCAGCGAGCACGAAACCGCCGAGCTTGCCGTCGCGGTCGCGGCGGCGCGCGCCGAGACGGTGCGCCGGCTCGCCGGCGCGCTTTCGGCAAACCGCATATCCGACACGGCGTTTCCATCGGCCGAGATCGCCCTCGAGGGCTGGATGGAAACGCTGGTGCTCACGCACCCTGCCGGCGAGGTGGAGGATCGCTACCGCGCCGTGCTCAAGGAGAACCGCGGCCGCGACGCCGCCGCCGGCCGCACGCTCGACGGCCCGCACCTCTCCGACCTTGCGGTGATCTACGAGCCCAAGGGCATCGCGGCGCGCGACGCCTCGACCGGCGAGCAGAAGGCCCTGCTGATCGGTCTCGTGCTCGCGCATGCGGGCCTCGTCGCCGACATGACCGGCGTGGCGCCCATGGTGCTGCTCGACGAGGTCGTCGCCCATCTCGATCCGGCGCGTCGCGTTGCGCTCTATGCGGCGCTCGACCGGCTCGGCGCGCAGATCTGGATGACCGGCGCCGAT
>DASXCK010000137.1:0-12988 GCA_036491235.1 Xanthobacteraceae bacterium | reverse complement strand
TGGACGACGTCGGGCGGCTTCGTGTTCGTGACGATCCTCGCCGGCGCCGGCTCGGTCGCGGCCGCCTTCGTCGGTTCTTTCCTGTTCGAGCTGGTGCGTTCGATCGCGGTCGATATCTTTCCGGGCGCCTGGCAGATCACGCTTGGCACGGCCCTGCTGCTGACGATCCTGTTCCTGCCCGACGGGCTCGGCTCGCTCGTCACGCGCTTCAGCCGCAAGCCCGGGAGCGCGTCATGAGCGCGATCCTCTCGGTGCGCGACCTGGAGAAGACGTTCGGCTCGGTTGTCGCGGCCCGCGACATCACGGTCGATATCCCGCCGCGCCAGATCATCGGCATGATCGGCGCGAACGGCGCCGGCAAGACCACGTTCATCAACATGATCACCGGCCATCTGCGGCCGAGCAAAGGCAGCATCCACTTCGAGGACCGCGACATCACCGGCTATCCGTCGCGGCAGATCACCCGGCTGGGCATTTCGCGCTCGTTCCAGGTGGCGCAGATTTTTCCCTCGCTCACCGTGTTCGAGAACATGTGCGCGGCGGCCGCGATCGCGCGCGGTACCGACAGCATGCTGGCGCGCGCGTTCACGCCGCTGCGTACGCCTGACACGCTGGCGGAGGCCGATGCCGCGATCGAGCTGTTCCAGATCACGCGTTATCGCGACGTGCGCTCCGCCACCTTGCCGCAGGGCGTGCGCAAGCTGCTCGATATCGCGATGGCGACCGTCGGCGCGCCGCGCGTGCTGCTGCTCGACGAGCCGACGAGCGGAATATCGGCCGAGGAGAAATTCGGCCTGATGGACGTCGTGATGTCGGCGCTCAAGAGCCGCAACACCACCGTGCTGTTCGTCGAGCACGATATGGAGATCGTCTCGCGGTTCGCCGAGCGCGTGCTTGCCTTCTACGACGGCACCGTGATCGCCGACGGCACGCCGGCCGTCGCGCTCGCCGACGCGCGTGTGCAGGCGCTCATCAGCGGCACGAAGCCTGCGGCCGTGGAGGCCGCCGATGCTTAAGGTCGAGGCGCTCGATGTCTCGATCGGGCCGGTGCCGATCGTGCGCAATGCGTCGCTCGACCTCGACGAGGGCGAGATGTGCGGGCTGATCGGCCGCAATGGCGCCGGCAAGACCACGCTGCTGCGCGCCCTCATGGGAGCGTTGCCGGCGAGCGGCAAGGCCATGCTCGGCGACGTCGACCTGCTGGCGCTGCCGGCGCATCGGCGGGTCGCGCACGGCATCGGCTATATGCCGGAAGATCGCCGCCTCGTGCCGCAGTTCACGGTCGAGGAGAACATTCGCCTGCCGACGTGGTCGGTCACGATCGATGGTGCCGAGCAGCGGCTCAAATGGATCTACGCGATCATGCCCGAAGTTGAGCGCTTCCGGTCTCGCCGCGCGCTCGAGCTCTCCGGCGGCCAGCAGAAGATGGTGGCGTTGGCACGTGCCCTGATGGGCGGCACCCGCATCCTGCTGCTCGACGAGCCGTTCGAGGGACTCGCGCCCGCCCTCGCGCGCCGGCTCGGCGAGGTGCTCGCCAACCTCAAGAGCGAGCGCGTCTCCGTGCTCATCGCCGACTCGAACGAGGTGCACTTCGTCGATCTCCTGGCGCGGGCTTTCCGCATCGAACGCGGCGCCGTCAGCCGAGTGTAGGAAGGATTTCGTTGCACCGGCCGGCATTCACCCGAAATACGCTTCCCGCACCTCGGGCCGTTCCGCGAGCTCGCCCGCAGGCCCCGACGCCACGACGCGGCCCTTCGACAGCACGTAGCCGAAGTGCGCGATCGCGAGCGTCTGCCGGACGTTCTGCTCGACCAGGAACACGGTGATGCCGCGTTCGTTGATCCGGCGGATGATGCCGAAGTTCTCGTTCACCAGCCGGGGCGACAGCCCAAGTGAGGGCTCGTCGATCAAGAGCAGCCGGGGTGCGCCCATCAATCCGCGGCCGATCGACACCATGGCCTGCTCGCCGCCCGACATGGTGCCGGCGAGCTGCGTGCGTCGCTCGGCCAATCGCGGAAAGATCTCGTAGATTTCCGCCATGCGGGCGTGCGTCACGGTGGCCGAGGGCTCCTGATAGGCACCGGCGCGCAGGTTCTCCTCCACCGTGAATTTGGGAAATACTTTGCGCCCTTCCGGAATGCACGCGATCCCCGCCGCGATCACCTTGTGCGTGGCGAGACCGGTGATGTCGCGTCCGTCGAAGACGACGCGGCCGGCGCGCGGCGGCGTGAGGCCGAGGATCGCGCGGATCAGCGTGGTCTTGCCCGAGCCGTTGGCGCCGAGCAGGCAAGTGATGCGGCCGGGCTCGGCCGAGAGCGCGACGTCCTCGAGCACGTCGGCGCGGTCGTAGCCTGTCCGCAGCCCCGTGATATCGAGCCGCCCGGTCATTCATGCGACTCCGAGATAGGCTTCTTGCACGCGCGGGTCGCTTGCGATCTCGGCGAATGTCCCTTCGCAGATCTTGCGGCCGTAGTTGAGGACGACGCAACGGTTGGTGATCCGTTCGATCACCCCCATCTCGTGCTCGATCACTACGATCGTCAGTCCGGCCATGCGCGCGCGCACCGTCAGGATGTCGTCCATCAGCTCGCGCGTTTCCTCGTGCGTCATGCCGGCGGACGGCTCGTCCAACAGCAGGAGGCGCGGCTGGCTGATCAGCGCCCGGCAAATCTCGACACGGCGGCGATCGATCATGGACAGCCGCGCCGCCGGCTCGTCGAGCCGGGCGGCGAGCTCAGGGCTGAAGATCGCGATGAGCTCGGCCGCCTCCTCCCAGCTTCGCCGCAGCTCGGCCGCGAACGCCTTGCGGCGCACGAGGTTGAAGACGAGGCTGTGATCGAGCCGCTTGTGATTGCCGATCATGATGTTGTCGAAGACCGACAGCGGCAGGCACATGCGCGAGCGCTGGAATGTGCGCGCGATGCCGGCGCGGTACATGGCCTGTGCCCGCGCGGCCGTGATGTCGCGGTCCGTGAATGCGATCGAGCCGCCGTCGGGCGCGTAAATGCCGGTCACGACGTTGAACAGCGTGGTCTTGCCCGAGCCGTTGGGGCCGATCAGGCCGACGATCTCGCCTTCACCGACGCTGAAGTCGATTGCGTCGAGCGCGACCAGGCCGCCGAATCGGCAGGTCACCGCCCGGCAGGTGAGGAGCGGGGCCGTCATCGCGCGCCCGCCCTCCAGCCGGGAAGGTATTGGCGCAATGGGCGCGGCAGCAGCCCCTCCGGGCGAAACAGCAGGATCAGGATTACCAGGACGGCGTAGATCGCGAACCGGTACTCCTGAATGATCTGAAGCTTCTCGGGCAGGATCACCACGAATGCAGCCGCGACCGCGACGCCCCAGATGTTGCCGAGGCCGCCGAGGACCACGATAGAGACGAGCACCAGCGAGTCGGCGAAGGTGAAGTTGTTGGGCGCGATGAAGCCGAGCATGTGCCCATAGATCGCGCCGGCGCAGCCGGCAAGGAAATTGCCGAGCGTGAACGCGAGTACCTTCCAGCGCGCAATATCGAGCCCGTAACAGGCCGAGGCGATCTCGTCGAGCCGGATGGCGTCGAGGCTGAGCCCGATCCACGAGCGCTCGAGCCGCCGTACCAGCGCGAAGCAGACGGCCAGCAGGGCCAGCGCGATCAGCAGGTAGGAGAAGTAGAAGGAAGCGTGAAAGGCGCCGATCCGCACCGGGCTGCCGAAGTCCCAGCCGGGGAGGGCCATCGGCTTGACCTGGATGCCCTGCGGGCCGCCGAGCATCTCGTTCACCTCGAGGAACGTCTTGAACAGGATGCCGAACGCGATGGTGACGAGCGCCGCGTAATGGCCGCGGGTGCGCAGCACCGGCAGGATCAGGATCGAGCCGATCAACCCGGCCACCAGCCCGCCCAGTGGAATCGTCAGGATCGTGGGCAGCGCCGTGTACTGGGTGACGGCCGCTGCCGTGTAGCAGCCGATGCCGAGGAATGCGGCGCCCGCGAAGTTCACCACGCCCGCAAAGCCGAACTGGACCGTCAGGCCGAGCGCCGCGACCATCAGCAGCACTGTGGTCGTCATCATCAGGATGGCGAAGTGCGCCTGCCGCAGCCAGAGCGCGGCCACGAGTACGCCGACGATGACGGCGACGTCGAACAGCCGCGGATGAGTGCCGATGCTCTCGCGCACGCGCGCAATCAGCCCGAAGCGCCCGGCGAGCGCGACCCCGCCCGCCGCCGCGGCGAGCAGCGCGCCGACCGCAACCTGGCTGTCGACGGCGAGGAACAGGATCAGATAGAGCGTTGCGACGGCCACGCAGGCGATGGCCGGCAGGGGCGAGCGGACGGTCGGAGCTGCCACGCTACACCCGCTCGCTGGTCTTCTCGGCGATCAGGCCGGTCGGCCGCCACGTCATGATCACGATGATCACCGCCAGCGCGAACACGTCCTTGTAGGCGCTCGCGAACGGCAAGGCGGCCGCGCCGATCGTCTGCAGGGCGGCGAACAGGAAGCCGCCGAGGATCGCGCCGTAGATATTGCCGAGCCCGCCTACCACCGCGGCGCTGAAGCCGAACACGCCGAGGAGGAGGCCCATGCCGAAGTTGATCTCGTTGTAGTAGAGCCCGTCCATCACGCCGGCGATCGCCGCGAGCGCCGAGCCGATCGCGAACGTCACCAGGATCACGCGCGTGAAGTTGATCCCCATCGTGCGGGCCGTCTCGCCGTCCTGGGCGACCGCGCGGATCGCAAGCCCGAGCTTGGTCTTATTGATCACGAGATGCACGGCGACGATCACCGCGATGCCGGCGGCGAACAGGATGACGGTGTCGAGCCGCAGCGTGAACAGGCCGAACGTGAATGCCTCGCGCGGCAGCAGGGAGGGAAACGGCTTGGGGTTCGATCCGTCGGGAAAGAACAGCCGCACGCTCTCGCGCAGGACGGTACCGAGCATCAGGGTGAGGAGCAGCGTGTTCAGCGCCGGCGCGGCGCGCAACGGCAGAACCAAAAAGCGCGCGATCAGCGCGCCGAGGACGGCCATCGCCAGCATGGCGGCGACCGAGATGATGATGAGCTGCAGCCAGGGCGCGGTCACCACCCCCTTGATCGCCAGCCAGGTGGCAAATCCCGTGAAAGCGCCGACCGTGAGCACGTCGCCGTGCGAGAACTTGATCACGTCGAGGACGCCGAAGAACAGCGTGAACCCGACCGCTACCAGCCCATAGATCAGCCCGAGCATGAGCCCGTTGACGAGATATTGGCCGAGGAGGGCGAGGATCATGGGGGGCACTTGCTGTTTGTGTCGGGCACTGCAGTGCCGTCGCCGCTGCTACCCTCCCGCCCGTTGGCGGGGAGGGTCGTCCGGCGCAGCGCCCGCAGCGACGGACGGGGTGGGGGGGGCTACGCTTGTCCCGTGCTTGCAAGTGGCTTCATCGCTGGCCTAATCCTCGGGGCGCCCCCATCCCCGGCCCCTCCCCGCCACTCGCTTCGCTCGCGGCGGGAGGGGAACGGCAGTGTCATCATTTCACTTCAGCTTCCGCTTGCCGCTGGCATATTCGCTGTCTTCCCAGATCACCCATTTGCCGTCCTGCGCCACGTATTTGCTGATCAGCGGGACCGTGTTCTGTCCGTGGTCGTCGAAGGTCACCGGACCGATGATGGAGTTGTAGTCCTTCACGTTGCCGAGCGCGGCGGTCACCTTGGCGCGGTCGGGGCCGACCTTCTCGATCGTGTCGAGGACAAGCTGCATCGCCGTGAACGCGAATGCGCCATAGGCCTCGGGCGGCTCCTTGTAGCCCGCCTTGTCATATGCGGCCTGGAAGGATTTCCCGCCCGGCAGCTTGTCGATCGGCGCGCCCTCGATGAAGCTCAGCGATCCTTCGGCGAGCGGCCCGAGGCCCTGGATGTAGGCGTCCGACTTGATGCCCGAGGTGCCTTCGAAGACGGCCTTGATGCCCAGCCGGTCCATCTGCTGGCGGATGCGGATGCCGATCGGGGTCAGGCCGCCGAAGTAGATCACCTGCGGATTGAGCGCCTTGGCCTGGGTGAGCTCGGCGGTGAAATCCTGCTGGTCGGCCGTCACGCCGAAGGTGCCGAGGATTTTGCCGCCGGCCGCCTGGATGTCCTTCGAGAAGTATTTGTTGTGCGCATTGCCGTAGTCGGTGGTGTCGTGAATGATGACCCAGGTCTTGAAGCCCTGGTCGATCATGAACTTCGCCGCCACCTCGTTCTGATTGATCATGGTGCCGTTGACCCGGTGCACCTCCGCATACTTGTTGCGGTAGGTGACGTCCGGCAGCACCGCGCCCCACACCACCATCGGCAGGCCGAGGCGATGGAACGTGTCGACGGTGGCGATCGCTGTCGCCGAGCAGTAGTGCGCGACGGCGGCGATGATCGTCTCGTCGGCGCCGGCCTTGGTCGCGGCCTGCACGGCGGTGTTCGGCTTGCACTCGTCGTCGAGGACGACGAGCTCGTATTCGTATTTCGCCTTCGCATCGGCGTTGCGCATCTTGACCGCGAGATCGGCCGAGTTGCGGCCGCCGATGCCGTTCGCCGCCACCCCGCCGGTGAGCGGGCCGATGAATGCAACTTTCACCTTGTCCTTGGCGGCCGCCGGCAACGCCATCGCGGCCGCCAGAAAGACGGCCGCGAGCAGCGGCGTGGCCCGTGTTGTCCTGATCATCGGAAACCTCCCTCGCATGAGCGTTCTCGCTCCGGCATTGATGCCATGTTCGCCCAGCCGCCCCTGTCGGGCAAGGCGCACTGCGGCGACGCTTGCGCGCAGGCTCAATGCTCCCGCAGCAGCGAGCCGAAGCCGTCGATCTTGTCCGCGATCCCGTTTTGCCGCAGCGCCCACCAGTAGATCGCCGTATTGATGGCCAGCACTGGCTTGTCGAGCCAGAATTCAGCGATTCCGGCGAGCCGCGCCATCGCCAAGTTCGTGCCGACCTGCAGGATGGCATCGACATCGGGGCCGTTCACCTCGATGATGGCGTCGCGCAACTGCTGCTGCGTCACGTGGGCGATCGCGACCGGGCCGGGGCAGCAGAAGCCCTTGAGCCGCACCACCTCGAAGCCGCAGTCGGTGAGAAAGCGGCGCACTTGCGTGTCGCCGACCGGCATATAGGGCGTGATCACGCCCAGCCGCCGCGCACCATAGAGCTTGAGCGCCGCCTGGCACGAGTCCGAGCCCATCGCGACCTTGACGCCGGCACGCGCCTCGACCCGCTCGCGCAGCTTGAGGCTGCCCTCGAGCCCGTCCCAGAAGGTCTCCGACGACATTCCCATGACCAGATAGTCGGGCTCACAGGTCATCACCCGGTCGATCGCCTCCATCATGGCGCCGCGGATGTCCGCCATCATCCGGTTGAATTCCTCGTCGTTGTGCACCGGATTATTGGGAATGTGGATGCGGCCGAAATGATTGGTCACGCCGCGCGGGCGCATCTCGTCGAGCTCGGGCTGCACCGAGGTGTTGGTCGACGGCGCGATCACGGCGAATTTCTTGCGGAAGCCCAGGGTGTCGGTCATCGATGGTGTGCTCGTCTGCGGCCGGAACGGTGAGCGTAGCGGGGTCATGGGCTAGGCGCCAAGCCCAATCGGGCTATGATCGCGCACCAACGAGGCCCGGAAGATCATGCTGAGAAGCGGCAAGGAGCATCTCGAATCGCTGCGCGACGGGCGCGTCGTCTATGTCGGCGGCGAGCGCATCGAAGATGTGACCCGCCATCCCGCTTTCCGCATGGCGGCCGAGACGGTCGCAGCGATCTATGACATGAAGGCAGATTCCGCGAACCGCGACGTGATGACTTACGAGGAAGATGGCGGCCGTCATCCGATCTATTTCCTCCGCCCGAAGACCCGCGACGACCTGCAGCGCCGCATGGAAGGGCACCGCCGCATCGCCGAGCTCACCCACGGCATGTTCGGCCGCTCGCCCGACCACGTCGCGTCCTTCATCGCCGGCATGGCGATGAAGCCCGACGTGCTCGCGCCGCCCTGCGGTCACGCCGACAATCTGCTCGCCTACTACAAGTACGCGCGCGACAACGACGTCTATACGGTCTACGCCGTGGTGCCGCCGCAGGCCGCGCGCAACCCGGAATTCTACAGCCGCCAGAACATCCCGACGCCGACCCTGCGCGTCGTCGCCGAGGACGACCGCGGCGTGACCATCTCGGGCATGAAGATGCTCGCGACCGGCGCCCTCTATGCCAACGACATCTGGATCGGCAATGTCATCCCGCTCGCACCGGACCAGAAGAAAGAGGCGATCACGTGCGTGATCCCGTGTAACGCCCGGGGCCTCGCGCTGTGGTCGCGCAAGCCGATGGCGCTCGATGCGAGGAGCGAGTTCGACTCGCCGCTCGCCTGGCGCTACGACGAAAGCGACAGCATGCTCCTGTGCGATAATGTTCACGTCCCATGGGAGCGGGTCTTCGTGCACGACGACGCGCTGCTCTCGCGCGACATCTACGTCAAGAGCCCGAGCCACTGTTTCGGCAACCATCAGTCGAACGTGCGCTACTGGTCGAAGATGCGGTTGCTGCTCGGCCTGTGCGCCAAGATCGCGAGTGCGACCGGCGCCGACCAGGTGCCGGCGGTACGCGAGACCCTTGGCAAGATGGCCGCCGTCGAGGCCACCATCGGCGGCCTGGTGCATGGCCAGATCAATGCTTTCGAGTCGTGGCCGGCGCCGTATGTCTGCTTCAACCGCCGCATCATGTATGCGGGCCTCGAATGGTGCACGCAGAACTATTCGAGCTTCATCGACGAGCTGCGCACGCTGTGCGGCGGCAGCGTCTTCCAGATGCCCGCCGACGTGTCGGTGATGCAGGATGCGGCGCTGGCCAAGCAGTTCGCCACCTTCTGGCAGACCCCGCAGGGCGATGCGCTCGCCCGCATGAAGCTGTTCAAGCTCGCCTGGGACATGGCCGGCTCCGAGTTCGCCGGCCGCCACCTGCAATACGAGAAGTTCTACGCCGGCGCGTCGTTCATCATCCGCAACCACTCGTTCCGCGAGGCGGATTGGGCGGAGTTCGGCAAGGCGGTGGATGATCTGATGGCGGGGTATGACGTGCCAAAATCCAAGTCGAGGCCGTAGGGTGGGCAAAGGCGCGTAGCGCCGTGCCCACGCTGCTCATTCACCGAACTCGCCTACCAAATCTCGCATATCTCCTCCCCAATCCTCCGGCAGCAGCCCGCGCGCGACGAAGCGATGAAACGAGCTATGCGGCCAGTCCGTGGCTTTGGTCACATAGCCATGTTTGACGGGGTTGAAATGGATGTAATCGAGGTGTCGCTCCAGGTCGTGGTCGTCTCGGATCGCATGCTCCCAATAGCGACGTTGCCAGATTCCGCGCTCACGCCGGGCTACCTTGCTGGTCGACCTTGGCGCATCTGCAGGAAGTCCCCGTGAGAACGCGCTTTTGATCAAGCTCCATCGTGTCGGGAAATCCGAATCGCCCTCGGGTAGGGCCTAAATCGTGTGCAGGTGATCGGGAAGTACGCAGATCGCAATCGTCTCTAACGGATTGCGGTCGTGCACGGATTTGTACATTCGCCGGAGGCGATCGATATGTCGAATTAAAAGATCGCTGGACCGATCGGCGAGCGTGACCGTGAAGAAGAAGACGCCGCCGTCGACCCTCACACGACGATATCGCGACATACGGATACGATATCATGCCAGGACAGCGCGTGGGCACGGCGCTACGCGCCTTTGCCCACCCTACGCCTTTTGGGGCCAAGACGTGGATGCCCGCATTCGCGGGCATGACGCATAAATCCATCACCCCGGCTTCACGCCGAACGCCTTCGCGAACCGCTCCGCATAAACCGGCCACACCTCGGGATTGATGATGCGCGACGGCTTCTTGCCGTCGAGGGTGTCCAGCATCTGGGCGGCCGCGATGCTCGCCATGTTCCGGCGCGCCTCGACCGTGACGCCGGCGGTGTGCGGGCTCACCAGCACGTTGTCGAACGCCATCAGCGGGTGGCTGGACGGCGGCGGCTCCTTCGACCACACGTCGAGGCCGGCGCCGGCGATCTTGTTCGCCTTGAGCACATCGGCGAGAGCCGCCTCGTCGTGGATGAATCCGCGCGCCGCCGTGACGAAAAACGCATGCGGCTGCATCAGCGCGTATTGCGCGGCGCCGATCATGCCGCGCGTCTCGTCGGTGAGCGGGCAGTGCACGGACACGAAGTCCGAGCGGCGGAAGATGTCGTTCAGGTCGTCGACCTTCTCGGCGCCGCGCGCCGCGACCTGCTCCTTGCTCAGATACGGATCATAGGCCAGCACCTTCATCTGAAAGAGGCCGCCGGTGAGCTCGGCGACGCGGCTGCCCACCTGGCCGACGCCGACGATGCCGATGGTCTTGCCGAACATGTCGTTGCCGATGAAGCGCGCACGGTCGAGTGTGCCTTCCCGACGCATCGCGCGGTCGACCATGACGACGCGCTTCGTCAGCATGAGCATCATGCCGATCACGTGCTCGGCCACCGCCTCCCGGTTGCCGCCTGCCTGATTGACGACCAGGACGCCCGCCGCCGTGCAGTCCTTGACGTTGACGGTGTCGTAGCCGGCGCCGTTGGTCGAGACGATCAGCAGGTTGGGCGCGCGCTTGAGCAGCTCGGCGGTCGCGTGGAATTTCCCCGCGAGCTCGTCGCGCGCCGAGCCGATCTGGTAGGCGTGCGCCTCGGTGATGATCGGCGTCACCATGTCGTCGGGGCTGTCGTTCTCCAGCTTGTCGATGCGCACGTCCGGCCGCTTGGCGATCGCTCCGAGATAGACGTCGGGCGACGCGAGATATTTGACATAGAAGATGCGCTTGGTGTTGACGGCCATGGCGGGGATCCTTGGGAGATAGGCAACCGGCGGGAACCTGAGGATTATCCCGGCGGCGCGCCGGGCACAATCGGCCGCGGACGCATCGGCTCACTGCGCCGTGTCGCGCGGCTCGTCGATCGTGCTCACATGCGCCGCGACGACGTGCCAGCCGTCGGGAAAACGCACCCAGGTCTGCATCTGCCGGCCGACTTTGCCAGGCGCCGTGGGCCGATGAAATAGCGTGGAGGCGACCGCGAAGTCGCGGCCATAGGTGGTGATCCGGGTGCGCGAAATCGTGCGTGCGAGGCCCACGGTCGACCGTGCGCCGCGGAACGCCTTGATCTCGTCATGGCTGTAGAGGTTCTCGGCGATGCCGTAGCGGATGGTTCGCGGGTCGGCGCGAAAGATCGCGTCGAGCACCTGTACGTCGTTGGTCACCAGCGCCTGCTCGTAGCGCTGGAATTCCCGCGTCACCTCGGCGACGACCTCGGGCAGATCGATCTCCATGACTCCCTCCCGCCGCGGCGCTTTCCTGCGTGGCCTGACGCTCTCGCGGTGAAAGCTGGCACAGTTCGGCGTTCCGGGTCCATTTCTTTGGCCGGCGGTGCGCGAGGGGGTGCGACGCGCCGCCCTCATGGCCATGTTGCTAAGGCCTTGCGGCTGGCACAGTATTCGGGAGGCGCCAAGGCCGCACGCAAGTCGGGCCTGCCCGGCTTGCGCAGATGGGGCCCTGGGTGCCGAACGGAGGTTGTGCTTGACCTCGCCCACCAAGCTTCGCATCGACGACGTCAGCATGACGTTCGCGACCCCGGGCGGGCCGTTTCGGGCGCTCGATCACGTAACGCTCGCGATTCCGGCCGGTCGCTTCGTGAGCCTGATTGGGCCATCCGGCTGCGGCAAGAGCACCATCTTCAACATCGCGGCCGGCCTGCAGGAGCCGACCGCCGGTCGCGTGCTGATCGACGGCCTCGATGCCACGGGCACGATCGGCCGCGTCGGCTACATGCTGCAGAAGGACCTGCTGCTGCCCTGGCGCACGCTGGTCGACAACATCATCCTCGGCATGGAGATCCAAGGCGTGCCGCTGCGGCAGGCGCGCGAGACGGCGCTGCCGCTGCTGCGCCGCTACGGCTTGGCCGGCTTCGAGCGCGCCTATCCGAACGCCCTGTCGGGCGGCATGCGCCAGCGCGCCGCGCTGCTGCGCACGCTTCTGTTCGACACCGACGTGATCCTGCTCGACGAGCCGTTCGGCGCGCTCGACGCGCAGACCAAGCAGCAGATGCAGGAATGGCTGCTCGAGCTGTGGAGCGATTTCGGCAAGACCGTGATCTTCGTCACTCATGACGTCGAGGAGGCGATCTTCCTGTCCGACGAGGTGCACGTGATGGGCACGCGCCCGGGGCGTATCGTCGAGACGCTCGACGTCGGACTACCGCGTCCGCGCCTGCGCTCATGCACGACGACGCCCGCGTTCACGGCGCTCAAGGAACGCTGCCTCGAGCTCCTGCGCGTCGATCAGTCCGCGGTCGGCCAGGCGGCGTAGCGGGCGCGCATCATGGCTCTCCAGCATACATCTCCCGCCGGCGGCCTGATCGAGCAGACGCATGCGTCCGACGGCAGCGCGCCGCCGCGCCCGCATGCAGCGCGCCGTCTGCCTGTCCAGCGCGACTGGCCCGTCTGGCTCATCGTCGCGATCCAGATCGGCATCCTGGTCGGCATTATTGCTTTGTGGCAGGTCAGCGCGGATGAAGGCTGGCTCAATGCATTCTTCTGGTCGAAGCCCAGCGCGATCTTCGCGACCTTCAAGACATTCTTCACCGCCGGCGACGCCTGGACCGACATCGGGTTCACCTTCCGCTCGACCATCTTCGGCTTCCTCATCGGCACCACCGCGGGATCGCTGCTCGGCCTGTCTTTCTGGTGGTCGCGCAACTATGCGGCGGTCGTCCAGCCCTACGTGATCTGCTTCGAGTCGCTGCCCAAGCTCGCGCTCGCCCCGCTGATCGTACTGGTGTTCGGCATCGGGCTCACCTCCAAGATCGCGGTCGCGACCGCGCTCACGGTGGTCGTGTCGACGCTGACGACCTTCGCGGGCGTCAAGGCGATCGATCCCGACGGCGAGCGGCTGTTCTACTCGCTCGGCGCGACGCGCCTGCAGGTCTTCCGCAAGCTCGTGATCCCGGCCTGCCTGCCG
>DASXCK010000136.1:0-4654 GCA_036491235.1 Xanthobacteraceae bacterium | reverse complement strand
TCGCCCATGACGCCGATCATCAGGAGCTGCACGCCGCCGATCACCATGATGCTGACGATCAGCGACGGATAGCCCGGCACCGGGTGCGCATCGACGAAGGCTTCGAACACCATCCAGCCGCCGAACACCAATGCGCTCGCGGCGAGCAGGATGCCGAGAAGGCTCGCGACGCGCAGCGGCGCGACCGAGAAGGACGTCAGCCCCTCGACCGAGAGGCCGAGCAGGCTCATGTAGCTCCAGCTCGTGGTGCCGTGCGTGCGCTCGGCCGGCTCATAGTCGACGCGCAACTGGCGAAAGCCGATCCAGCTCGCCAGCCCCTTGAAGAAGCGGTTGCGCTCGGGAAGCTGGCGCAGCGCCGCGGTCGCGCGCGGCGAGAGCAGGCGGAAGTCGCTCGCGTCCTCGGGAATTGTCGCGCGCGCGCCCCAGTTGATCAGCGCGTAGAAGCCGCGCCCGCCGAGCCGGCGCAGCGCCGACTCGTTGGTGCGCGTGGCTTTGGCGGTGTAGATCACGTCGTAGCCGCCATCCAGCCAGTGATCGACCAGGGTGCCGATCAGCGCCGGCGGATGCTGGCCGTCGCCGTCGATGAACAGCACGGCGCCGCGTTGCGCGTGGTCGAGGCCGGCGAGCAGGGCCGCTTCCTTGCCGAAATTGCGCGACAGCGAA
Organism: Xanthobacteraceae bacterium; assembly: GCA_036491235.1. Lineage (GTDB taxonomy): Bacteria > Pseudomonadota > Alphaproteobacteria > Rhizobiales > Xanthobacteraceae > JAVDCA01. The sequence goes on along the minus strand of DASXCK010000136.1, from coordinate 3,991 downwards.
ATCGCCTGCACGTCGACGCCGTTCGACGGCAGGCTGCGCGCGACCGCGTAGGAATCGTCGCGGCTGCCGTCGTCGACATAGACGATCTCGCACGCGAGCCCGCGCGTGCGGCGCAGTGCACGCGCCATCTCGGCGATGCGCGTGTGCAGCTGCGCGAGGCCGGCCGCCTCGTTGTAGACCGGCACGATGATCGAGAGGCCGGCCTGGGCTGCTTCGGCGCGTTCGTTCGCGCGTTGCAAGGTGGTGGTGTTCCTGGACATACGCCAAGTTTATAGCGCAATTGTCGGCGACTTGTCGCGCGCTGGGCCTTTGGCGGAGGTGAACGCCGGTTCATCGATGCCGATGGTGAATCGGTGCGCAAGGGGCTCGCGCAGGCCCGGTGGGGCTGCGGGGTTGAGGCACCGGCAACCAGTCCGGCCGAACATACGTAGTGCCTCGGGGTCGGCAGGCCCGGGCAGACATGCTAAGCGGGAGCCATGGCGGTCATCGAGCAGCTCAGGTTCCGGTTCCCGCGCGCCGTCGCGGCGGTCGAGCCGCGCCTTGCGTTCATGCGCAAGGCGGTGAGCTTCGGGCTGGTCGGCCTCGTCAATACGCTGCTCGATTTCGGCATGTTCTGGCTCTTTGCCTGGAAGCTCGCCCTACCGCTCGTCGCCGCCAACATGTGCTCGTGGAGCATCGCGGTATCGTGTTCCTACGTGATGAATTCCATGTTCACCTTTGCGGTTGAATCGGGCCGCCGGCTGAGCTGGCGCTCCTACGCGACCTTCGTGGTCTCGGGCATCGCGGGTCTCATCGCCAATACGGCGGTGTTGGTCATCGCCGCCAAGCTCGCGCCACTGGTCTTCACCGCCGCGTCAGCGCAGCTCGCCGCCGCCAAGGCCTGTGCGGTGCTGGCGAGCTTCGTGGTGAATTTCTCGCTGTCGCATTTCGTGGTGTTTCGCCGGCGTCCGGTGACGGCGGGAGACTAAATCTTCCCCACGAGCTTCTCGAACAGCGGATTGTCGCGCGCGAACACGTAGTCGAGCTCGGCCACCGCGACCGTCTCGGCGCCGTGATCGCGCAGGAAGGTCGCAAGCGCGTGCACGGCTGTGGGCGGGCAGTGCAGCGTCAGCATGCCCGATGAGGTCGGCCCCCCATAGGGCGCGATCACGCCGAAGCGCTCCTGCGCGGTCGCAAGCAGCGTTTCGTCGAGTCTTTTGTGGCGGGTGCGCACTTCGCGGAACGCCCGCGCGCGGGTATGCGAGACGATGCGGTCGAGCACGAGGCGCACGGTCTCGCGCGCGCCCGCGTTCCAGTCGGCGCCGCGCGCCGCCACCAGGTTCGCCTGCGAGCGCAGGATGGTGCCGTCGTCGATCACTTTCAGCGCATTGGCCGCGAGTGTCGTGCCGGTCGTCGTGATGTCGACGATCAGCTCGGCGTTGCCGGCCGCCGGCGCGCCCTCGGTCGCGCCGGTGCTCTCGACGATGCGGTAGTCGATCACGCCGTGGCGATCGAAGAAGCCGCGGGTGAGGTTGATGTACTTGGTCGCGACCCGCATGCGGCGGTCGTGCTTGAGGCGGAACGCGGTCGCGACATCGTCGAGGTCGGCCATGCTGCGCACGTCGATCCACGCCTGCGGCACCGCGACCACCACGTTGGCGAAGCCGAAGCCGAGCCCGTCGAGCAGCACGATCTTGTCGTCGGCACGCGGGATCATCTCGCGCACCAGGTCCTCGCCGGTGATGCCCAAGTGCACCGCGCCCTGGGCGAGCTGGGCGGCGATCTCTCCGGCCGACAGATACGCGACCTCGATCTCGTCGAGGCCTGCGACCGCGCCGCGATAATCGCGCGCGCCGCGCGGCTTCACCAGCGGCAGGCCGGCGCGCTTGAAGAAGGCTTCGGCATTCTCCTGCAGGCGGCCCTTGGCGGGCACCGCGATGATGAGCGCGCTCATGACGGGCCCCCGGGGCTGCCACTGAGCGCGACGAGTCCGTCGAGCCAGGCCGCGAAGCCGACGGCGGGCACCGGGCTCGCGGCGCCGAGGCGGGCGAACAGCCCGTCATAGCGGCCGCCGGCGACCAGCTCGCCTTTCACCTTGCCGCCCGGCTCGTGCAGCTCGAACACCATGCCGGTGTAGTAGTCCTGGCCGCGGCCGAACGCGGTCGAAAAGCGGATGGCACGCAGGTCGACGCCGCGCGCCGCGAGGAATCCGGCGCGGCTCTCGAACAGGTCGAGCGCGGGCGCGAGCGCGAGCTTGGCGTCGGCTGCGAGCGCGCGCAGCTCCGCCAGGGCCTCGTCGGGATCGCCCGCGATGGCGAGGAAGCGCTCGATCAGCTTGCGCGTGTCGCCCGGCAGCGCGCTGCCGGCGCCGAGCGCCGCCTGCTCGAGAAAGCGGTCGGCGATCTCGCCGACCGAGCGGCCGCCGACCGCCGTGATGCCGGCGATCGAGAGCAGGTCGGTCACGAGCGCATGCGCGCCCTTGGGATCGGCGTTGGTCAGCGCCGCGAGCACGCCCTGGTACTCGGGCGCGCCGTTCGGCCGCGCCAGCACCAGGCGGTCGAGGTCCTGCGCGAAGTTGGTCTTGCGGTTGAAGTCCTTGGCGAGGCGCCGCTTCCAGGCGGGCGAGAGGTTGAGCGCGCCGATAAAGGCGGCGAACAGCGCGAGATCGCCCATGCGGACGACGGGCATCGCGAGGCCGAAGTGCGCGGTCGCCTCGATCGCGAGCGCAAGCGTCTCGGCGTCGGCCGCTGCCGTGTCGGTGCGGCCGAACGACTCGATGCCCGCCTGCAGGAACTCGGCCGGACCGTCCTCGCGCTGGCGGAAGATCGGCCCGAGATAGCAGAACGTGGCCGGCCGGCCGATGCCGGGCGACGCCAGATAGTCGAGGGCGACCGGGATGGTGAGATCGGGCCGCAGGCACAGCTCGCCGCCCGTCGCGTCGTTGACGAGATACATGCGCCGCCGGATGTCCTCGCCGGAGAGGTCCAAAAACGGCTCGGCCGGCTGCAGGATCGCGGGCGCGACGCGGGTGTAGCCGGCGCGCTCATAGGAGGCGACGAGCGCATCCGCGCGCTGGTCCTTCGTCGCCTCGCTCATGGTTGGTCCTCGTCCCGTCCGGTCTTGCAGGCCGCCCGTGTAGCACGGGGGTCTTGGCGTTTCGATGATGATCGCCGGGCGCGCTTAATAAAGGCGGCCGGTCGGGAAGCTGCCTCTCGTCTCGGTTAAGAGACTGTAACGGCAACATAAATCGCCAATTCCGTCCTCCTCCTGAAGAGCCCGCCTTCGCCAAGGCTTCGGCGGGCGTCTCGACTTGTCCGCTGTAGGCCGAGGAGCGAAGGAAGGACGAGGGTGGCCGATGCGACGCTGCTTGCGTCCCTCGCCCATGGCTCGGGACGGCGCGCCATGCGCGCCCTTCTCGCCCTGAGGCTGAAATTCACCAATAGGCGAATTGAGATTCAATGCTTGGCGGCGTGCCGCGCCAGCACCTTGCGCACGGCCTCGACCAGCTGGCCTTCCGGCACGGCGAACTGCGCCTCGGCCTGCTTCTGCAGGTAGTCGTCGCGATCCTTGGAGAGCCCGGCGATCTCGGCGCCGAGCACGAGATCCTTGATCTGCACCTCGCCCTTGGCCTTCTCGTCGGAGCCCTGGATGACGACGCACGGCGCGTTGCGCTTGTCGGCATATTTCATCTGCGGCCCGAACTTGCCCTTGCCGAGATAGAGCTCGGCGCGGATGCCGGCGCCGCGCAGCGCCGCGACCATGCGCTGATAGTCGGCGATGCGGGAGGAATCCTGATCGAGCGTCGTGACCACGACCGGGCCGGATGCGGCCTTCTTGTCGAGGCGGCCGATCAGGGTCAGCGCCGCCTGCAGGCGCGAGACACCGATGGAGAACCCGGTCGCCGGCACCGGCTCGCCGCGGAAGCGCGAGACAAGGCCATCGTAGCGGCCGCCGCCGCCGACCGAGCCGAAGCGCACGGGACGGCCTTTCTCGTCTTTCGTCTCCAGCAGCA
>DASXCK010000135.1:0-8136 GCA_036491235.1 Xanthobacteraceae bacterium | reverse complement strand
GGCATCGGCGCCGCCATGATCGGCTGGTTCGGCTGCGCCATGCTCTGCTACGTGACGCCGAAAGAACACCTCGGCCTGCCCAACCGCGACGACGTCAAGGAAGGCGTGATCACCTACAAGATCGCGGCCCACGCCGCGGACTTGGCCAAGGGCCATCCCGCCGCGCAACTGCGCGACGACGCCCTCTCGCGCGCCCGCTTCGACTTCCGCTGGCAGGACCAGTTCCACCTCGGCCTCGATCCCGATACGGCCATGGCCTACCACGACGAGACCCTGCCGAAAGAGGCGCACAAGGTCGCGCACTTCTGCTCGATGTGCGGCCCGAAGTTCTGCTCGATGAAGATCACGCAGGATGTGCGGGATTATGCAGCGACGTTGAATGAGAAGGAAGCGGGGATGGAGCAAATGAGCGAGAAGTTCAGGGAGATGGGGAATGAGGTTTATGTGGAGAAGGATGCGGTGAAGGAGAGTAATAAGGTGCTGTAGTTCGCACATGCACCGCAGTTGATCCGGCTTTCCATCACACCACTTGGAGACAGTGCGGTCGGGGGGCGTGACGTCGCGCCACCCTCGTCAAAGAGGCTCATGAGGCCACTCGGCTCAAGATCCGACATTGAGGATATCGTCCGTACCGTTCAGCACCTTCCATCGGTACGCGAGCCCTCATCGCGAGTCGAGGGAATCACGTGCCTTGGGTCGACGATCGGCCAGAGAACAATGTCCATGAACGCCGGGCATTTGAAGCGTTAGGCATCGAATTCCCTATCGCTAAATACAAGTGATGCGCTCGAAAGATTGTCGAAGCACCATTTCGCTGCGGTCATACCTGACCTGGAACGGAAAGAAGGACCGAGAGAGGGTTATGCATTGCTCGACGCCATGCGGCAAAAGGGCAATGAAACTCCTCTGTTCTTTTATGCATCCTCAAATGCCCCTGAGCACAAGCGGGAAACCGAGAGGCATGGTGGCCAAGGCTGCACCAATAATGCAAACGAACTGTTTGGGATGGTTACGCGCGCAGTAATTCGCGAGGGCGGAAAAAAGCGAGCCTAGCACGCGTGGCCCGGATTGAGTGAAACGAAATCCGGGGCCGGACGCCCAGTCGACCCGGGTTTCGCTGGCGCTCAATCGAGACTATGCAACTCGGAAATTGCATTACTCCTTATACCCGTGCTTGCAACCACACGAAATCAATTGGTATCCACACCTCGGGCAGCGCTCCACATCGCATCCGAGCATATGGAGCTGCCCTTTGGTGGCGCCGCAGTCATGGCATTCTCGGTCATTCGCACCCCAATCATCCCTCTCGTCGCCATAGCGAATACGTCGATATGATCGCCCTGCGATCTCGACATTGGTAAGCTCTTGTGACTTGCCATCGGTCTCGTTCGGCAGACATCCGGGCGGCGGCAGCTCATGAAAGCTGGCGTCCGCCAGTGCCGCGAACACGTCAGACCGGCCCGAGCGGAATCCGCCCTTTCGGTAGGCGTCGATCACCAGCTCGAGGCGCCGCTGCACAACCTCGTCTTCTCCGTCACGCCGAAATGAGCCGATGCCTTCGCAGTGCCTGCGATGCACCTGAATGGTGGCGCGTTCGCCGTTGATGCGGAAATGATGCAGGCGCGCGAACGCCCAGTCGTTGAACCCGAGTTTTTCGAGCTCGTCGAGAAGCTCGATCGTTCGCTTCGGAGTGGTCATTTGCGCACCTCAACAGGCACGAATGCATTGGAGTTGCGGGCATGGTCGAGAGGTTTCGCTTGGGCTCAACCCATCTTGAGTGTACAATAGAACAAATAGGGAACAATGAGTCAACTCGCCGTCCGCGGCCGCGCGCTCAATTCGGGAAGTCGCGCAAGATCGTTTCGGCATCGGCGTGCGGGCTGGCATCGCAAGGATGCACGGCGCACCACGTCGCCGACCTCTCTACCGCGCAGCGCAACGGCGCAATATGCTTCTCTGTTGCAGCCGCCTGGCCCGCTGGTCTGTTGCAGCCGCCTGGCCCGCTGGCAATCCGCGACGCGCCGGACCATAATCGGCGCATGACCAACGTGGCCTGCACATGCGGCGCGGTGTTCGAGGTGATCGAGACCAAGGGTCCGTCACGCGAGACTGATTCTGCCGTGAGATGCGTCGTGTGCAAGAAGGAGCTCTTCCACTGGAGCGGCTCCGATGTCGGGCAATTGCGCCTGATCAAAACGCCCGAGGCGGACAGGGACTGACGTGTGGCGCCGGGGGCGGCCCGGATCGCGTGACATGAAGTCCACGGCGATGCTCGCGGCAAGCGCGGCAATTGCAGGGTGGGCAAAGGCGCGGGACGCGCCGTGCCCACCCGGGCCGGACAAAGAGCGTGTGAAATTACCAGAACGGTGGGCACGCTTCGCTTTGCCCACCCTACCCGATCCGGCTTTGCTTATTCCGCAGCGGTCGCCGCAGCGGCCTTCTTCTTCCCGGCGGGCTTCTTCGCTGGCGCGGCGGCGGCCGCCGCCGCGGCAAGCTGCGTGTCCCTGGCCAATCGCAGCGCCCGCAGCTGCGCGGTCCTGGCGCGGAGCGCCTCGGCCGTGGCTTCGTACTCGGACATCGCCTGCTTGGCATCGTTCGCTCGCTGCAGCTTGGCGAACTGGGCCTGCGCATCGTTCTTCTTGGATTTGTCGGCCATGGGCTCTCCTCTCGGCCGAATCGGCCAAACGCACTCTTACACGGTTAGGCGCTCGCGTAGTTGCTTGAGTTATATGGGTATTCGGGCTCGATAAGGCAACCCGCGAGGGAAAACCGCCGCCGGCGGGGCCCTCACCGCCGCCCCTTCCCGCGCGCCAGCCAGCCCAGGTCGCCGGCCGTGCCGCCCTTGAGCCGCACCATGGCGCGCTTCTGCTTGTCGCCGACGCGCTCCATTTCGGCGATGCCCGAGGCCTCGACCAGCTCGGAGAGGCGCGCGAAGCCGTAGTTGCGCGGGTCGAACTCGGGCAGCTGCTTGGCGATATGCGAGCCGACGCCGCCGAGGTCGGCCCAGCCGTCGTCGTCGGACACCGCGTCGACGGCGGCGCGCAGCGTCGCGAGGAGCTGCGGGTCCTTGGCGGTCTTCTTCGCGTTCGCCTTCGCGGCCCCGCGGGCGGCCGGCGCCACGTCCTCCTCGTCGCTCGCCCGCAGCACGTCGAGATAGATGAACCTGTCGCAGGCGGTGACGAACGGGCGCGGCGTCTTGCGCTCCCCGAAGCCGTAGACCGTCACGCCCTGCTCGCGGATGCGGGCGGCGAGCCGCGCGAAATCCGAGTCGCTCGACACGATACAGAAGCCGTCGAACCGCCCGGTATTGAGCAGATCCATGGCGTCGATGATCATCGCGCCGTCGGTCGCGTTCTTGCCGGTCGTGTAGGCGAACTGCTGGATCGGCTGGATCGAGTGCTCGAGCAGGCAGCTCTTCCATCCGGTCAGGTTCGGCTTGGTCCAGTCGCCGTAGATGCGCCGGACGCTGGCGACGCCGTATTTGGCGACCTCGGCCAAGAGGCCGGCGACGATTTTTGGCGAGGCGTTGTCGCCGTCGATCAGGAGGGCGAGCGTCGATCCGTTGTCTGCCATCCGCCAAGCATAGTCGATTGCGGCGCCCCGGAACACCGGACTTGGTGGCAATTCGCGAGACATATCCGCGCCATGCGAGGTACGGAACCAGGCGCTCGGCCGGCCGGTTATGTCCCGCATATGAGGAAGGTGCCGATGGCCGATGCGACGCACAGACAGGACACGCGCGAAACCGAGATGCGCGACCTCGCCGAGAAGCTGCTGTTCGCGGTCGACAAGACCGACCGCGGCTTCACGCTGACGCGGACCACGGATCTGTCGCGGCCGGAGCGGCGGCAAGACCTGACGCTGTCGCAGGCCGAGGAGCTGTTGGAAACCTGGAAATTGCGCGGGCTGGGCGGCGGGTGAGACACGCGTCCTTGCCGGAAGCGTAGACGGCTAGGATGGGCTGAGCGAACGCTCAACCCACTCTACGACTACTACCGGCTGCCTCAATCCCCGAACACCCAGCGGATGATACGCGGGTTGTCACCGTAGCCGCCGTTGCGCGCGAACGGCTCCTCGTTCCAGAACTTCACCGCCGCGGCGCGGTCGGGCAACTCGAGCAGCAGCGCGGTGCCGATGTTGTCGGCGCCGTCGGCAGAGCGGATCGGGCCGCGGAAGATGAAGCGCTCGCCGTACGACGCGAAGTAGGACTCGTGCGCATGCAGGTGCTGCCGGAAGAACTCCGGGGTGCCGGTCTTGGGGCCGGTGCACAAAAACTGCTGCTGGCCCTTGCGGCGATAGTCGGCGGCGCGCTTCTGAAAGCTGTTCGACCAGCGCTGGACGTCGACGCGGGCGTAGATGGCCGCCTTGTTCATCGGCTCGTCGGTGACGAACTTGTCCGCGGCGGCGCGATCGTCGAGCTGCATGAAGAACGACGTGCCCAGCGTGTCGCGGCCGTCGTCGGAAACGAAATGGCCGTAGCCGATGACGCGCTCGGCGAAACCCGCGACGTAGCGCTTCTGCTCCGCCAGCGCGGCGCGCCGGGCCTCGCCCGTCCCAGGCTTGTCCCAGCAGTAGATCGCCCACTGCGCCGCCTTGGTGCGGTAGTAATCCTTGAGCGCCTCGCCCTGCAATCCGTGGCGCGGATCGCCCGGCAGATATCCGGTCGGCTGATCTTGCATGGCGTTTCTCCGATCGCGCGGTCGAACACTCGTAGGATGGGTCGAGCGCGGCGAAACCGATCGCTTTGACGGCTGACGCATAGATGATGGGTTTCTGGCGCTCAACTCATCCTGCGCGTTACGCGCGCTGCCCCGCCTCAGTTGTTATGCCCGCCGTCTTCCCGTGCCTTGATCCAGTCCGCGAGGGTTCCGGTAGACTTGGGGGCCGCCTTCTTCTTCGCCGCGCCGCGGGGTGCGCGCACCGGCGCCGGCGGACGTAGCGCCGCCTCCTGGACCTCGCGGGCGAGGCGCAGCTCGCGCAGCTTGGCCGTCTTGGCGCGCAGCGCCTCGGCCTCGGCCTCGTAGAACTGCGCGGTGTTTCTGTCGGATTTCTCGGCCATGGGCTCCTCATGTCGGTGAATGGACCGGAGAATTCCGGCGTCAGCGCCTTGCCGCTATCCGTTTATCGCGGCAGCAGCAGGGCACGTTGTAGGATGGGCCGAGCCGATGCGATACCCATCGCCGAGCCATATTCCCCACGCTGCCCCGCCTTGCTACGCTGCCGGCACGATCACCATTCAGGGGGCTGACCAATGATCGATCGTCGCCGCACGCTGCGTCTCGCGCTCGCCGCACTGCCGGCCACGGCTTGGTTCGCGTCGCAGGCCGCGCGCGCCGAGCAGGCCTTCGAGCGCTTCTATCCGTTCCTGATCGACCTGCCGGGCTGGACCGGCGACAAGCCCGACGGCATGGCGATGCAGCTGGCCGGCATCAGCATCCTCACGGCGACGCGCAAATACAAGCGCGAGGGCGCGCACCTCGAGGTCGGCATCCTGACCGGCCCGGCCGCGCAGGCCGGGCTCGCCATGCTCAAGTCCGACATGAAGCTCCAGACCGCCGAAGGCCACGTGAGCACCGAGACCGTCGACGGAATCCGGATGGCACGCACCTACACGGTGAAGGACAAGTCCGGCGCCATCCTGGTCGGGATCGCCGACAACGCGCTGTTCAACGTCGCCTACACGGGCATCGCCGAGGACGAGGCGTTCGCGCTCGCCAAGCGCTTCGACTGGAAGGCGATCCAGGCGGCGCTGCCGAAATAGGCGAGCGCCGCGGCGTCGCGACCCTGCGCATCAACGCAGTTGCACCAAGTCTGATGCACCAAATCTGATGCACCAAGTCTGATTTCGCCCGTGCGCGATCTGGAATAGGCTGCATCCGCGTTCTCCTCGCTGCCATCAACCGGTCCATCATGCACACCTCATCGCTCGTCATTACGTTTCTCGCCATGGCGCTCGCGCCCTCCGCTGCCGCCGCCGCCGAGCTGACCGTGCTGGCGGGCGGCTCGATGACGGCAAGCTTGAAAGACCTCGGCCCGCGCTTCGAGCACGCGACCGGGCACAAGCTCGCCATCCACTTTGCCGGCACGCCCGAGCTGATCAAGCTCGCGACTTCGGGCGCGCCGTTCGACCTCGGCGTGGTGCCGGTCGATGTGATGAAGGACGCGGGGGCGCGCGCGAAATTTTCGACCGCCCCGGTCGACATCGCGCGCGTCGGCTACGGCGTCGCGGTGCGCGCCGGCGCCGCCAAGCCCGACGTGAGCACGCCGGCGGCGCTCAAGGCGACGCTGCTCGCGGCGAAATCGATCACGCTCTATCCGCAGAGCGCGGCCGGCGGCTTTGTGCTGAAGACGTTCGAGCGCCTCGGCATCGCCGACGCGATGAAGGCGAAGCTCAAGCCTCAGGCCGCGCCGGGCGACATCCCCAAGGCGGTCGCGAGCGGCGAAGCCGAGCTCGGCGTGTTTCTGACCAACGTGCTCGCGGCGCCCGGCGTCGAACTCGCGGGGCCGTTCCCGGCCGAATTGCAGAACGATCTCGTGTTCGTCGGCGCGGTCGCGGCGCAGTCGACGAATGCCGACGCCGCCAGGGCGTTCATCGATTATCTCAAGACGCCCGAAGCTGCCGCCGTTCTCAAGGCCAAAGGCATGACGCCGGGGTGAGGGCGTGCAGGGGCGGCCCCGACGTCATGGCCGGGCTTGTCCCGGCCATCCACGTCTTGTTTCGCTGAGTTGCCGCAAGGAAGACGTGGATGCCCGGCACAAGGCCGGGCATGACGAAGCCAGTGTTACCGGCAGCCCGCGACCGACAGGCCGAATCCGCTGAGATCCGCATTGATCTGCAGGCCGATCTGCCGCCCGATCAGGTGCAGCTCGGCGCCCTTGTCGTTGCGCAGCACGATGCCTTGCGCGCCGATGCCGACCGCCGCGCCGGCGCCGCCTGCCGCATAGCCGCCCTGCACGTCGCACGCGCTGCGGATGCCGTAAACCCGGCCACGGAACCGCGTCTCCGAGGCGCCGAACACGATGCCGCCCGAGATGCCGCCGATGGTGAGCGGATAATTGCGGCCATGGAAGTGGAGCACGCCGTTGCCCCCCGAGCCGCCGATCACCCAGCCGGCCTTCACCACGGAGAACTCGATAAAGCCTTGATCGGCGCGCGCCGGCGAGGTCGCGGCGAGGCCGGCGATCGCGGCAAACGCGATCAGGCCGGCACGAATACGGGACGCAGAGCGCATGGCGGTTTCCTCCTGTGCATAAGATTCGAAGCGCACATCATAGCCCGGATACCACCGCGCGCGGCAATTTTATTCTCGCCCGGCATGGCCCTGTCGGCCACCCGGTGAATTGGTATTTCAAGTCCGCGCGCCCGCCGGCGCCGCTTGACGGCTTCCCCGGCTTGGGCTTCGTTCGGGCGAGCCCCTTGGCGCATCGCCAACCCTTCAACATCGCAGGTGTCCCGATGTCCCATGTCACCTACAAGGTCGTCCGCCACGACGACGGCTGGGCCTACACGGTCGACGGCGTCTTCTCCGAGCCTTTCCGCACGCACGGTGAGGCGCTCGCCGCCGCGCGTCGCGTCGCCGCCGAGCAGCGCGTGCCCGGCCGCACCGAGGCGATCGAGTGGGAGGACGCGCAGGGCCGCTGGCACAGCGAGACCGCGCGCGGTGAAGACCGTCCGGACACCGACGTGAAGGACGGCGGGTGAGGCGTTGCGCGTTGCCCGGAGCCCTCGGCTCCTGCCTCCGGCAAGCCCAAGGGTGAACTCCGCGTAATCGTGGGCCGCACTCGCCGTATTTCATCTTCACCGCAATCCCCCGCACTCCGCTTCGCTCCATGCGGGCCGTAAGGAAACCATCCCATGAAAATCGTCGATCTCAGCCGCGACCTCTACCACCGCACTCCGAGCTATCCGGGCCAGCCGCCGATCATCCACGGCATCTGGAAGACGCACGCGGAGGCGCGCGCCGAGAACAACGGCGTGCACGGCAACAGCGTGTGTTTCTTCTCGATGCCCGACCATGGCGGTACGCACATCGACGCGCCGCGTCATTTCGGCGAGCAAGGCACGCCGATCGACGAGTACCCGCTGGAGAACTGCATCGTGCCGGGCATCTGCATCGACCTGCGCCACATCGCGCC
>DASXCK010000134.1:0-3536 GCA_036491235.1 Xanthobacteraceae bacterium | reverse complement strand
CTTGAGACATGACCACCCTCACCGCAGAGATCGGCCACACGCGGCTCGACATCGTCGTCGCCGATATCACCACGCTGGAGCTGGACGCGATCGTCAACGCGGCCAATCGCTCGCTGCTTGGCGGCGGCGGTGTGGATGGCGCGATCCATCGCGCCGCCGGGCCGGACTTATTGGAAGAATGCAGGACGCTCGGCGGCTGCGAGACCGGCAGCGCCAAGATAACGCGCGGCTACCGGCTCCCGGCGCGCCACGTGATCCATGCGGTGGGACCAGTGTGGGGCGGCGGCGACAAGAACGAAGAGGCGCTGCTCGCCGGCTGCTATCGCAGCGCGCTCGATCTCGCAGCCGGCCATCGCCTTGCGTCGCTTGCTTATCCGGCGATCTCGACCGGCATCTATCGCTTCCCCGCCGATCTCGCGGCACGCATCGCCGTCGGCACGGTGGCATCGGAAATCGCCGCCCGTCCGCGCGGCATCATGCAGGTGATGTTCTGCTGCTACTCGCAGGAGAGCGCGGAGCACCACAAGAATGCGTTCGCGGAGTTGGGATTGGTTTAGCGCCTCTTCCCGTCATCCTGAGGTGCGAGCGTGCGCAGCACGCGAGCCTCGAAGGATGAACGGCCAAAGAGCCGCCGCTTGCTGTCGCGCTACGGCCGTCGCCCTTCGAGGCTCGGCAGCTTCGCTGCCTCGCACCTTGTATTAGCGCGAATCGGTATGGTGCGTCCGTTCCGTGAGGAATGACCCGCTCCGGGTGGCGACCCGGAGCGGGTCGCCGATCGTCGGATCGTGAGCACCGAAGCCGCAAGGGCTGTCCCTGAGCAGGATCGCGATCGGCACTTCATCGGGCCCGGATGGTTGAAGGAACCGTGGGTTCGCATCACAAGGAAGGGTCGACGAAGATGAGCAAGACTACCACAATCGCAGCCGGAATCGACGTGGCCAAGGCAAAGCTCGATATTGCCGTCCACGGCTGCAACGAGCGCTGGCAGGTTGTGAATGCGCCGGCTGGCTTCCGCGAACTGGTGCGGCTGATGCGCCGGCACAAGGTCACCCGCGTCGGTCTCGAAGCTACCGGCGGCTACGAGCGCGATGTGGTCGCGCATCTGCGCGAGGCTGGCTTTGCCGTCGTCGTGCTGCAGCCCCTTCAGGTGCGGGCCTTTGCCCGGTTCATCCTGTGCCGAGCCAAGAGCGATCGCATTGACGCGGGGCTGATCGCCACTTGCACGTCCCAACATGATCGGCTGCACGAGGCGCCGGATGCACGCTTTGCGCCGCTGACCGATCTGCTCACCTGCATCGAGCAGACCGAAGAAGACATCGCGCGGCTCAAGACCCGGCTCGAGCACGTCCGCGATGCCGCCGTGCGCGACATCTTTCTGGCGGATATCGCCCGCCTCAAGGAGCGGCGCGCAGCAATGATCGCCAAGCTGGTCACTGCTGTCCGCGAGCATGACGATCTCGCCCGCCGCCTCGATCTGCTCACCAGCATCGACACCATCGCCACGCGGACAGCGATTGCCTTCCTGATCCGCATGCCCGAACTCGGCCGCCTCTCGCGCGAACAGGCTGCCGCGCTGGCAGGGCTGGCTCCTTTCGTCCATGACAGCGGCAAACACAAAGGCGAACGCCACATCGCAGGCGGGCGCGCCCGCCTGCGAAAAAGTGTCTACGCCGCCGCCTTGCCAGGCGCCTTCCGATGGAACAAGCAGCTCATCGCGCTCTATCAACGCCTTCTGGCCGCCGGAAAGCCTCACAAAGTCGCCCTCGTCGCCTGCGCCAGAAAGCTCGTCATCTACGCCAACACCGTCCTCGCTCGCGGCACGCCATGGACCCCGAGCGCGGCCATCGTTTAATGGTTGCTCAGGGTGACGGCGCAATTGCCCGCACCGCCGCGAACAAATCCCGCACCTGCTGCTCACTGATGTTGCGCGTGATGAACACCACGCGGCTCTGCCGGTCGCCGTCGGGCCACGTTTCCAGCTCGACCGGCGGATGCGCCAGATGCTGCACGAACTGCACCATCACCGGCCCCTTGCAGCCCTCGACGTCGAGGAACCCCTTCACGCGCAGGAGATCGTTACCGCGCATCGCGATCAGCGTATCCATCGTGCGCGCGAACACGCTCCACGGCATCGGCCTAGCCTCGCACAGCACGAAGCTGCCGATGCCGTCCGAATGCTCGGCTTCCGCCACGAAAGCGTTGCGTCTATCGCCTGCCGCCTCGGTGAGCCGGCTCGGATCAATCGCGCCGTTCACCGCCTCATCGATCTCCGCGCTGGCGTTGAGTGTACGCAATTGCGCGGAGAGCGCGTCACGCGCGCCCGCACCGGCAATGTCGGTCTTGGTGATGACGAGCCGGTCGGCGAGGATCGCCTGCTTGCGCGCTTCCGCCGACCATCGCAGCGTCTCTGCGCCGTTCTCGGCATCGACCACCGTCACCAGCGCCTCGAGGTGGAACACCTCGCCCAGCGCGCGGTCGGTCGCGAAGGTCTGCAGGATCGGGCTCGGATCGGCCAGCCCGCTGGTCTCGATCACGATGCGCTTAAAGTCCGGCAGCTCGCCGCGCTCGCGCTCGAATACCATCCGCCGCAAGGCTTCCTGCAAATCGGTGCGCGTGATGCAGCACAGGCAGCCATTGCCGAGCAGCACGGTCTCGTCGGCGCTCGACCGCACCAGCGCATCGTCGATGCCGGTCGCGCCGAATTCGTTGACGACGACGGCCGTGCCTTGCCCCTCCGGCGTCGTCAGGAACCGCTTGAGCAGCGTCGTCTTGCCGGCGCCGAGGAAGCCGGTCAGCACGGTTACCGGCACGCGCGCGCCGCGCGCCCGCTTGAGCCGGCGTCCGAACGGCCCCGCGGCGGGGGAAGGGAAGGGTGAGTTCATTGAATTAGCTTAACACGCGCGCCACACGCGCGCTTCACCTCTCCCCTGGGGGGAGGGGTCGACGCGCGAAGCGCGGCGGGTGAGGGGGTAATTGACGATCGCGAGTCACGTGCCCCCTCACCACAGCCCTCTCCCCAGTCAAAGTCGGATATATCCGATTTCGACCACCTAATATTGCCGAACTCGGGTAAACCCGAGTTCGGTGGGGAGAGGGAGCGCGCCTGCGCCCGTGGTGACGCAGAGCTAAAAATCCATCTCCAGCACATAGAGCCCGCCGGTGAAGCGGTCGACGGTGTACACCACTTGCCGCTCGTCGACGTACACGTCGTTGAGCTGCACGGCGCCGACCGGCGAGCCTGCCGGCGCGGCCGGCACGAAGGCGGCGATTTCCTTCGGCTGATAGGCGTTGGAGATGTCGTAGGCGCGCAGGCCGCCGTTGAAGAACGTTCCGAGCACGATCTGGTCGGACTTCCAGGCCGTCGGCACCGGCGTATTCTCGTGGATATTGTGCGCGCCGAACCGGCCGCCGCGATTGGCATAGGCGTCGACCGGCGGCAGCGGACAGGTCGAGATCGATACGGGATGCGTTTCGTCGCGCAGGTCGAGCACCCAGATCAGCTTCGGCCAGTCGGCGGCGTTGTTCTCGGTCGACTC
>DASXCK010000133.1:0-2387 GCA_036491235.1 Xanthobacteraceae bacterium | reverse complement strand
GGAGCACCGGCAGGTCGCGGTCATTGCCGGCTTCCAGGGCATGCACAAGGAGACCGGCCGCATCACCACGCTCGGCCGCGGCGGCTCGGATACCTCGGCGGTGGCGATTGCCGCCGCCATCGGCGCCGAGCGCTGCGACATCTATACCGACGTGGACGGCGTCTACACCACCGATCCGCGCGTGGTGCCGAAGGCGCAGCGTCTCGACAAGATCGCGTTCGAGGAAATGCTCGAGCTGGCTTCGCTCGGCGCCAAGGTCATGCAGGTGCGCTCGGTCGAACTCGGCATGGTGCATAATGTGCGCATCTTCGTGCGGTCGAGCTTCGAGAAGCCCGAGGACATCGATCCGCGCAAGCCGCCGTCCGGAACACTCATTTGCGACGAAGGAGACATCGTGGAACAGCCAATCGTCACCGGCATCGCCTTCTCCAAGGACGAGGCGCAGATTTCCATTCGCCGCGTGCAGGACAAGCCCGGCGTCGCCGCCGCCATTTTCGGCCCGCTGTCCGACAGCAACATCAACGTCGACATGATCGTGCAGAACGTATCCGCCGACGGCGCCACCACCGACCTCACCTTCACGGTGCCCTCCGCCGATTATGAACGCGCGCGCGCGACCATCGAGAAGGCCAAAAGCACCATCGGCTATGAGCGGCTGGACGGAGCCACCGACGTCGCCAAGATTTCGGTGATCGGCATCGGCATGCGCAGCCACGCCGGCGTCGCCGCCAAGGCGTTCAAGGCGCTGGCCGACAAGAACATCAACGTCCGCGCCATCACCACCTCGGAAATCAAGTTCTCGGTGCTGATCGAGGCCGCCTATACCGAGCTGGCGGTGCGCACGCTGCATTCGCTCTACGGGCTGGATAAGGCGTAGCAGCGCTGCGCTGCGGCGCAGCGGAATTTAGGGCGGCTTTGGCTTGCCCCTTGCATGGCCCATTGGCTATAGCCTGACGTGAATTGGCTGCGGATTCCGGGTTCGCAGTCGCTATTCGTACATGATCGGGCCGTAAAGAGGCTGCGGCCCGAGCCGCGGCAACACGAAGGACCTCGCAATGCGTGGCGCGCTCGGCGGTCCGCGCGTGCTGTTACGCCGGCTTCGCGAAGTGATGGCGGAGCCGGTCAGCGCGCAGGATCGCCTCGACAAGGTGGTTGTGCTGATCGCCGCCAACATGGTGGCGGAGGTTTGCTCTGTCTACGTGTTGCGCGTGGACGGAACCCTTGAGCTATACGCCACCGAAGGCTTGAAGCACGAAGCCGTCCACCAAACCGTCTTGAGCAAGGACGAAGGCCTGGTCGGCCTGGTGGCGAGCGAAGCCAACCCGATCAATATGTCGGACGCGCAGAACCATCCGGCCTTCTCGTTCCGTCCGGAAACCGGCGAAGAAATCTATCACTCGTTCCTCGGCGTGCCGGTGCTGCGCGCCGGCAATACCCTCGGCGTGCTGGTGGTGCAGAACCGCGCCCGCCGCACTTACACCGAAGAAGAAGAAGAAGCGCTGCAAACCACGGCGATGGTGCTCGCCGAGATGATCGCCTCCGGCGAATTGTCGGCGCTGGCCCGCCCCGGCGCCGAACCCGCCGCCCGCCACGCGCTCCATTTCACCGGCACGTCGCTCTCCGACGGCATCGCGCTCGGCCATGTGGTGCTGCACGAGCCGCGCGTCGTCATCACCAACGTGATCGCCGACGACGTGCCGCGCGAACTCAAGCGACTTGAATCCGCGACCGCCACGTTTCGCGCCGATCTCGACCGCATGCTGGAGCATGGCGACGTCGCCGACGGCGGCGAGCACCGCGACGTGCTCGAAGCCTACCGTATGTTCGGCTACGACCAGGGCTGGCTGCACAAGATGCGCGAGGCGGTGATGACGGGCCTGACCGCCGAAGCCGGCGTCGAGCGCGTTCAGTCCGACACCCGCGCCCGCATGCTGCGCGCCTCCGATCCTTACATCCGCGACCGGCTGCACGATCTCGACGATCTCGCCAACCGGCTGATGCGCGTGCTGATGGGGCAGGATCACGCGCCGGCCAAAGATCGGCTGCCGGAAAACGCCATCGTGGTGGCGCGCTCAATGGGGCCGGCGGCGCTGCTCGACTACGACCGCAAGCGGCTGCGCGGGCTTGTGCTGGAAGAAGGCGGCGCCACCTCGCATGTCGCCATCGTGGCGCGTGCGCTCGGCATTCCTGCGATCGGCGACGTTGCCAACGCCACCGGACTGGTCGAGCCGGGCGACGCCGTCATCGTCGACGGCACCTCGGCGGCCGTGCACATGCGCCCGCCCGCCGATATCGAGAGCGCCTATGTCGAGCGCGTGAAGTTGCGGGCGCGGCGGCAGGCGCAATATCATGCGTTGCGCGACCGCCCCTGCGTCACCAAGGACGGT
>DASXCK010000132.1:0-1677 GCA_036491235.1 Xanthobacteraceae bacterium | reverse complement strand
GCGGCACAATGGTCAAACCCGTCGACAACGTCAAGGGCGTAACGAAAGAAGCCGTTTCGGGCGCGCTTCGCCGCTGATGTTGCTTCGTCGCCCACCCGGATTCATGCAACGAGCCACTCCCCACCGCGGCCCGAGGGTTGGCGCTCACGGTTAACGTCAACTTAACGGTTACGGTCGCATTCTCGCGAGTGCCCATAATTCTTTGCGCAGTCCTTATCGGCGACCCGGCGCCTACTGCGCCGGGATATGCGCCAATCAGAGCGAGCGAGCCATGCGCGCCATTCTCGCGGTTCTTTCGGTCGCGGCGGTCCTTGCCGCGATGACGCCGGCGCTGGCGGAAAAGCGCCTGTTCATCATTGCCAACAATCCGGACGGCTACGGCATCGACCGCTGTCTCGCGAGCGGCTCCGCCTGCGGCAATGCGGCCGCGGCCGCCTATTGCACGTCGCATCAGTTCCACAAGGCACTCTCCTTCCGCAAAGTCGACCGCGACGACATCACGGGCGCGATCCCGCCCGCCGGCGGTTCCGGCTGCCATGGCCCGATCTGCGACGAGTTCGTCGCCATCGAGTGCGGCCGCTGAACTGGCCGAGGCGGCGCGGCCCGATATCCATCGGTTCCTCGAGCGCTGCTGACTACCCGCGCCGCGATCCAGCGAACCGGTACCCATTTCGCCGTGACATGCGCTAGCCTGCGTTCGGGTTGCCCAGCAGGACACTCGAAACGCGGGGAAGCGCATGGCAAAGGACAAAGTCGTCGGGTTCATCGGGCTCGGCATCATGGGCGGCCGCATGGCCACCAATATCCAGAAGGCCGGGTACAGGATGGTCGTGCACGACCTGCATCGGCAGGCCGCGAGCCATCATCTCAATGCGGGCGCAGCATGGGCGGATACGCCGCGCGCGGTGGCGGCGCAATGCGACGTGGTCTTCACCTCGCTGCCGGAGCCGCCGGACGTCGAGTCGGTCGCGCTCGGCACCGATGGACTCCTCGCCGGCATCAAGCCCGGCGGCGTCTACTTCGATCTCTCGACCAATGCGCCCGCGGTGGTGAAGAAGCTCAACGCCGCGTTCGCCGAGAAGGGCGCGCACATGTTCGATGCGCCCGTGAGCGGCGGTCCGGCGGGTGCGGCCTCGGGCAAGCTCGCGATCTGGGTCGGCGGCGACGAGAAGGTGTTTGCGCAATACAAGTCGGTGCTCGACGACTTCAGCGACAGGGCCGCGTATATCGGACCGATCGGCAGCGCGACGGTGGCGAAGCTCGTGCACAACATGTCGGGCTACGCGATCGTGTGCGCGCTCGCCGAAACCTTCGTGCTCGGCGTCAAGGCCGGCGTCGATCCGCTCGCGCTGTACGAAGCTGTGCGCCAGGGCGCGGTCGGGCGGCGTTACACCTTCGAGGCGCTGATCGACCAGTTCCTGCCCGGCAAGTACGATCCGCCCGCCTTCGCGCTCAAGCTCGCCCACAAAGATGTCTCGCTCGCCAATGCGCTCGGGCGCGAGCTCGGCGTGCCGATGCGCATGTGCAACCTCGCGCTCGCCGAGATGACCGAAGCCATGGGACGCGGCTGGGCCGGCCGCGACTCGCGCGTCGCCATGCTGCTCGAGCAGGAGCGCGCCGGCGTCGAGATCGCGGTCGAGCCGGAGCGGCTCAAGGCCGCGCTCGCGGCCGCGAAGA
>DASXCK010000131.1:0-7979 GCA_036491235.1 Xanthobacteraceae bacterium | reverse complement strand
GCCGACGCAGGCGCCGACCGGATCGACCGACGAGTCGCGCGAGATCACCGCGATCTTCGCGCGCGAGCCCGGGTCGCGCGCCACCGCCTTCACCTCGACGATGCCGTCGTAGATCTCCGGCACTTCCTGCGTGAACAGCTTTGCCATGAACTGCGGATGCGTGCGGGAGAGGAAGATCTGCGGCCCGCGCGGCTCGCGCCGCACGTCGTAGATATAGGCGCGGATGCGATCGCCGTTGCGGAACTGCTCGCGCGGGAGCATCTCGTCGCGCCGCACGATCGCCTCGCCGCGGCCGAGATCGACCACCACGTTGCCGTACTCGACGCGCTTGACGATGCCGTTGACGATGTCGCCGATGCGATCCTTGTATTCCTGGTACTGCCGGTCGCGCTCGGCCTCGCGCACCTTCTGCACGATCACCTGCTTGGCCGATTGCGCCGCGATGCGGCCGTACTCGAGCGGCGGCAGCGTATCGGCGATCACGTCGCCGATCTGCGCGGCGGGATTATGCCGGCGGGCATCCTCGAGGCCGATCTGGTTCGCCGGGTTCTCGACGGCCTCGACCACCAGCATGTGGCGCGAAAGTCGAAGCTCGCCCTTCTTCGGATCGATCTCGGCGCGAACCTCGGTCTCGCTGCCGTAGCGCGAGCGCGCCGCCTTGGCGATCGCGTCCTCCATCGCGGCGATCACGATGCCGCGGTCGATCGATTTCTCGCGCGCGACCGCGTCGGCGATCTGCAAGAGCTCGAGCCTGTTGGCGCTGACGGCCATGGGTCATTCTCCCTCGGTATTGGCCGCGCGCCGGGGTCCGGACGGGCGGCGGGATTCGTTGGTCGGTTCGGCGCCGCGATGACGGCGGGCGCGGCGCATCTCGCGCCGGGTCTCGCGCGCGTCGTCGCGCATCTCGCGCTCCTCGGCCTTGGCGCGGCGCAGCGCCCCGGTGACGAGCGCATCGGTCAGGACGAGCTTCGCCTCGGCCATGTCGCCGATCGGCAGCAGCGTCTCGGTCGGCGCATCGGCCTTCGCGTTCGTCTTTGCATCCGTCTTGGCGTCGTCGCCGCGAATGCGGGCAGCGTCACCTTCGATGCCGATCAGCGTGCCGCGAAACCGCTTGCGGCCCTCGACCGGCGCCGTCATCTCGACCTTCACGACGTGGCCGGCATAACGCTCGAAATCGGAACGCCGCACCAGCGGCCGGTCGATCCCGGGTGACGAGATCTCGAGCCGATAGGCGCGGTCGACCGGATCGGCCTCGTCCAGCAGCAGCGAGAGTGCGCGCGAGGCGGTCTCGCAGTCCTCGATCTCGAAGGTGCCGTCCGCCCGCTCCGCCATGACCTGCACGGTACAGCCGTCGGTGCCGGAGATGTGCACGCGCACCAGCCGGAAACCGAGTGTCGCGAGGGCCGGTTCGGCAATCGCGGCAACGCGCGCCGCCGTGCCGGTCTCGGCAATCAGCCGCGGCTCCATGCCATCGATGCCACCTGCGTGGGTCGTCTCGGTCATGCGTAGTTAATGTTCTCTTGCCCGGTTGCGTGCGTCGCGATGGCCGCGGGGCGCGCAGGTAACAAAAAAGAGCGGGTCCCGGGCGGGGCCCACTCTCAAAAACCGTTCGGATCACATCCGACCGTTATGAGATGTCCAATGCGGACAGCGCGAATATAGCGTTTTTTCCCACCCGCACAAGAGCCGTGTGAGGGGGTCTTTCATTCACGAATCCGGCCCGGAAAGCCCCGCCGTCCCCCCGTAAGAGCGGGACGCCGGCTATGCTCCCGCGCGCCGAAACACCAGGTAGCAGGGCGCGCGGCGCGCGGCCTTCGCCTTCGCCTCGTAGCGCGTCGAAGTGAAACCCGGCCACGGCTTGCGCCAATCGTCGGCACGTTCGGCGGTCCAGGCAAACAGGGGCGAGCGCGTCAGCAGCGCGAGCGTCCACTGCGCATAATCGGGCCAGTCGGTTGCAAAGCGGAACTCGGCGCCGGGCCGCAACGCGCGCGCGAGCGCCGCGATGCTCCTCCGTTGCACGAAGCGACGCTTCCAGTGGCGGCGTTTCGGCCAGGGATCGGGATAGAGCAGGTCGATGCGGCTGAGTGAATTCGCCGGCAGCCAGGCCAGGAGATCGGTCGCGTCGCCGAAATGCAGGCGGATGTTCGCCAGGTTCCCGGCTTCGATCAGCGCCAGCGCCTTCGCCATGCCGTTGACGAAGGGCTCGCAGCCGATAAAGCCCATGCCCGGATGCGCGCCCGCTTGCGCCGCGAGATGCTCGCCGCCGCCGAAGCCGATTTCCAGGCCGACGTCGTCGGGCGCATGTGCGAACAAGCCGGCAAGCCCGTCGCGGGCGGGCGCCGCGAGATCGACGGCAAGCCGCGGCAGCAGGCCGTCCATCAGCGCCGCCTGGTGCGGCCGCAGCGGATGGCCCTTGCGCCTCCCGAAGAAGGCGCCGCCGCGTGCACGTTCAGTCGGCTCGCTCAGCGGACCGCGCTGCGCAGTGCGTCGGCGAGATCGGTCTTCTCCCACGAGAAGCCGCCGTCCTTATCGGGCGTGCGGCCGAAGTGGCCGTAGGCCGAGGTGCGCGCATAGATCGGCCGGTTGAGCTTGAGGTGCTCGCGGATGCCGCGCGGCGAGAGGTCCATCACCTCGGCGAGCGCCTTCTCGATCTTGGCCTGGTCGACTTTCCCGGTGCCCTGCAGGTCGACATAGATCGACAGCGGCTTGGCAACGCCGATCGCGTAGGAGATCTGGATGCAGCAGCGGTCGGCGAGGTCGGCGGCGACCACGTTCTTGGCGAGGTAGCGCGCCGCATAGGCGGCCGAGCGGTCGACCTTGCTCGGGTCCTTGCCCGAGAACGCGCCGCCGCCGTGCGGGGCCGCGCCGCCATAGGTGTCGACGATGATCTTGCGGCCCGTGAGGCCGCAATCGCCGTCCGGTCCGCCGATGACGAACTTGCCGGTCGGATTGACATGCCAGATCGTGTTTTTGGTGACCCAGCCCGACGGGAGCGCCTTGAGGACGTACGGCTTAACGATCGCCTCGATGTCGTGCGAGGTCAGCTTCTCGTCGAGATGCTGGGTCGAGACCACGATCTGGGTCGCCTCGACCGGCTTGCCGTCCTCGTAGCGGATCGTGACCTGGCTCTTGGCGTCGGGGCCGAGCGCCGAAGTCTCGCCGGCGTGCCGGGCGTTCTTCATGACCTCGAGGATCTTGTGCGCATAATGGATCGGCGCCGGCATCAGCTCCGGTGTCTCGCGGCAGGCATAGCCGAACATGATGCCCTGGTCGCCGGCGCCCTCGTCCTTGTTGCCGGCCGAATCGACGCCCTGGGCGATGTCGGTCGACTGGGCGTGCAGGTGCACCTCGACGTCGGCCTTCTCCCAATGGAATCCGGCCTGCTCGTAGCCGATGTCCCGGATGGCGAGGCGCGCGAGATGCGCGACGTAGTCCTTGGTGATGGTGGCGGGGCCGCGCGTCTCGCCCGCGATCACGACGCGATTGGTGGTGCACAGGGTCTCGCAGGCGACGCGCACATTGCGCGGGTCCATGCCGACGCGGGATGCCTGGTCGAAATACGCGTCGACCACCTCGTCGGAGATGCGGTCGCTGACCTTGTCGGGATGTCCTTCGGAAACCGATTCACTGGTGAACAGATAGCTTGCGCGCGACACGATGATACTCCCCGCAAGACGCGGCCTTCACCGCGGTCCAATTCTGAGATGCGGGTGGTTCTTGCAGTGTCGCGGACCCGGGTCAAGATGTGGGCGCCGGTGGGCCGCCACCGCACGGGTCGCGGCATGGTGGCTGTCGGCCGCGATTTGGATGGGGCGCCGCTTACATGTCGTCGCCACCGGCGATCTGCTCGACGAGGTCGACGATGCGACGGCGCAGCTTGGCATCGGCGATGCGCATGAAGGCCTTGGTCAAGGCGAGCCCCTCGGAGGTTGCCAGGAAGTCCGACACATAAGCCGGAGAGGGCGCCTCGTCGAGGCCGTGCGCCCGGCTGCCCGGAAGGTCGGGCGCACCTTCAAAAAAGAAGGCAACCGGAACCTGCAGGATGGTGGAGATCTGCTGGAGCCGGCTCGCGCCGATTCGATTGGCCCCCTTTTCGTATTTTTGGACCTGCTGAAACGTGAGCCCGAGCGCGTTGCCGAGCTTCTCCTGGCTCATCGACAGCATCATGCGCCGCATCCGAACCCGGCTCCCAACGTGCTTGTCGATGGGATTGGGAGCCTTCTTGGCCATTGCATGCCCCTCAGTCATAACGATGATGTATCGTCCATCACTTACTCTGAGATGAATGGGGCGCATTTTCAACGGTTCCGCAGGAGGACGGAACGTAATAGTCGTGCATTTCCTGGTTGCTGACGTAGTGCTGCTTAAATCTAGATGCGAAGATGAAATGAGGAATTTTCTACTTTATAAGAAGAAATAATAATGGTGAGATTCTATATTAGACAGTTTACGTAGGGTTCTCTCAATAAATTCGTCTCTTTTCGCAGAATTGATCCATCGCTGGCCCGGGTCCGATCCCATGGCGAAACAGCAATGGACCATCTCTATCGTTGCATGCGGCGGACGGCCGCGAGCACCAGGATCGTGGCGATCACCAGGGCGAGCGGCGCATCACCGGTGCGCGAATACAATGTCCGGGCCACCGGCTGCGGCAAGGCCGAATCAAGAATGCCCTCGCTGCCGAGCGGCAACGCGTGGATGACCCGGCCGACCGGGTCGACGACCGCCGAAATGCCCGTATTGGCGGCCCGAACCAGCGGCAGCCCTTCTTCGATCGCGCGCACGCGCGCTTGCTGGAAATGCTGATGCGGGCCGGCGCTGTCGCCGAACCATGCGTCGTTGGTGACGTTGAGCATCCAGCCTGGGCGCTCGCCGGGCGGCAGCACGGCGTGTGGGAAGATGATCTCGTAGCAGATCAGCGGAACGAATTTCGGCGCATTCGGCGGCGCGAGCAGGCGGCGCCGGTCGCCGGCCAGGAAGCCGCCCTGCAGCTTGGTGAGCTGGCGCAGGCCGAACCGCTCGAGCAGGCGTTGAAACGGCAGGTATTCGCCGAACGGCACGAGGTGGACCTTGTCGTAGAGCGACAGGACCGAGCCGTCGTGGTCGATCACGTAGATCGAATTGTAGGCGTGCATGTCGCGGTTCGTCGGCGCGGGGCTGGCGGGGCGTGCCGCACCGGTGATCAGCACCGGGCCGCCGTGCAGCAGCGCGGCGATCTGCGCGAGCGCGTCGGGCTCGCGCGTGAGGAAGAACGGAAACGCCGATTCGGGCCAGATCAGCAGCGTCGTGGACGCGACACCGGGCGAAGTGGGCCCGGTGGCGCGGTCGGAGAGCGTAAGGTAGTGCCGCATCACCTGCGCCTTGTTGGCGTAGCTGAACTTCTCGTCCTGCGGCACGTTCGGCTGCATGATGCGCAGCCGCACGCCATCCACGTAGGCGGTCGGCGTCGTTGCGAGGCGCACCGTGCCGTAGGCCGCGATCGCGACCAACGCGGCCGCGGCCGCCGCCGGGGCGAGCCAGGGCCGGCGCGTGTCGGTGCGCTCGTCCGCGAGCACTGCCGGCGACGCAAACACCGCGATTGCGATCAGCGTCAGTCCCCAGACGCCGAACAGGGCGGTGCACTGAGCGAACACGAGCGGCGTCGTGAGCGCGTAGCCGAACACGTTCCAGGGAAATCCGGTCAGCAGATGGCCGCGCAGCCACTCGGCCAATGTGAGCGCCGCCGCCAGCGCGAGGATGCGCATGGCGCCACGCGTCCATAAAAGGCGCGCGAGTGCGAAGCCGAGCGCCGTGTAGATCGCGAGGTAGACCGGCAAGCCGATCACGGCGAACGGCATCAGCCAGCCGAACGTCTTGGCGTCGACCAGGAACGCGAGGCCGATCCAATACAAACCGGCGAGGAAATAGCCGAAGCCGAACCACCATCCCGTCGCGGCGGCGGCCATGACCCCGCCCCAGCGGCCGGCCGGCGCGCCGTCCAGCAGCCACACCGCCACCGGCAGGGTGACGAACATCGCGGGCCAGAAGTTGATCGGGGCGATTGCGAGCGTGGAGGCGGCGCCCGCCAGGAATGCGATCAGCGCCCGCCGAAAGCCCCAGGCGAGCACGATGGGTTGGGAGATGAGGGTGACTTTTTTCACGGCTCGTGCGGGGGCTTGGAATCCGCGGAGGCCGCGGTGGGCTGCGTCGGCGAAGTGGATGGCATAGCGGACGGAGCGAGCGTCGGGGCGGCGGTGCGTGCCGGGCGGGCGCTACCGCTTTCCGCAAGCTGGCGACTGCCGAGGATGCGCACGCGCTTGACGCGGCGCGGATCGGCATCGAGCACCTCGATCTCGAAGGGGCCTGGCCCCGGCACCAGCTCGCCACGCACCGGCACGCGGCCGATGCGGGTCGCGAGATAGCCGCCCAGCGTGTTGACCTCCTCGGTCGCCTCGCCGACGTCGAACTCAGGTCCGACCAGCGCGAGGACCTCTTCGAGGCTCGCGCGCGCGTCCGCGAGATAGGAGCCGTCCGGCTGGCGCACGACCGGGTGCTCGCCGCGCTCGTCGTGCTCGTCCTCGATGTCGCCGACGATCAGCTCGACCAGATCCTCCATCGACACGAGGCCGTCGGTGCCGCCGTACTCGTCGATCACCAGCGCGAGATGGATACGGGTCGCCTGCATCTTGGCGAGCAGGTCGATCGCCGGCATCGAGGGCGGCACGAACAGGATCGGGCGCAGGATGTTCGCGGCGGCGAGCGCGACCGCGAGGTCGAGCGCGCGCAGGTCGAGCCCGGCCGGCAGCGGCCGCTTGCGACGCGTGTTTTTCTCCGGGTCGACGGTCGCGCGCGCCGCCATGAAGGCGACGAGGTCGCGGATGTGCACCATGCCGGTGGGATCGTCCAGGGTGTCGTTGTAGACGACGAGGCGCGAATGCCCGGCGGTCTCGAACACCTTCACGAGTTCGCCGAGCGCGATGTCTTCCTGCACCGCGACGATGTCGGCGCGCGGGACCATGACGTGCGCGATCCGGCGCTCGCGCAGCGCCAGGATGTTCTTGAGCATGACGCTTTCTTCCGGCGAGAAGCCGGTGTCGGCGGTCCCGCCCGCCTCCAGCACCACCCTGAGGTCGGAGCGGATCGACCCGGTCTTCCAGCCGAACACGGCGCGCAGGATGCGCGCGAACCAGCGCTCGTTCGCGTCCGGCGGCTCGCCGGACGGCGGCACCAGAACCGGCAGGTTGCGCGTCTCGCCCGCCGTCTCGGTGGTGTCGGTGATTTTCGGCGCGTCGCTATCGGCCATGGAATTGGAGATGGGATTGCGGGTCAAACAGTTCGAGCATGATCTTTTTCCGAAAACCGGCGCCCACTTTTCGGGATCATGCTCTCGGCATCACGCTCAATATAGGGATCGGGAACACCGCACCGCGCCAGGATCCGTCGCTCCTGCCGCTCCATCGCTTCGGCTTGGCCGTGCGATTCGTGATCGTATCCCAAAAGGTGGAGAAAGCCATGCAGCGCCAAATGAGCCAGGTGATGCTCGAACGGCTTGCGTTCCGCGCGCGCCTCCCTTGCCGTGGTCTCGTAAGCGATGACGATGTCGCCAAGGTGGCGGCCGGCGCCGCGGATCGGCGCCGGGGTCGGGAACGAGAGCACGTTGGTCGGCTTGTCGCGGCCACGCCAGCGCCGATTGAGGGCGCCGATCGAGCGATTGCTGGTGAGAATCACCGAAAGCTCGGCCTTGCGCACCCCCGCGGGCGCGGCGGCCGCGATGATGCGCCGCACCAGCCGTGCGGCCCGCGGCGCCTTGCGCCAGCGCGCCGAGGCGACGACCACCTCGACGGTCGGCCCGGGCGCGGCGCGCCGCCGCGACGGCTTCTTCATTCCTTGGCTTCCCTGGGCTCCTGGGCATCGCGCTTGCGCGCCGCGGCCTTGTCATAGGCGGCGACGATGCGCGCGACGAGCTCGTGGCGGATCACGTCGGCGGCCGAGAACGCCGT
>DASXCK010000130.1:0-7545 GCA_036491235.1 Xanthobacteraceae bacterium | reverse complement strand
GCCGCTGCCGGCATGAAACGCCTCGGGAAACTCCGCCGCGAGCCGCCGCTCGAGTTCGGCCGCCGTCAGTCCCGCCTGCATGCGCCCTCTCCTCGCACCCTCCCGCCGCTCGCGCGTCGTCACCGATGGGATACAATGCTTACATCCGGTCCTGAAGAGCCTGAGTCGATGCAAGCGCCCAACCCTGCCCTGCACGCCACCGCGCCGATCCTGTTGCGCGAGCAAAATCACGGGATCACGCTGCTCACCCTTAACCGGCCCGACCAGCGCAACTGCCTCTCCGAGGCGATGCTGGCGGCGCTCGGCGAGGCCTTCGTCGCGATCGCGCAGGATACGCGCGTACGCGCCGTGGTGATCGCCGCGACCGGCCCGGCCTTCTGCGCCGGCCACGATCTCAAGGAGCTGGCCGCACAGCGCAACGATCGCGATCGCGGCCGCGGTTTCTTCTCCCACATCATGGGGACTTGCAGCGCGCTGATGCAGTCGATCGTGCGCCTGCCGCAGCCGGTGATCGCTGCCGTGCAGGGCGTCGCGACCGCCGCCGGTTGCCAGTTGGTCGCGAGCTGCGATCTCGCGGTCGCGTCCTCGCTCGCCGGCTTCTGCACGCCGGGTGTCGACATCGGTCTGTTCTGCTCGACCCCGATGGTCGCGCTCACCCGCAACGTCGCGCGCAAGCACGCAATGGACATGCTGCTCACCGGTGACACGATCTCGGCCGAGCACGCCGCGCGCATCGGCCTGGTCAACCGCGTGGTTCCGCCCGGCACCGAACGCGAGCAGGCGATCCGGCTGGCCCTCCAGATCGCGGCGAAGTCCGCCATGACGGTACGGCTCGGCAAGGAAGCGTTCTATCGCCAGATCGAAATGGATCTGGCGGGCGCCTATCGCCTGGCATCGCACACGATGGTCGAGAACATGCTGCGTCGCGACGCGGTCGAGGGCATCGACGCGTTCCTGGAAAAGCGTCAACCCAACTGGGATGATCAGTAGCGCGCATGTCGCGACGTGGCGGACGACGGTTCGCTGATACGCACTGATCAGAGCGCGGCGGCATGTGCTGATTCTGCTCCACCGAAACATGCCGCGAGACTTCGGGTTCCGCCACATTGCGCTGCGGAAAGTGTTGCGGCTTCAACACAACGATCGCAAATCGCGCGCGAATAACTCACCGCAAATCATGTTCCACCGTGATGCTGCTTGCGTGGCGTCGCGACTATCGGCCATGCTGCGTGTCACGGCGATTTGCGGACGGTGGACCGCAGCCGCTACGGCGTTGCATGCGGGGATCCACCACGGGGAGGAGCCAAATGAACTTCCGGACTGCGATGGCGGCACTGTTTTTTCTGGGTATCTGCGCTATGCCGGCGATGAGCGCGAGTCCGAAATGCGATCCAGGCCCAAGCCAGGCGGACATCGATGCCTGCACGC
Source organism: Xanthobacteraceae bacterium (assembly GCA_036491235.1). Classification (GTDB taxonomy): domain Bacteria; phylum Pseudomonadota; class Alphaproteobacteria; order Rhizobiales; family Xanthobacteraceae; genus JAVDCA01. Next base: position 6,117 of record DASXCK010000130.1, on the reverse strand, counting down.
CCGACGTGCACGACAAGTGCGGCGAGTTCATCCCGAACCGCGACGCCATCACGAAATGCCTGGCCGACAAGAACCGCAAGAACCAGCTGAGCGCAGCCTGTCACAAGGTCATGAGCCGTCCGTTCAAGCACCTGCCGCCCTGCAATCAGCACGCCGGCAACAACTGACGCGGCGCGTGCCCGTCGCGCCGAGGGCCGCGGCGGGCATCTTCGTCGCCGTCAGATTTGGGCGTCGATCGCGACGCCCTTTCGCCCGCCCGACCGCGCGCCTATGTTCGGCCGCGAAAGGTTCGACGACGGCGCGATGAACCACGACAGCTACGACGACGCGTATATCCGCGGCATCCTCAATACGGTGAAAACGATCGCGATGGTCGGCGTCTCCAACAAGGAGAGCCGGCCGAGCTATTTTGCGTTCAAGTACCTCCTCGAGCGCGGCTACCGCATGATCCCGATCAATCCCGGGCTCGCCGGCGGCGCGTTGCTCGGGCAGAAGATCTACGCCAAGCTCGCGGACATTCCCGAGCCGGTCGAGATGGTCGACATCTTCCGCGCCTCGCCCTACGCGCTCGGCATCGTCGAGGAAGCAATCAAGCTCTCGCCGCGCCCGCGCGTCGTGTGGATGCAACTCGGCGTGCACAACGACGCGGCGGCGGCGCTCGCGGAAGCCAACGAACTCAAGGTCGTCATGAACCGCTGTCCGAAGATCGAGTACGGCCGCCTCTCGTCGGAGATTTCCTGGATGGGCGTCAATTCGCGCACGCTCTCGTCGAAGCGGGCGCAGATCGCCGGCCGCGGCATTCAGCGCATGTCGCTCGATCGCGCCACCACGGCCGGCGGTGCCACGCCAGCGGCGGAGCGGGCGTTTCGGAAAGACGGCGCATAGCCCATACGGTGGGCAAAGGCGCCCAATCCCGCCCGATTGAGGCAACGCGATTGCCGCCTTGACGCGCGCGCCGGGTTCGGGAACATGCGCATTGTTTTCATAGTGTGCGGGCTTTTCCGCCTCCAGAGGGACCGGCCATGACCGAACGCACTCCGGGGTTTTCGACGCTTGCGATCCACGCCGGCGCGCAGCCGGATCCCACGACGGGCGCGCGCGCGACGCCGATCTACCAGACCACTTCTTTTGTGTTCGAGGACGTCGACCATGCGGCCTCGCTGTTCGGGCTGCAGGCCTTTGGCAACATCTACACGCGCATCGGCAACCCGACCAACGCGGTGCTCGAGGAGCGGGTTGCCGCGCTCGAGGGCGGCACCGCGGGGCTCGCGGTCGCCTCCGGCCACGCCGCGCAGGTCCTGGTCATGCACGTGCTGATGAAGCCGGGCGACGAGTTCGTCGCCTCGAAGAAGCTCTATGGCGGCTCGATCAACCAGTTCAACCACTCGTATAAGAATTTCGGCTGGAACGTCGTATGGGCCGATCCCGACGACATCGGCACCTTCGAGCGTGCGATCAGCCCGCGCACCAAGGCGATCTTCATCGAGTCGATCGCCAATCCTGGCGGCGTCATCACCGACATCGAGGCGGTCGCGAACATCGCACGCCGCGCCGGCGTGCCGCTGATCGTCGACAACACGCTGGCGTCGCCTTATCTGTGCAAGCCGATCGACTTCGGTGCCGACGTGGTGGTGCACTCGCTGACCAAATTCATCGGCGGGCACGGCAATTCGATCGGCGGCATGATCGTCGACGGCGGCACGTTCAACTGGTCGCGCGAGGGCCGCTATCCCATGCTCTCCGAGCCGCGCCCCGAGTACAACGGCATCGTGCTGCACGAGACCTTCGGCAACTTCGCCTTCGCGATCGCGTGCCGGGTGCTGAGCCTGCGCGACATGGGCCCTGCCCTCTCGCCGTTCAACGCGTTTCTCTTCCTCAACGGCATCGAGACGCTGCCGCTTCGCATGCAGCGACACTGCGACAACGCGCTCGCGGTCGCCGAATGGCTTGCCGCTCATCAGAAGGTCGCGTGGGTCAGCTATCCGGGCCTGGCGGGCGACCGCTACCACAACCTCGCCAAGAAGTACTGCCCGAAGGGCGCCGGCGCCGTGTTCACGTTCGGCCTCAAGGGCGGCTACGACGACGGCGTGAAGCTCGTCTCCAACGTAAAGCTGTTCTCCCACCTCGCCAACATCGGCGACACGCGCTCGCTGATCATCCATCCGGCCTCGACCACGCATAAGCAGCTTTCCGATGCGCAGAAGGTGCAGGCGGGTGCAGGGCCCGACGTGGTGCGTCTATCGATCGGCCTCGAGGACAAGGAAGACATCATCGCCGACCTGGAGCAGGCGCTTGCGAGCTAAGCGCGCGTCGAAGTCCCGCCGCACCACTACTCGGCGGTCTTCACATACTCGGAGGTCTTCACAATGCCCGGCGCATGAACGGGCGGACCTTCCCACGCGGGCCGCGCCAGGCGCGCGGCGTGCAAACTCGCGAGCGTAAGCACCACCATCGCCATGCCCTGGTGCGCGAGGCCGAGCCCGATCGGCACCCGATGAAGCAGCGTCAGTATTCCGAGCATCGCCTGCAGCGTGACGGCGAGCGCAAGCACGACCGCGCCGGTTGCGGCCGCGCCGCTCGGCCGCGCGCGCAAGGCGTCGAAGGCGTGCAGCAGCGCGACGACCAGCACCGTATAGGCCATCATGCGGTGGTCGAACTGCACCGTGAGCGTGTTCTCGAAGAAATTCCGCCACAGCGGCTGATTGAAAAAGAGGCGCGCCGCATCGGGAATGAATGCGCCGTCGATCAGCGGCCACGTGTTGTAGGCGTAGCCGGCGCGCAGGCCCGCTGTGAGCGCGCCGAGATAGATCTGCGCGAGCACCAGCACGAGCAGCACGACGGCGCCGACGCGCAGGCGCACCGGCACCGCGGGCGCACGCCGTTCCGCGAACCGCTCCCCGGCCCACAGGATCGCGACATAGATCAGGCACGCGAGGGTGAGGTGGAACGCGAGACGATATTGCGAAACCTCGGTGCGGCCCGCGAGGCCGGACGCCACCATCCACCAGCCGACCCCGCCCTGGAACGCGCCGAGGCCAAAAATCGCGGATAGGGGGCCGCGCATACCGGGCTCGATCCAGCCGCGCCACAGGAACCAGAGAAACGGCAGCAGGAAAGCGGCGCCGATCACCCGCCCAAGTTGGCGGTGGGTCCACTCCCACCAGAAGATCGACTTGAACTCGTCGAGCGTCATGTCGCGGTTGAGGAGCTTGTATTGCGGGATCGCCTTGTACCCGTCGAACTCGGCATTCCAGTCCGCCTGCGACAATGGCGGCATGGTGCCGCTGATCGGGTGCCACTCGGTGATCGACAGGCCGGACTCGGTTAGCCGCGTCGCGCCCCCGACCAGCACCATGGCAAAGATCAGCACCGCCACCGCCAGGAGCCACAGGCGGACCGCGCGGCGACGGACGGCATAGATCGAGGTCGGCTCTCGCATAAATCGAACGGCTGGATCGGCTGGCTTGCGTGGCGGCGGTCGGACCATATAGAGGTCGATGCTGCGCCGCAACGCGCAGCGACATTCTGACTTATCAACTCAACGTGCAGACACCGCATGCCCATTCGCGTCCGCAAGCTGATCGGCACCATCGCGCTGCTCGCGCTGGTGATCGCGTGGGCGCTCCTCGCGATGGCGTTCGCGCAGCCGGTGCTGGCGACCGGGAACCGCCTCATCGAGGCGATCTACTACGTGCTCGCCGGCATCGGCTGGGTGTTGCCCGCGATGCCGCTGATTTCGTGGATGTCGCGGCCGGGCAAGGAGAGCGAGGACGACGCGTAGGGTGGGCAAAGGCGGCCGCTTGGCTTGGCTTGGCTTGGCTTGGCTTGGCTTGGCTTGCGGCACTGCGCTGGCTCCGCCGTGCCCACGCGGCAAAGTCGCGCCAACGCGGACACCATGACCGCGTGGGCACGGCGGAGCCGACATTGTCAATCCAGCGGAAGGTATTGCCCGCCTTTGCCCGCCCTACGCCGCTACGCCGCATCCACCCGCTTGAAGCGGTTCCACAGCGCGGTCGCGGCGCCGGACATCAGCACCGGAATGAAGCGCACATCCTGGAGCGTGCCGTTGATCGAAATGCGCGGCAGCGCCGTCATGTGATCGGCGTGACCGTGAAAAAGCACGCCCGGCCGCGTCGTCACCGCGGTCTTGAAGCCGAGCTCGGCCGCGATGCGGAACTCACGCGCGCCGGTCGTCATCGGATCGCCGTACGGATAGGCAAGGTGCTCCGGCGCCTGGCCGAGCGTCGCCTCGATCACGGCGCGGCCCATCTTGAGCTCGTTGCGCGCCTCCGCCTCCGAGGCCTTGGCGAGCATGGCGTGGTTGACCGTATGCGCCCCGATGGTGACGAGCGGATCGCGCGCCAACTCGTTGATCTCGCGCCAGTCCATGCAGAGCTCGCCGCACAGCGCGGGCATGTCGACGCCGTGGCGCGCCGCAAGATCCCCTACCGTGTCGAGCACCGCCTTTTCGGTCGGCAGCCCGCGCAGCCACCCATGGAGCGTCTCGAACACCTCACGCTTGGCATCGACGCTCGTGCAATCGACGTAGCGCTCCTCGCCATCCATCATCAACGCGAAACGGTCGTTGCGCGCGATCACGCGTTCGAGCGCGACCCACCACAGCTTGCCGAGCCGGTCCGCGAAACTGGTCGTCACATAGACCGTGAACGGCACGCCGGCGGCCTTGAGGATCGGAAACGCCCACGCCATGGTGTCGCGATAGCCATCGTCGAAGGTGAAACAGGCGAAGCGGCTGCCGAAGTCGCGCGTCGTGAGGCGGCGATGGGCTTCGTCGAGCGAAACGAGGTCGATGTTGGCGCGGCGCAGCCGGCGGATCACCCGCTCGAGGAATTCCGGCGTCACCTCGAGGTGCGCGTTCGGCTGGAAGCGGTCGCGCCGCGCGGGGCGCACGTGGTGCAGCATCAGAATGGCGCCGACGCCGCCGACGAACGGCCGCATCAGCATGTGCACACCGCTGAAATAGAGCGTCTCCAGGCCCGCGCGGACGATGGTGTGCTTGGCGCTCATGACGGCCGACTTACCTTCCGATCATTCGGAGCACGATAGTGATCATAATCGTCCGCGGCGGATCTTTTTAGAAGAATCGCAGCCGGTAACGGACGGCGCCTTTCGCGATCGCGCGTTTCGCTGTCGCTCAGCGCTGCGGCTTGGCAATTTCCGAAGCGGCGCGTGGCAAATTCGGCGCGCTGCCGATACGCTCGGCCGGCGGCTTCCAGCTGCGCCACTCCGCCTTGAGCGTGGTCACGATGGTGCGCGGGATCGCGAACAGCAGAAGCGTTTTCGCCATGCCGGCCCACGTGCGCCACTGCAGCGGTTCGATATATTTGAGCTGGATCTTCAGCCGGTCGATGAGCTGGCGCTGGCGCTTCGATACCGAGATGCCTCCGGTCGAAATCCGGTAGTCGATGAGGAAATCGGGGATATTGGCGACGATTGTGCGCACGATCGCCCGGCGCATGAACTCGTAGTCCTCGGCGGCCGGATAATCGAGCGAATAAGGGCCGACCACCTTCAGCGCCTCGCTGCGCCACAGCCAGCTCGGGTGGACGAAGCAGTTGTTGAAATAGAGCGCCTTGCGGATATCGCCGTGGGCGAGCGGCGGCACGTAGTACATCACGTACGCGTCGTTGTCGTCGATGAAGCGGGCACCGCTGCCGACGAGGTCGACCTCGGGATGGCGCTCGAGGAACGCGATCTGGGTCGCAAAGCGGTGCGGGTAGGAAACGTCGTCCGCGTCCATGCGCGCGACGTATTTGTAGTTGCGCGGCAGGATATGCGCGAGGCCGACATTGAGCGCCGCCGCAAGGCCGTGGTTCTTCGGCAACCGGATGATCGTGAGGTTTGCGTGATTGCCGACGACCTGCGCGACCGGAATCCGGCTGCAATCGTCGATCAGGATAAGATCGCACGGCACCGTGCTCGCGAGGATGCTGTCCACCGCGGCGGGAAGCGTCTTTTCCGCGTTGTAGGCGGCCATCAGAACCGCGACTTCGGCGGACATCATTAACCCTCGCACGGCGACAGCCGTCCGTCGCCGTTATAGCCAACTATTTATTGATTTTTGTTTGCGAACCTGCCGGTCCATACTGAGTTTCC
>DASXCK010000129.1:0-4769 GCA_036491235.1 Xanthobacteraceae bacterium | reverse complement strand
AGAAGTAATCTCCACCGCCGTCATCGCCCGCGAAAGCGGGCGATCCAGTACTCCGCAGCGATTAGTGGGGCACTGTCGTGTCCCATTCGAACGTCAGCGATTACTGGATTGCCCGCTTTCGCGGGCAATGACGCAGTCCGTTAGACGAAGACTGCTGCGCTCCTCGCAATGACGAATCTGATCAATACCGATACTGATCCGTCTTGAACGGCCCCTCGCTCGGGATGCCGATGTAGCTCGCCTGCTTGTCGGTCATCTTGGTGAGCTTGACGCCGATCTTGTCGAGATGCAGCCGCGCGACCTTCTCGTCGAGGTGCTTGGGCAGCGTGTAGACCTTCTTCTGGTACTTGCTCGGGTTGGTCCAGATCTCGATCTGCGCCAGCATCTGGTTGGTGAAGGACGACGACATCACGAAGCTCGGATGCCCCATGGCGTTGCCGAGGTTCACGAGGCGGCCCTCCGACAGCAGGATGATGCGCTTGCCGTCCGCGAATTCGACCTCGTCGACCTGCGGCTTGACGTTGTGCCACTTCATGTTCTTCAGCGCGCCGACCTGGATCTCGGAGTCGAAGTGGCCGATGTTGCAGACGACCGCGCGGTCCTTCATGGCGCGCATGTGGTCGACCGTGATCACGTCGACATTGCCGGTCGCGGTCACGAAGATGTCGGCGCGCTTTGCCGCGTCCTCCATGGTGGTGACCTCGTAGCCCTCCATCGCGGCCTGCAACGCGCAGATCGGATCGATCTCCGACACCATCACGCGGCAGCCGGCCTGGCGCAGCGAGGCAGCCGAGCCCTTGCCGACGTCGCCGAAGCCGGCGACCATCGCGACCTTGCCGGCCATCATCACGTCGGTGCCGCGGCGGATGCCGTCGACCAATGACTCGCGGCAGCCGTAGAGGTTGTCGAACTTCGACTTGGTCACCGAGTCGTTGACGTTGATGGCGGGGAACAGCAGCTTGCCTTCCTTCTCCATCTGGTAGAGGCGATGCACGCCCGTGGTCGTCTCCTCGGTCACGCCCTTGATGTTCTTGGCGAGCTCCGTGTACCAGCCGGGCTTGCTCTTGAGCCGCTGCTTGATCGCGGCGAACAGCACCTCTTCCTCTTCGTTGCTTGCCTTGTCGAGGAAGCCGGTGTCACCCTTCTCGGCGCGCAGGCCGAGATGCACCAAGAGGGTCGCGTCGCCGCCGTCGTCGAGGATCATGTTGGGCGTGCCGCCGTCCGACCACTCGAAAATGCGGTGGGTGTAGTCCCAGTAATCCTTGAGGCTTTCGCCTTTCACGGCGAAGACCGGCGTGCCGGCCGCCGCGATCGCGGCCGCCGCATGATCCTGGGTCGAGTAGATGTTGCAGGACGCCCAGCGCACGTCGGCGCCGAGGGCGGTCAGCGTCTCGATCAGCACCGCGGTCTGAATGGTCATGTGCAGTGAGCCGCAGATGCGCGCGCCCTTGAGCGGCTGTTTGCCGCCGAATTCCTCGCGCGTCGCCATCAGGCCGGGCATCTCGATCTCGGCGATGGCGATTTCCTTGCGGCCCCATTCGGCGAGGCCGATATCCTTGACGACGTAGTCGTCGGCTTTTGCGGACGTCTTGGGTGCTGCGGTCTTGGGCGCTGCGGTCATGGGCGTTCCTTGTCTGGGGGAGCCATTGGGGCGCGCCGAACCTCGGCGCCGGTGTTGGGCGTGCCTATAGCAGGCGGGCGGAAGGCCTGCAATCAACATATAAGGATTTCTTTATGTCGTTTTATCAGCCAGAGAATTGGCCGGGGCGCCTACTCTTCCTCGCCAAAACGGCTGGAGATCAGGGCATCGAGGGCCGCGATGACCGCTTCCGCGTCCTTGCCGCAGGCGTCGACCGTAATGTCGGTGCCTGGCCCGGCTCCGAGGGTCATGAGGCCCAGGATCGACTTGCCGCCGACGTTTTCGCCGCAGCGCATGACCCGGACATCAGCGTCGAATTTCTCGACCGTCTGCACGAATTTCGCCGAAGCGCGAGCATGCAGCCCCTTCTCGTTGCAGATATGCATGACCCGGACGATCGCGCCATCCCGTGATGGGGGGACGTCGGTGCAATCGTCCGTGAGGCCGCGGGATTCGGTCATTTCCCGGCCAATACGCGGCTTGCGATTGTGATGTATTTGCGGCCCGATTCCTGGGCTGCGGCGACCGCCTCGGCGAGCGGGCATTCGCCGCGCACCCGCGCGAGCTTGACCAGCATTGGGAGGTTGATGCCGGCGAGCACCTCGACCTTCGGGCGGCTCATCACCGAGATCGCGAGATTCGATGGCGTGCCGCCGAACATGTCGGTCAGGATCGCGACGCCGTCGCCGGTGTCGACCCGCTTTACCGCCTCGATGATGTCGCGGCGGCATTGCTCGCCGTTGTCGTCCGGTCCGATGCTGATGGCCTCGATCTGCGTTTGCGGGCCGACCACGTGCTCAAGCGCAGAGCGGAATTCCACGGCCAGACGTCCATGGGTGACGATCACCAGGCCGATCATCGCACCGCCTCGTGGCAGCCGGAAGGCCCCGTGGTGCGCTTCAGCAAGGCGGCAGCTGACACGATGTAGCTGCGTCCCGCCTGCTCGGCCGCGGCGGTCGCCTCGGCGAGCGCGCATTTGCGACGGACCTGGGCAAGCTTGATGAGCATCGGCAGATTGATGCCCGCCAGGATCTCGATGTTCCGCCCATTCATCATCGAAATTGCGAGATTGGATGGAGTTTGCTCGAACATGTCGGTCAGGATGGCGACCCCGTCGCCGCTGTCGACGCCCTCCACCGCCTCGAGGAGGCGCCCACGGGACGCCACGTCATCATCGTTCGAACCGATGCAGATCGCCTCGAGTTGCGATTGCGGGCCGACCACGTGCTCAAGGGCGGAACGGAACTCGACGGCGAGCCGCCCATGCGTAACGATCACAAGGCCGATCATCGAAACTCCCCGCGGGCGCTAGGGATATGGTGCGCCGCACGAAAGGGCCACATTCATGACCACGCGAAGGCCGGAGTGCAAGGGCCTCGCAGCGTATCTAGGCACGATGCCGCATTGCAGCAACAGTGTCGGAAAATCCGGCTCCGAACGGCCGATTGATGGCCCACGAGCCTAATCGGGATATGGTTAATTTTTCTACGCTATGGGTAAAATCAGGCCGCGAATGCTGATCCGCCCGCGGTCGCGCTGGCAATCTTGGCCAGAACCAGCGCCAGGGGCTCGGCGTCGGCCGCGACCGCAAGCCGCGGGAGGCTAATACCTTCGATAATGACCTCGGCGCCTGTGGAGGCAGGGAGCCGCTCGCCATCGGGTGCCGCAAGGTCGACCACGCATCCGACCACAGCCGCGGGCTCGTAGGCGATCCGGCGGATGCCGAGGCCGCGCACCTCGATCAGCCCGGCGATCTCCGGCACCGGCCGCACTACCAGCCGGCCGTGATGTGGTGCGATCAGGCTGCGATCGTCGGAGACAAGGCGCACGAAGGCCGGCGTGCCGCTCTCGGATTGCCGTAACAGCGCGAGCACCAGCCGCGATTTGCCGGCGCCGGACGGCCCGCGGATGAGCAGCGCGCGGGCGCCGACCAGAACTGCGGAAGCATGGATCGAAGGCATGGATGTGCGCCGTCTCACGCGAACCGGTTGGCGAGCCGATGGCACACCACGTGCGTCACATCGCCGGCAGGCGCACCACGAAGCGAGCGCCGTGCACGGCCGGCGGCTCGCCCGGCGCGGCGGGGGGACCGATCCGATTTTCCGCCCACAGCCGGCCACCATGCGCCTCGACGATCTGCAGCGAAATTGACAGGCCGAGGCCGGAATTCTGGCCGAACCCCTGATGCGGCCGGTCGGTGTAGAAGCGTTCGAAAATCTTCTCCATCGCGTCCGGATTGATGCCCGGGCCGTCGTCATCGACCGTGACCTCGACGTCGCCGCGCAGGCGCCGGCACGTCACCCGCACGGTGCCGCCCTGCGGCGAGAACGAGCGTGCATTGTCGATCAGGTTGTTGATTACCTGACCGAGCCGCGAGTCGTGACCCGGCACCTTGAACACGCCGCCGCCTTCGAACGTGAGCGCGACCTTGACGGCGTTCTCCCGCCGGACCTCGTTTGCCACGGTCGTGACGGTGCGCAGCAGCCTGGCGAGATCAATCGGCGCCGCCTCTTGCCGCTGCATTTCGGCATCGAGCCGGCTCGCGTCCGAGATGTCGGAGATCAGCCGGTCGAGCCGCCGCACGTCGTGGCCGATGACGCCGAGCAGGCGCTGGCGGCTTTCCTCCGACTTGGCGAGGGGAAGCGTCTCGACCGCCGAGCGCAGCGACGTCAGCGGATTTTTCAGCTCATGCGCGACGTCGGCCGCAAAGCTTTCGATCGCCGCGATGCGACTGTAGAGCGCGTTCGTCATGTCGCGCAACGCGCCCGAAAGATGTCCGATCTCGTCGCGCCGCCGCGTGAAGTCGGGAATGTCCACGCGTCCCGTGATGCGCCGGCGCACCAGCTCGGCGGCTTCGGAGAGGCGGCGCACCGGCCGCGCGATGCTGCCGGCAAGCAGGATCGACAGCCCCACCATGATCACGGCCGCGATCGCGCCGGTCTTGATCACCTTGCGTCGCTCGGCCTCGATGCGCTGGTCGATGTCGTTACCTTGCGTGGACAAGAGCAGGACCCCGCGCACCGAGCGGAAGCGCTGCACCGGCACCGCGACCGAGACGATGACGCGGCCGCGGTCGTCGACGCGCACCATGCTGGATGGTTGCCCGGAGGACATCGCCTGCGCGACCTCC
>DASXCK010000128.1:0-13453 GCA_036491235.1 Xanthobacteraceae bacterium | reverse complement strand
ATCGTGCCGGTGCCGTAGAGCGCGATCGGCGGCGGCGCGTAGGCCGCGTAGAACCCGATGGCCAGCACGATGCCGGGGATGACGAACGGCGTCATGCACAGAAACCCGAGCACGTTCGCCCACGGCACGAGCTTGCGGGTGACCACGTACGCGATGGCAAGCGCGAGGGAGATCGCGACGAACGCGGTCGCGCCCGCGTAGACGAAGGTGTTGATGATGGTGTCTCGCGCCTGGGTCTGGTCGAACAGCAGATAGCTGAAATTGGCGAGCGTGAGGTTGTCGAGCGAGAAGCCGCGCCCCCAGGCCTTGGCGAACGCCGCCTGCAGCAGCACGGTCATCGGCATCAGCAGCGAAAGGGCGCAGACGAAAAACGAATAAGCGAGCATCACCCAGCGCCAGGGGCCTAGCGGGATCATGCGCCGCTCGCCGCCCTTGCCGGTCACCGCCGCATAACCCTTGCGGCCGAGCAGGAATCGCTGCAGGGCGAACATTGCGATGGTGATGACGAGCAGCGGCATCGCGAACGCCGCCGCCTCCTCGACCCGCACCGGGTACTCGAAGAACTGCCAGAGCTGCGTCGCCACCACGTTGAAGCGCGCCGGCAGCGCGATCAGCGCCGGCGCGCCGAACAGCGAGATCGCCTCGAGGAAGCTGATGATCAGCCCGCCGAGGATCGCGGGAAAGACCAGCGGCAGGGTGATGCGGAAGACCGTGCGCAGCCGGCCGGCGCCAAGGATCTGCGCAGCGTCCTCCATCTCGGAGGAGACGAGATCGAGCGCCGAATTGGTGAAGACGAAGACATAGGGAAACGAGGTGACGGCGACGACGAGGATCAGCCCCGCCATGGAATAGATGTTGAAGATGCCGTGCGCCTCGCCGGTTAGCCCGGTCCATATCCGGTTGAGCCAGCCGGAATTCGGCCCCGCCAGCAGGATCCAGCCGATCGCGCCGAGATAGGGCGGCGTAATGAAGGCGCCGAGCACCAGGATCCGCACCAGGCCCTTGAGCGGCATGTCGGTGCGCGAGATCGCCCACGCGATCGGCACCCCGAACAGGCCGGCGAGCAATGCGACGCCGACGCCGAGCTCGATCGAGTTGCCGAGCGCCTCCAGGTGCCGCAGGTTGAAATAGGCATCGCGATAGTTGGCGAGCGTGAGGCGCCCGGTGTCGGTGTCCTGGAAGCTCGAGATCAGGAGGCGGACGATCGGGCTCGCGACGAGGAAGATCAGCGCCGCGATCATCACGAACCACAAGAGCATGCTGGGATCGAAGCGGCGCAACGCGCCGCCCGATCGTGCGGTGTCTGGCGCGGTATTGATCGTGATGCTCTCGTTGCTCAACGCCGCGCTTTCCTTCCGACGCCCGTCTTTCCGGATCAGACCCCGAAGGTATCACGCCATTGCTTGATGACCTCGGGGATGCCCTTGCTGATCTCCTCGACGCTCGGCCGGATGGTCTTCACGTCCTTGGCGGACTTGACGCCGGCGACGGGCGAGACCTCCGCGCGCATCGTCTCGTTGTAGTGCTCGACCCAGGTTTTCGAGGCATCGATGCTCATGAGGAATTCCATGAACAACCGGGCCGCATTCGGATGCTTGACGCCTTTCATGATGCCGGACGGCGCGAGAATCAGCACCGTGCCGTCGGTCGGGTAGATCATCGCCAGCGGATTGCCCTTCTTCAAGCTCTCGACCGTCGAATTCTGCGCGGCCGTGGCCGCAATCGAGCTCTCGCCCGAATTGAGCAGCGTCACGGTATCGTTGACCGAACGGCCGACGCGCGGATTGTTCTTGGCGAGCTTGGCGAAGAAATCCCATCCATAGAGCTTGCGCAGCGTGACGACCCAGGTGCCGACGTAGCCGCTGAAGGCCGGATGGCCGACCGCGATCAGGTTGTTCCACTTGGCGTCTTCAAGGCCGGTCCAGTTGGTCGGCGCGTCGGCGAGCTTCACCTTCGAGGTGTTGGCGGACATTCCGATCATGCCCGCCGAGGTCACGTAGTAGAAGCCGTCCGGGTCGTAGTTCTTGTAGATATCGAGCACCTTGGTCGAATTCTCCGGGACGTATTTGTCGAGCAGCTTCTTGTCCTTCAGGTAGACGTAGTGACCGATGTCGGTCGAACTCAGCACGTCGACCTGCATGGCGTTGGCCTTGAGCTCCTGCGAGACGCGCTGGAAGGCGACCTGGGCGGTGGTGCGCACCACGTTGCACTTGATGCCCGGATAAAGCGCCTCGAATTTGCGGCCGAGCGCCTGCGCGGTGACGTCGTCGGAATGCGCCGTGTACCAGGTGAGCTGACCATCCTTCTTCGCCGCCTCGTAGAGCTCCTTCTCGTGCGGCGTCATCTCGGCACGCGCCGCACGCGGCGCGAGCGTGGCGCCGAGCCCGAGCGCCACCGCGGCGGTGCCGCCCTTGAGAATGTCTCGCCGTGTGGCATTGAAGATTCGTGTCATCTGACTTTCCTCCTGCCGGCCGAACGCTGCGGCGCCGGCTCGATCGCTCGTGGCCGCGACGCACGGACCGGGCGGGCGGCGCCGGAGTGTGCCGCGCGCCGCCCCCGGCATAAAGAGGAAACCAGGGCGCCCGGTCGGGACGCGTGGTCGCACGTATCGGCCGTATCGACGGCCCCAATTACGGACGCGAAATCGCCCCCGCCGTCAGTGTGCAACCGCACCGTCATAATCGACGACCGGCTCGCGCTCGGCGAACAGCCCGCGTTCGTGAATCCATTGCTGGGTCTGCCGGTAGGTCTCCTCGCCGTAGGGCAGGAAGACGATGCGCTCGCCGCTGGAGAAGCGCCGCACATCAACCGTCGACCGATAACGCTCGGGAAGCTCGTTGAGGTAGAAATGCTTGTATTTCTCCGGCGCAAGGTCGAGGTCGATCTGGGCGCGGCGCAGGCCGTTCATGTATTTCCCGACATCGGCCTCCGCGGTGCCGTGCGGGAACATGAAGGCGATCATGAACGTGGTGTCGACGATCTTGCGGAAGCCGAGTTGCTCGAGCGTCTGGTAGGTGATCCCCCACACGCTGGTCGCCGGCACGTCGCGGCCGACGCCGACATCGACGCGCGCCCATGCCGAGCCGACGAAGCGCAGCTTGATCCGCTCGCGCGGCAGGAACGGCTCGAGCGCCTGGAGAGTCGTGAAGTGGCTGCCCGAGTGATATCCGACCGCGATCTCCTGATCGGCGAGGTCGTCCGGCGTCTTGATGGTGGAGTCCGGCGGCACCATGACGGCGCCGGGCGTGACCACATAGGCGCTACCCCACATGGTGCCGATGTCCTGCGACGAGGCCTGGTTCACCACCCAATGGCAGGCACATGAGATGTCCGATCGCACGCCCTTGTTGCCGCCGCCCTGGCGATAGGACTCGAATGCGCCCGCCATCACGTCGACCACCTTGCCGTCGCCGTCCGTCTGCTTCTTGCGCTCGGCCGAGAGACCGCCCTTGAATTCGTAGTCGAGCCCCTCGCCGCAAAAATAGCCCTTCTCGTGCGCGATCCATTCCTGCAGGCGGCCGTGCGGCTGAATGATGAACTTGTCCAAGGCAGATCCTCCGTATTGTGCAAATTCGCAGGATAGCGGAACGGCGGCGGTCGGCCAGTGGCCTATCGCGGCCATTGCCGCATCCGCGCCGACTGCGTAGCCTCACCGAAAACCGCGACCGAGCCTGCAGGGATTCTTGCCCCGGATGTCGCTCCGCTCATCCGGCCAACGCAAACGAGAGGGAGGGACCGATGCCCGTCACCAATATCCGCGGCGTCAACATCAACTACCAGATCATCGGCGAGCACGGCCCGTGGATCATGCTGACCACCGGCGGGCGGCGAGGCCATGACGAGTTCATCCCGCTGGCGAAGAAGCTCGCAGCCCGCGGCCACCGCGTGGTGCTGCACGACCGGCGCAACACCGGCGCCTCCGACGTGCTGATCGAAGGGCAGGACGGCGAGGAGGTGATCTGGACCGAGGACATGCGCGAGCTGATGCAGCGCCTCGGCGCCCTGCCCGCCTTCTTCGGCGGCAGCTCGTCGGGCGCGCGCACCTCGATCCTGTTCGCGCTGCGCAACCCGCAGGCGGTGTGCGGCTTGCTGCTGTTGCGGGTCACGGGCGGAGCGTTCGCGGCGGGACGCCTGCCGGAGAACTACTACGACCAGTTCATTCGCGCGGCGCGCCAGGGCGGCATGGCGGCGGTGTGCGCGACCGAGCAGTACCAGGAGCGCATCAAGGCCAATCCGCGCAACGCCGAATATCTCAAGAGCCTGCCGGTCGAGCAGTTCATCGAGGTGATGAGCCGCTGGCGCGACATCTTTGTTGCCGGCGGCAAATATCCCGTAATGGGCGTGACCGAAAAAGAGCTGGGCTCGATCAAGATGCCGACGATCGTGATTCCGGGCAATGACAAGACCCATGCGAGCGCGAGCGGACTTGCGGCGCACCGGCTCATTCCGGGCTCCCGCCTGCATCGCCTGCCGATCGAGGACCAGGACGTGCCGCTGATCCCCTTCCCCGATTGGGCGCCCTACGAGGACGAGATCGCCGATGCCTTCGTGGGGTTCATCGCGCAATCGAGCCTGGTGCCGGCAGCGGAATAATCGGCACTCGCATTTTTTGCACATCCTGTTCGCCGCACGAGGAACTTGCGGCGAGCATTCGGCTTGGCTAGCTTGACGGTAGGGGACACGCAGACTCCCCATTAGACGGTCTCCGTCCAAGATCTGCGCAACACTCGACCCGTCGAGGTGATTGCGCATGGCCGGATCGACGAGTTCCATTTACTCGGCAAGATTAGCCGGACCTCGGCACCGCCGCCGCGCCGCAGGGCATGGCTGTCCGGCGACCAGCCACGTTTGCGGCCACGCGGACAATCATCCGCCTCGGCATTTTACCGCCACCTCGCAAGGTCGACCGATGGCACACCGACGAGCCGCGCGAACGCGCGCTCGGATGACGAAAAGCTCGGGGGGAGATCAACCGGGCATTCATCCCAACCAAGGAGACAATGCAATGCGCAAGCTGCTGATCCTGGGCTCGTTCCTGGCAGTCGTCCTGCCGAGCATGGCCGTCGCGCAGGACGTCGACTGGCAAAAAGTCGACGACGCGTTCGGCCGCAAGGCTGCGGCCGTCGCGGGGGACGTGCATCGTTACACGTTTCCCCGCACCGACCTGCACGTGACGCTCGACGGCGTCGCCATCAAGCCGTCGCTCGCGCTCGGCGGCTGGGTCGCGTTCAAGTCGATGCATGGCGGCGTCATGGTGATGGGCGACCTCGTCCTGCTCGATTCCGAGATCAACCCCGTGATGGCGAAGCTGATCGCGGGCGGGCTCGACATCACGGCGGTCCACAACCACCTGCTGCGCGCCAGCCCCGAGACGTTCTACATGCACATCGGCGGCATGGGCGATCCCGCCAAGCTCGCCAAGGCGATCCACGAGGCACTGGCGGTGAGCAAGACGCCGCTCGCCACGCCGCCGACGGCACCCGCCGCGCAGCCTGCCATCGATCTCGACACCGCGGAGCTCGACAAGATCATGGGCGTCAAGGGCAGCCCGGCCGGCGGCGTCTACCAGTTCGGCGTCCCGCGCCGGGCGCCGGTGACGCAGGACGGCGTAACGCTCGCGCCGGCCGGACCGCTCGGCGTCGCGATCGGCATCGGCTTCCAGCCGACCGGAAACGGCAAAGCGGCGATCACCGGCGACTTCGTGATGACCGCCGACGAGGTCAATCCCGTGCTCCGCACGCTGCGGGCGAATGGCATCGAGGTGACGGCGCTGCACAGTCATATGCTGAACGAGCAGCCGCGGCTGTTCTTCATGCATTTCTGGGCGAACGACGACGCCGTGAAGCTCGCCAAGGGCGTGCGCGCCGCGCTCGACAAGATGGCGGCGGGCAAGAGCTGACGACACGGTCGATCGCAACGCGAGGCCGGACGGCACGCCGATCCGGCCTCGCATCACCAAACCGCTCATGGCGGCGATGAATGGGGCGGACGCCGGCTCGACGAGGTGGGGCAAGCATGACGAGGGCGGTTGAATCCAAGCAAGGACGGATCGCGGAGCTAGCGCGCTATTTCCTGCGGCTAGGCTTCATCGGCTTCGGCGGGCCGGTCGCGCTGGTCGGGCAGATGGAGCGCGAGCTTGTCGCCGACCGGGGATGGCTCAGCAAGGAGCAGATGCGCGAGGCGATCGCGATCTGCCAATCCCTCCCCGGCCCGCTCGCGATCCAGGTCGGCATCTATATCTCGTATCTGCGCGGCGGATTCTGGGGCGCCTGGGCGGGCGGCTGGGCGTTCATCCTGCCGAATTTCCTCATCGTCGCGGCGCTCGGCGCGGCCTTCGTGCATTTCGGCGGGCTGCAGCCGGTGACCGCGATCTTCTACGGCGTCAGCCCGGCCGTCATCGCGCTGATCCTGCACTCCTGCTACCGGCTGGCGAAGCTCGGCATGGAGGATTGGATGCAGTGGGCGATCGCGGCGGCGTGCTTCGCCGTGACCATCGTGCTCAAGGCCGAGGTGGCGCTGCTGTTCATCGGCGCGGGCATCGTCGGAATCCTCTGGTACGGCAGTCTGCGCCGGCCGCGCACGACCGCGGCGCTCGACCTCGTGGCCGCGCCGCTGCTGGTGCAGCTCGCGCCTATCGCGCCGGCATCAATCCTCGGCAAGCTGTTTCTGTTCTTCATCAAGGCCGGCTCCCTCACGTTCGGCAGCGGCCTCGTGATCGTGCCGTTTCTCGAGCAGGGGCTGGTGCAGCAATTCGGCTGGCTCGATCAGCGCCAGTTCCTGGTCGCGGTCGCGATCGGGATGATCAGCCCCGGCCCCGTGGTGATCACGGCAACGTTCGTTGGTTATCTCGTCGCGGGATTTTCCGGCTCGTTCGTCGCGACCGTCGGCATCTTCCTGCCGTCATTCCTGTTGGTGCTGATCGCTGCGCCGCTGCTCGCGCGCTATCGTGCCAATCCCAACGTGCAGGGCTTCGTCAAGGGCGCCTACGCGGCGGCGATCGGCACCATTTTGGGCGCCAGCGTCCTGCTCGGCCGCATCGCGATCGGCGACTGGCTCACGGTGCTCGTCGGGCTCGCGTCGCTTGCGGTCCTCTTCCGCTGGAAGGTGAACAACCCACTGCTCATCGCTGCGACCGCGGTGATCGGCCTCGTCGCCTATCCGCTGCTGCAGCCGGCTTGGGTCATGGTCAAATAGCGCACGCCAACAAGGAGGCAACGATGCGGACATCCTTCCCGGCACTCGCCACATCGATTGCCACCGTGGCGTTGGCCACGCTGACACCGACATCGGCATCCGCGCAGGGCTCGCCCCCGGAGGTCCTGCAGGTCGAGACGAAGATCCCGCTCGGGCAGGTGAGCGGCAGGATCGACCATATGGCGGCCGACCTCGCCCACGGCCGGCTGTTCGTCGCCGAGCTCGGCAACGACACGGTCGCGGTCGTGGACATCAAGTCGAACAAGCTCGTGCACGTCATCCCGGGCCTCAAGGAGCCGCAAGGCGTCGGCTACGTTCCGGCGACGGAGACGCTCTACGTCGCCAATGCGCGCGACGGCTCGCTGCAGATCTTTCGCGGCGAGCATTACACGCCGGAGAACGCGGTCCTGCTCGGCAGCGATGCGGACAACGTGCGCTTCGACGCCGCGGCGGGCAGGCTGCTGGTCGGTTATGGCGGCGGCGCCATCGCGGCGATCGATCCGGCGAACAACCGCAAGGTCGCCGACATGCCGCTGGCTGCCCATCCCGAGAGCTTTCGGGTGGCACGCGAGCCGCAGCGCATCTACGTCAACGTCCCCGAGGCACGGATGATCGCCGTACTCGATCCGGCGACCGGGAGAATGACCGCGCGCTGGCCGACGCAGCGCCTGAGCGGAAACTTTGCGATGGCCCTGGATGAAGCCGCGCATGACGTGATCGTGGCCTTCCGCCATCCCGCGCGGATCGTCGCCTTCACGATGGCCGACGGCCGCATGGCGGGATGGGCCGACGTCTGCGGCGACATCGACGACGTGTTCATCGATGCGAAGCGTCAGCGCATCTATGCGAGCTGCGGCGAAGGATTCGTCGACGTGATCGACAAGGCGAGCACGCCGTGGCGCCGCCTGGCGCGTTTGCGGACCGTCGCGGGCGCGCGCACGTCGCTGTTCGTGCCGGAAGTCGATCGCCTGTACGTCGCGGTGCGCGCCAGCGGCGGCGAGCCGGCGGCCATCTGGGTCATCCGCCCGACGCCGTAGGCGCAAGATTGAAGGCTAGCGACGCACTCATGCGAAGGCCGCTTAAGGTCCATCGGACATGGCGTACGCGGGCGGCGCTGGCGTGTGTCGTGCTGGCGATGACTTGTCGGCCGTCTCGGCCTTTCGGCCACGAACAACGCCTCACGAGTCTAATGCGGCCGCCGTTCGGCGCCGCCGCGCGCGAGTGCGTTGCGCACCCGGCTCGCGAGCTCGTCGGGCGCGAAGGGCTTGCGCAGCAGATCGGGGTCGTCGATCCCCTCGATGGTCGAGCGTTCGGCAAAGCCCGTGATGAACAGGACCGGAAGGTAGGGCTTGCGCACGCGCGCGAGCCGCGCCACCTCGGCGCCGTTCATCCCCGGCATGGCGAAGTCCACGATCATCAGATCGAGCCGGCGGGCGCGATCAATGACGTCGAGGGCAGCGCCGCCGCTGCCCGCCTCGAGCACGCGGTAACCGAGGTCGTGCAGCATCGCCCGCGTCACCTCGCGCACCGCATTGTCGTCGTCGACCAGCAGGATGTTCGCGCCATGCCTTGCGTCGCCCGTCAGCGTCCGGCTCGCCGGCGAGGCGGCGGGTTGCAGGTCGCCGACGGTACGCGGCAAATAAATTCGCACGGCGGTGCCCGCGCTCGGCGTCGAGTCGATCCTTACGCCGCCCCCGGACTGCTGGGCGAAGCCGAGCACCTGGCTAAGCCCGAGGCCCGAGCCCTTGCCGATCTCCTTGGTGGTGAAGAACGGCTCGAACACGCGGCTGCGAACCTCGTCGCTCATACCGCCGCCGGTATCCAGCACGCAGACCTCGACGTAGTCGCCGGACGGAGGGTCCTCCGCATGCTCCGGCGCGTCGAGCGCGACGTTGCGCGTCGCCACCGTGAGCGTGCCGCCGACCTCCATGGCGTCGCGCGCGTTGATCGCCAGATTGAGAACCGCAAGCTCGAGCTGGGTCGGATCGACGAGCGCGAGCCACAGCTCGGACGCGAGCCGTGTCTCGATGCGGACGCTGCCGCCCATGGTGCTTTGCAGGAGGTCGCGCATGCCGCTGACCGCCACGTTGAGGTCGAGGCACCGCGGCTCCAGCCGCTGTCTGCGCGAGAACGAGAGAAGCTGGTCGGTAAGCTTGGCGCCGCGCTCGGCAGCGGTCCGCATATAGCCGAGCCGCTGCTTCAGGCGGCCGTCGATGCCGTGCTCGGCGAGACCTTTCTCGAGAAACCCGATGTTGCCGAGGACCACGGTGAGCAGGTTGTTGAAGTCGTGAGCGACGCCCGAGGTGAGCTGCCCGACCGCCTCGAGCCGCTGCATCTGCCGCAGCGTCGTCTCCACGCGCTCGCGCTCCTGGATCTGGCCGAGGAGCTGGCGATTGGCGGCGGCGAGCTCGGCGGTGCGTTCCTCGACCCGCAGCTCCAGCTCCTCGTTGAGGCGGCGGCATTCGGTCTGCCGTCGGCGGCTGCGCAACGCAGCCTGCACCATGCTGACCAGCGTGGTCGGGTGGAACGGCCGCTCGAGGAACGAGACGTTGCCGAGCATCGCGCTCTGTCGCGCCGCCGCCGGATTGCGCTCGAGCCCGCCGCCGTGCTCGGTAAGGAGGATGAAGGGGAAGTCCGACCACGCCGGCTGCGCCGCGACCCAGGCGGTGAGCTCGCGGATGTAGTCGGTGCGGCAGGCCTCTTCGGTCAGCACCGCGACGTCGGCGCCGATGATCAGCTCGCGCACCAGGTGGCGGAGGTCCGGGCAGATCTCGCAGTCGAGACTGGCGTCGTCCATGATCTCCTTGGCGATCAGCGCGTCGCGCCCGCGCGGGGCGAGAATGAGCGTGCGCTCTCGCTGGAGGAGGAGGCCCTCGATCACGTCACCGGCCTTTCCATCAGCGGACCTTGTGCGCCCACATAAGTCGGAACCCCACGCAGCACGCCCTGGAACTCCTTCAGCGCCGGCCCGACCGCCATGCCATGGCTGTCGATCCGTAGCTCGCGGATCGTGTCTTCATGCGCGCCCATGCGCTTCTTGATGACCGAGATGGCCCGACGCACGTGCCCCATCGCCTCGAAGTAGCGCAGCAAGATCACGGTATCGGCGAGGTAGGTGAGGTCGATGGTCTGCTTCATCTCGCCGACCATGCCGTGCTGCGCCATGGTCAGGAAGGTCGAGGCGCCCTGCCGGTTCAGATATTGCAGGAGCTCGTGCAGGTGCAGGATGAGGAACTGCTCCTCCGGCATCGCGGCCTGGTAGCCGTTGAGACTGTCGATCACCACGGTGCGGATATTGTCGCGATTGACGTAAGACGTCACCTGATGTGCGAACTCGCCGGGCGACAGCTCGGCGGCGTCCATCTGCTGGATGCGCAGCTTGCCGGACTCGCGCATGGGCGCGAGGTCGATGCCGAGCAATTTGGCGCGCTCGAACAGCAGACCGAGCTCCTCGTCGAACACGAACATGGCGGCGTGCTCGCCGCGCGCCACCGCGGCCGCGATGTAATTGAGCATGAGCAGCGACTTGCCGGTCCCAGCCGGGCCCATGACCAGCGTGCTCGACCCCGACGTGATGCCGCCGCCGAGCAGTTGATCGAGCTCGCGGATGCCGGAGGCCTGGGGCGTGCTGGCGAATCCTCTGCGCTGCTCGGCAGCGATCAGCCGCGGAAACACCTGCACGCCGTCATGGGCGATGACAAAGTCGTGGTAGCCGTTGCGGAAGTTCTGGCCGCGGCACTTGCTCACGCGCAGGCGACGCCGCTCGCCGCCGTAGATCGGCGAAAGCTGGTCGAGATGAATGACGCTGTGGGCGATGCTGTGCACCGCGCGGTCGAGACTTTCGGCTGTGAGGTCGTCGAGCATGACGACGGTCGATTTATGCTGCGCGAAGTAGTGCTTGAGCGCGAGAATCTGGCGGCGATAGCGCAGTGAGCTTTGCGCGAGCAGGCGGATCTCGGAAAGGCTGTCGATCACGACGCGCTTGGGCTTGACCCGTTCGATCGCGTCGAAGATGCGCCGCACCGTCTCGCCGAGCTCGAGATCGGACGAGTAGAGCAAACTCTGGTGCTGGTCGGGATCGAGCACGCTCTCGGGCGGCACGAGCTCGAACACCTCGATCTTGTCGTCGAGCGTCCAGCCATGCGAGCGCGCCCCGTCGCGCAGCTCCTCCTCGGTCTCGGCGAGGCTGATGTACATGCCCGGCTCGCCGGCCTCGGCGCCGGCCAGCAGAAATTGCAACGCCATCGTGGTCTTGCCAGTGCCGGGGTTTCCTTCGAGCAGGTGCAGGCGATGCCGCGCCAGCCCACCCTCCAGGATAAGATCGAGACCCACGACTCCCGTCGAGGCTTTCGACAATACAAACGTCACGGCAGCAGCTCCGAATTTTCCGTCGGTTGGCAGGTGGACGTGAACGGCACACCGGGCCGCCCGTGCCGGCACCCAGCGGGCCATATAACTCACTGATTTGACGAAAAGTTCCATGTCCCCTCTGTCAACATATGGGGGTGCATTGGTCAATTCCCTGGCTAAGCCACAGCATGTGGAAGGTTCCCCCCGGCAGCCCGCCACCTGCGCATACCGCCCGTCGGCACCCGCATCTGTGTATGAACCAGCACGTGACGACGATGCCGTTGACGCCGCCGCCGCACGGCCGGCCGACAAGGACTTCGGCGCCGGCGTGGTGTGTCGTCTCGCAAGGCTTGCAATGGACGAGCGCGTCATTTCGACGGCCCGGCCGAACCGACCCGGACCGGCAGCCCGGGTACGCTCCTTTCCCCATCGACGAAGGCTCGGCGGCCCGGGAGCCGCGTCCGGCCGCCCAATTCCTCCATGACGACGCATTCGCATCGCGGACAAGTGCGACTCCGGCGGAGCTTGAGCGCGAACGCCCGCCCACCTAGGATCGCGTCACATAAGAAACCCAACGGGGGAAACGATGATCAAGATGCGCACTGCGCCATGGCGCATGCTGCTGTCGGCCGTGGTGTTAGCGCTCGCGACCGCACCTGCCGCAGCCGCCGAATTCGTGATGAAGTTCGGCACCGCGACGATCAACGAGACGCAGCACCAGTTCATCAAGATGTACAAGGAGGCGCTCGAGAAGGCGACCAACGGGCGCATCGAGGTGCAGATCTATCCGGCAAGCCAGCTCGGACCGATCCCGCGCGAGATCGAAGGCGTGCAGCTCGGCAGCATCCAGGGTTATATCGGGCCGGTCGATTTCTACGTCGGGCTCGACCCGCGCTACGGCGTGTTCAGCGCGCCGATGCTGTTTCGCGACGACGCGAACGTCGCGGCGACGATTCACGATCCGGAGATCCAGAAGATCATTCTCGGCATGGCGGCGCCGAAGCGCCTGGTCGGCCTCGCGACGCTGAACCTGAGCACGGCCGCCTATGCGGCGAAGAATGCGGTGCTGCGGCTCGACGACTTCAAGGGCAAGAAACTGCGCATCAACGGCACCGCGCTCGAGCGCGCCAAAATGAGCCGGCTCGGCGCCACCGGCATCGCGATGCCGCTCTCCGAGGTGATGCCAGGCTTGAGCCAGGGCACGATCGACGGCACCATCAGCGGGCTTTCGGTGTTCGTCGGTTTCAAGATGAACAACCTGGTCAAGACCATCACGGTCACCAACGACACGTTCCTGGTGTCGCTCGCCGTGGTGAGCCAGGCATGGCTCGACAAGCTCCCGCCCGACCTGCGCAAGATCGTGATCGACACCGGCCAGCAGGTGCAGCCGCAAGTGCAGGCTTGGGAGATCGACTTCACCAAGAAGCTCGCCGAAGACTGGGTCAAGCTCGGCGGTGTCGTGCACACGCTGCCGCCAGAGGATTATCCCAAGATGAAAGCGCTGCTCGACAGCGTCGGCGACGAGGTCACCAAGAGCCAGCCGGCCGTGCACGACCTGCTGCTCAAGGTCCGCGAGGCAGCGAAGAAGCATTGAAAGCCGCGCGCACGACGCCAGCATTCCCTCTCCCCACAGCGGAGAGGGTCGGGATGAGGGGCTCTCGGAGCCGGAAATGAAACTCCGAGCGCCCCTCACCCGGCTCGCTTCGCTCGCCACCCTCTCCTCTGCGACGAGAGGGGAAAAGGAAAATGCATGATCAAGCAGCTCGAACGCGGCGCACAGGGCGTGATGCATGTCATCCGCATCGCGTCAGGCGTGCTGCTCGTCGGGAGCGTGGCGGTCAATTTCGCCAATATCATCGGGCGCTACTTCCTCTCGGTGTCGATCCCGTGGGCCGAGGAGGTGATGCTC
>DASXCK010000127.1:0-5051 GCA_036491235.1 Xanthobacteraceae bacterium | reverse complement strand
CTTCATGCCGAGCACCATCGCCTCGGCGCTCGCCACGTTGTGGATCGCGACCAGGAGGTTCGCGACGTATTTCATCTTGCTGCCGTTGCCGAAGTCGCCGAGGTCGTGCGCGGCGCGCGCGAAGCCGGCAAAGAGCGGCTTGAGCCGTGCGATCGCCTTCTTGTCGCCGCTCGCATAGACGACGAGATCCATGACGGCGGCCTGCGCGCCGGTGCCGCTGATCGGACAATCGAGCGGGACGTGGCCGGCCTTCTTCAGCGCGCGCTCGGCGCGCATCTTGTCGTCGAGCGTGAAGGTGCTCGCCTCGACCACGATCTTCGACGGCAGCTTGGTGCGGACGATCTCGGCGACGACGTCACCGAGCGCCTTTGGGCTCGGCAGGCTGGTGATGACGACGGGCACCGACTGGACGAGCCCCGCGACACTGGGCGCGATCTCGACGCCGGCTCGCGCGAGCATGCGACGGCGCGTCGCATCGATGTCGTAGCCGACCACGCGCCAACCGGATTTTACGAGGTTGCGCGCGAACGAGCCGCCCATGATGCCGAGGCCGATGACGCCGACAGTGCCTTTCTTGCGTGCCTTGCGAGCCATTCTCGTGCTTCCTTCGTCCGACTCCGCTTTTGCGGTCGGCGACGCTATCACAGGAAGTGATGGGACTTGCAAGCGCATATCCCGCCGGTGCGCATGCTGGTCTGCCGACAAAGATATGCGTCCATCGGGTGGCGTTCTCCCGCTCCCGGTTTTCGCCTATCGTTGCGACACGTCACAAGCCTGAACACGGAGACTGAGCTCATGCGCATCGGAGTTGCCGGCCTCGGCCGGATGGGCGCCGCAATGGCGGTGCGTTTGATCGAGGTTGGCCACGACATAACGGTATGGAATCGCTCGGCCGCCAAGGCGAAGCCGCTCATCGACGCCGGCGCCAAGCCGGCCGCGAGCGCGGCGGAGCTCGCCGGCGCGGTCGAGGTCGTCGTCACGTGCCTCACCGATGCGGAGGCGATCGAGCGCGTCTATGGCGGCGCGTCAGGGCTGCTTGCAGGCGATCTCAAGGGCAAGCTCGTGATCGAGATGAGCACGGTGCGGCCCGGCGTCGAGGTCGCGCTCGCCGAGAAGGTGCGCGCCGAGGGCGCCGCCTTCGTCGAATGCCCGGTCGGCGGTTCGACCGGCCCGGCGCGCCAGGGCAAGCTCATCGGCCTGATGGGTGCCGAGCCCGCCGACGCGGCGCGCGCCAAACCCATCCTCGACCAGCTTTGTCGCCGGCTCGAGCATTGCGGTCCGGTCGGCAGCGGCGAGCTCATGAAGTTCACCGTCAATATGCCGCTGATGATCTACTGGCAGGCGCTCGGCGAGGCGTTGGCGGTCAGCCGCTCGTTGGGCCTCGATCCGGAGCGCGTCATGGATCTTCTCGCCGAAACGTCCGGCGGTCCGAACGTCCTGAAGGTGAGGGGGCCGACGGTCGCCAAGCAGCTCAAGGGCGTCGAGCCCGCGACGGTCTCGTTCGATGTCGACAGCGGGCTCAAGGACCTGCGCGCCATGCTTGCCGAGGGGCAGACGCGCGGCGTCGAATTGCCTCTCGTCGAGCGCTCGGTCGCCTGTTACGAAGAGGCGTCCCGCCAGGGACTGGGCGCGGCCGAGGTATCGGCCGTTACGGCCTATTGGGCGGGGCGCAAGGCGCGCTGACCGACTGTATTTTTACCGCCGCATCATTCCACGGAGCCAACCCCCATGAAGCTCTATTCGTTCTGGCGTTCGCTCGCGACCTACCGGGTACGCGTCGCGATGAACCTCAAAGGCATCGCCCCCGAGGTCATCGAGGTGAACCTGATGAAAGGCGCGCAGCGCGAGGCCGAATTCCGCGCCGTCAACCCGATGATGGCCATTCCGGCGCTGGTCGACGGCCCGGGACCCGCGCTCGTCGAGTCGCTCGCAATCGTCGAGTACATCGACGAGACGCATCCCAATCCGCCGCTGCTGCCGAAGGATCCGCGCGGCCGCGCCCGGGTGCGCGGGATCGCGCAACTCATCGCCGCCGACAGCCATCCGCTGATCGTGCCGCGCGTGCGCGAATATCTCGAGCACGAACTCAAGATCGATCAGGCGACCGTGACGGCGTGGTGCCGCCATTGGCACAGCCGCGCGCTTACCGCGCTCGAGACCCATCTGCATGGCAAGGAGACCGGGCGATACTGTCACGGCGACCAGGTGACGATCGCCGACATCTGCCTCGTGACCCAGGTCGCGGGCGCCTCGTTCTTCAAGGTCGATCTCGTGCCCTATCCGACGGTCACGCGCATCGCGGCGGCCTGCAACGAGATCGAGGCCTTCGCGCGCGCCCATCCGCTCAAGCAGCCGGGCGCGCCGGCGTCGGTATAGGGCGCTCGTCGCTCCATGCTGAACGCGGCAATCATCGGGCTCGGCTGGTGGGGCCAGCGGCTGGTCAAGGCGGTCGAAGGGTCGCGTGCGATCAAGTTCACGCGCGCCGTGACGCTCGAGCCCGACCTCGTGCGCGAGTTCGTGGCCGCCCACGGCCTCCAACTCGGCACCTCGCTCGACGAGGTGCTGGCCGATCCGTCGATCGAGGCCGTGGTGCTGGCAACACCGCACTCGCGCCACCGGGAGCAGGTCGAGGCCGTGGCCGCCGCGCGCAAGCACATCTATTGCGAAAAGCCGTTCGCGATGTGCAAGACGGATGCGCAGGCCATGCTCGCGGCCTGTGCCGGCGCCGGCGTGACGATCGCGGTTGGCCATCACTTCCGTCTGATGCCCTCGATGAAGGCGCTGCGGGAGAAGATCGCCTCCGGCATGTTCGGCACGATCATGCATGCCGAGGGCAACTACAGCCACGACTGGCTCGCCGGCCTTCCGGTCGACAGCTGGCGCGCTGCGCCGGAGCAGACGCGGGCGGGCGCCATGACGGGCATGGGCATTCACGTGCTCGACTGCTTCCGCGACCTCGTCGGCCCGATGCGGCGGGTCAGCGCGCTTTCCAGGCGCCGCGCGCTGGCGCTGCCGACCGGCGACACCACGGCGGCGCTGGTCGAGTTCGCCAACGGCGCGACCGGCACATTCGCGACGACGCTCAAGACGCCGTTCGCGTGGCGTCTCGCAGTCTATGGCGAGAATGTCTGGGCCGAGAGCGTGAGCGAGACGCGGCTGATCACGCACCGCTCGACCGGCGAGCCCGAGGTGGAGGATTTCGCCGCCGCCAATCACCTGGGCGAAAACCTCGACGCCTTCGCGGTCGCGGCGCTTGGACGCAGCGCCTTCCCGATCGATCCGGCCGGCATTCTGCAGACCGCGGCAGCGCTTGATGCGGTGTTTCGGTCGGTCGAAGCCGACGGGGCGTGGCAACAGGTGTGATGGATCAGCCCGTCGCGGCGGCGCGCCGCGGCCGGCGACGCAACGGCACAGCCAAATTGCGTCCCGCCATCCCCAGCGCCTCGTCCCACACCGCATGGATATGCGCGACCTCGGCCTCGAAACGCTCCAGAAAGAGCCGGGCCGGCGCGGTCAGCGTGCGCCGCGTCGGCTGGATGAGCACGAACTCGGCGTGCATCGTCGGATCGACGAGCGGATTGACCACGATGTCGCCCGTGACGATGTCGTTGACCGAGATCAGGCTCGGCAGCACCGTCACCCAGTCGGAGCGTGCGACGAGCTCGAGCGTGCCGATCATCGCGTCCATCTCCAGCATTGCGTCGATCTCGACGCCGTGGGTCTGGAAGTAGGTCTCGAGGTTGCGCCGACGTATATTGTCGGGGCCGGGGACGATCACCTTGAACGGCCGCAAGTCGCGCAAACGCACCGGCGCAAGCGGGGAAAGGCCGCGGCGGGGGCCGGAGAGCAGCATCTCGCGATCGCGGACCAGAAGGCGCGACTTCAAACCGATGCGCCCCTCGAAGGCGGGCACCACCGCGAAGTCGAGGTCGTCGGCGAGCACCATGTCGGTCAGGAGGCCGCTATAGCCCTCGACGATGTGCAACCGAACATCCGGGTGGCGGACGACGAAGTCGTCGAGCGTCGGCGCCAGCACGGCGCGCGTGAAGGTCGGCATCAGCCCGATGCGGAGCTCGCCGGTGACGAAGCTCGCGAGCGAGCGCGCTTCTTCGCCGGCGGTGTCGAGCATGCCCACCGCCTCGACGCAGCGCCGATAGTAGCGCAAGCCCGCCGGCGTTGGCACGACGCCGCTCGAGGAGCGTTCGAACAGCTTGACCTTGAGGGCGCGCTCGACCGCCGCGACGTGCTGCGAGATGCCCGATTGGGTCGCGTTCTCGCGCTCGGCCGCGCGGGTGAACGAGCCTTCCTCGCACACCGCGATGACGGCGCGGACTTGTCGCAGCGCTATGCCGGCCATTAGGATTCCTTATGCCCGCGGGCACGGTATATTAATTCGGCTACCGCCGCCAACCGCATTACAATGCAGGGGAAGTCGGCTTCCGGCGTGGGACGGCGCACGGGCTCCAAGGAGAAACGGATGGGCACAGCAAACTTCGGCATCGCGGGCCTTGATTGGCAGCAGCGCATCAACTGGGACCGGCTGCGCGAATACCGCATCGAGCGCGCGCGTCAGATGATGAAGAAGCACGGCCTCGGCGCCATGCTGTGCATGTACGACGAGAACGTCCGCTACATCACGGGCACGCTCACGCCCGGCTGGAACCGACTCAAGCCCGGCTTGCGCTACGCCATGCTGTGCGGCGACGGGCGCCCGGTGCTGTTCGAGCAGGGCGACATCGGCTTCCAGATCGAGCGCCACTCGCCGTGGATCCCGAAGGAGAACGTGCGCCACTCCTATGCCTGGATCAAAGGCGCCGCCGGCCCGGCCTCGACCCAGCAGGTCAATAAGTTCGCCAACGCCGTCATCCAGGCGATGAAAGACAACGGCGTCGCCGGGCAGAAGCTCGGCGTCGACTTCGTCGACATCAACATGATCAACGTGTTCAAGGAGAACAACATCGAGTGGACCGACGGCATGACGCCGATGATGGAGGCGCGTGCGGTCAAGAACCAGGATGAGCAGGAGTGCTTCCGCATCGTCGGCGCGATCG
>DASXCK010000126.1:0-10951 GCA_036491235.1 Xanthobacteraceae bacterium | reverse complement strand
CCAAGGTCACGGTCAGCGGTACCCACACGGCGCTGATGGCGGGCGTGCTCGCCGACGGCACCACCGTGATCGAGAACGCGGCGCGC
Source organism: Xanthobacteraceae bacterium (assembly GCA_036491235.1). GTDB lineage: Bacteria > Pseudomonadota > Alphaproteobacteria > Rhizobiales > Xanthobacteraceae > JAVDCA01. The sequence goes on along the minus strand of DASXCK010000126.1, from coordinate 10,865 downwards.
GAGCCGGAGATCGCCGACGTCGCCGACTGCCTCAACAAGATGGGCGCCAAGATTTCCGGCGCCGGCACCTCGCGCATCGTGGTCGAGGGCGTCGCGAAGCTGAACGGCGCGCGCCACAGCGTGCTGCCCGACCGCATCGAGACCGGCACCTACGCGATGGCGGTGGCGATGACCGGCGGCGACGTGACGCTGCTCGGCGCGCGGTCCGCGCTGCTGCAGTCGGCGCTCGACGTGCTCGCCAAGGCGGGGGTCGAGGTCGCGGCGACCAACACCGGCATCCGCGTCGCCCGCAACGGCGCCGGCCTGCTTCCGATCGAGGTCGCGACCGATCCGTTCCCCGGCTTCCCGACCGACCTGCAAGCCCAGCTGATGGCGCTGATGACGCGCGCGCGCGGGACCTCGCGCATCACCGAGACCATCTTCGAGAACCGCTTCATGCACGTGCAGGAGCTGGTGCGGCTCGGCGCGCGCATCCATCTCGACGGCGAGACCGCGACCATCGAGGGCGTCGACAAGCTCAAGGGCGCGCCCGTGATGGCGACGGACCTGCGCGCCTCGGTCTCCCTCGTCATTGCGGCACTCGCCGCCGAGGGCGAGACCATGGTCAACCGCGTCTACCATCTCGACCGCGGCTTCGAGCGCCTCGAGGACAAGCTGAGCGCCTGCGGTGCCGATATTGCCCGCATCAGCGGCTAGCGTCATTGCGAGCGAAGCGAAGCAATCTCGTTCAACGAGTCCATGGCGTCGCGATTGCTTCGTCGCCTTCGGCTCCTCGCAATGACGCCGGATGGCGGCCATTCGTTGCGCTGGCGGCTGTCGTCCTCGCAACAGCTGCCCACGCCGCTGAGCGCCCATCTTCGTTCGTCGACGCCGCCGCCATCGTGCCCGGCCTCGTCGCCGAGATGCGCTACGCCGGCACGCACAATTTCGTCGGCGCGCGCGTCGACGGCTACGAACGGCCCGTCTGCCTGCTGACCCGGCCGGCCGCCGCCGCGCTCGCGCTGGTGCAGCGCGATCTCGCGGCAAAAGGCTTTGGGCTCAAGACCTACGACTGCTACCGGCCGGTGCGCGCCGTGCGGCATTTCATGCGCTGGGCGCGCGATCTGCGCGACACCCGGACCAAGGCCGAGTTCTATCCCGACGTCGACAAGCGGGTGCTGTTCGCCCTCGGCTACATCGCGACACGCTCGGGCCATTCGCGCGGCTCGACCGTCGACCTCGGCCTGGTCAGGCTGGCGGACGACAGCGAGCCCGACATGGGCACGCCCTTCGACACCTTCAGCCCACGCTCATGGCCGGGCGATACGCATGTGAGCGCGGAGGCGCGGCGCAACCGCGCGCTGCTCGCCGCCGCCATGCGCCGGCACGGCTTTCGCCCCTACGATCGCGAATGGTGGCACTTCACGCTGCGCGGCGAGCCGTACCCGGCGGAATATTTCGACTTTCCGGTGAAGTAGGCGCTTTCGTTCACATCAACGATACCGTCATGGCCGGGCCTGTCCCGGCCATCCCCGGCCGAAGAGGCAGCAAGACGTGGATGCCCGGCACAAGGCCGGGCATGACGGTGATGCGGAAAGGCAGGCGTCACCTGACGATTGCCGAGGGGCCGGAACCGTTCGGCCAACGCGCGAGTTGGAAGCATGGAGCAAAAACCATGACACCTTCCCGCGCCTCGTATCGCACGGCCGCCGTCGCACTTGCGTCGGCAGCCGGATTGCTTGCACTCGCCGCCACGGCCGGCGCGCAGGCGCCGCCACAGACCGTCGGCGCCGGCCCGGCGCCGTCGGCGCGCGCCGAGCTCGCCGCGCAACCTCTGACGCTCACCTCGGCGCAGCGGCTCGCGATCTATCAGAGCGTCACCCAGACGGCGAAGAACGACCCGGCGCCGCCGGGGTTTCGCGTCGCGGTCGGGGCGCGTGTGCCCGCGAACGTGCAGCTCAAGCCGCTGTCCAAGACGCTGATGCAACTCGTCCCCGCGGCGAACGACCTCAGCATCGGCATGGTCGAGAAGCAGGTGATCCTCGTCGACCCGGGCAGCCGCGAGATCGTCGCCGTGGTGACGCAGGAGCCGTCCGACGCGGTGCATTGAGGTAAAGTTCAGATTCGCGATGGCCGGGCTTGCCCGGCCATCCACGTCTTCGGCGCGTGGCAAGGAAACGTGGATGCCCGCGACAAGCGCGGGCACGACGCAGGCTCAGCTGATCACCTCACCACGTCTGCTTGAATCCCGCCATGATGCTGCGATCCGTCCCGCCCGTCGGCAGCTCGCTGATCGTGCCCGTGATGCTGAGCGGCGTGCCGAACATCTGTTGCTCGGCGCTGAGCGAGGGCGTGAGCCTCTCGTCGATCGATGACATCTGCGCGCTCGCCGTGAGCGCGGTCGCGGTGGGAAACGCGAGCTTGACGCCGCCGTCGCCCGCATAGACGTGCGGGCTGGCCACCGAGGGCGCGCCGTTCGGATAGGCGAGCGTCTGCGTCACCGAATAGCCGTTCTGCAGGGTGACCGAGAAGCCGTCGCCCATCGGCATCGAGCGGCTGAGCGCGGCCGACACCTTGCCCTGGTCGGAGCTCGGATCGACGCGCGCGTCGATCGTCGCTTTGTCGAGGCCGATCGGCGCGGCCGGCATCGAGACGTTGGCCCAGCCCGTGCCGTGATCCTCGTCCCCATCCTGCAGGATCGCGCCGGCCGCCGTCGCGAGATCGACGCCGACCTTGGCGTCCCAATTTACGTCCCATGGCGTCGCCAGCCGTTCGCCCGCCGACATCGTCATCGAGCCGTCCGCCTTGTAGGTGCGGCCGCCGACGGCCGCGGCCGGCGGCGCCGGGCCGGACGGCGGCGCGAGCGGCGTGCTCTTGATCGGCACCGCGGACGTCGCGTCATCGAGCAGCGAGAAATCCAACTGATCCGGCGGCATCGTCGCGGCCGTGGGGGCGACGGCAGGCGTGACCATCGGCGTCATGGTCTGCGTCTGTGCGGTCTGCGCGATGGCGCTGCCGGCGGCCAGCATGCCCGTGATGACGATCGCGATGCCTGTGTAGCGCGCCGGCCGCTTTGTGTGCACGTGCATGCGCGCGTCGATGTACGTGCGCGCGCAGGCGTGTGCGCGCACGCAAGGGTGCACGCCGAATTCATGCGCCATTCCGCCTGACCTCCGTCCGGGCGCAGCGAGTCGCATCGCTCCCGGGCATTTTGGTGGCGCCTTGGACTGGTACCCCGCGTCGATCGGGCCGCATGGTGACCGTATCTTTAACGGTGGATACCTGCCTTGGTGGCGGCGCGGTTCGGCCGCCAAATCATCATCGGCGTTCCCGGAACAGCGCCGGACGCGTCGCGTTAGGCCGGTGTCAACCAATCATCGGAGGCCGTCATGTTGGTCATGCGTTCCGCGACGCTTGGATTTGCGCTCGCGCTGGGGGCGGTGGGTGCTCAGGCCCAAGGTGTCGTGACCCAGCGCATCGACAACGAACCGGTGATGACGACCGTCACCCAGGGTCCAACCGGAACCGTGATCACGCGACAGCCGCTCGGGGCTGCGCCCGCGCCGGTGGTGACGACCGCCGCGACGACTTCCGTGGATGAGACGATCGGCGCCGCGCCGGCGGAACGGACCTCGCGCACCACCCGGCGAATCACGCGCCGCGTCGTGCACCACGAGCATCATGTGCGGCGCGCGACGAGCGAGCGCACCGTGACGCACAGCGTGCGCACCACGCGGCGCGCCGTCGCGGCGCGCCCGCTCGTGCTCGCGCCGGCGCAGCGCCGGGTGATCTATCGAACGCTGGTGCGGCAGCAGGTGGTGCCGGCATCGGTCGTGGCGCCGCCGCCGTCGGTGCCGGGCTATCCGCCGTTTCCGCCGCCCGCGGTGCCCACCGTCGTGGTCGCGCCCGCGCAGGCGACGACCGGCTACGCGGTGCCCGAGCCGACCGGTGTCGTCGACGAGGATGCCGACGATGCGCCGGCGGCGCCCGTTGCGGCGGCGCGGGTCTATCCGATCGGCGCAGTGCTGCCGGAGGGCGTCGCCGTGGCGCCGCTGCCCGTGCGCGCCGCCGCCGCGGTGCCGGCCGCGCGACCTTACGAGTATGCGGTCGTCGGTGGCCGCGTGCTGCTCGTCGATCCGGCAAGCAATACGGTAGTCGCGGACATCACGACTCCCTGAACATTGATGTCCGTAGCGCGCGGGGCGCGGCCTTCACCGGCCGCGCCCCGTGGCGTTTGCAATCATACTGTCATGTCCGGCACCCGGGTCCGGCCTTCGGCCGGCCATGACGTCAGCTCACCTCGCAGATGTGGCCCCGGAGTTGCGCCACTGCTCCATGCTGTCCGAGATGATCTTCATCGATGCCGCGGCGGCTTGGCTCACCGTGGCGTAGCCGGCGATCTCACGCTGCACCCGGTCGCCCTCGTTGCGCAGGAATTCGCGCATGGTGCGCAACTCCTCGATCACCTTGTCGATCTCGCTCAGCGACGCGCCGGCGACGCGCTGCACCAGCGCGCTGACGTTTTCGGGCTGCGTTTCGGCGACCGGGTCCGGACGTTTGCGCCATGGCGCGACGTCCTTGCGCACGAATTCGCGAATCTCCCCTTCAAACTCGCCGCTCGCCTGATCGTTGACCTGGTCGGCTGACGTCGTTGCATTCATGAGACCTCTCCCTCACTGCAAGCAGCGCGTGCTGTGACGCGCCCCCGGCAGCGATTGGGTCATGCGACTGCGGCCAAAGGGGGGCGAGATGCGCGCGTGTGAACCGCGGCGTCCGTTGCGCGTTACCATTCTGCTGCACGGAGGGCTGCGAGGAGTAACTCCAATGAAGAATCACGTGCGCGATGCGCTCTTGACCGTGGCGTTGTTCGGCAGCGTGAGCGCCGTGGTCGCATCGGCGCCGGAAAATTCTCGTGGGATGACGTCACGTCAATCACCGAAGGTGTCAGGACACGGCGTGGATCAATCCGTCGCGACACAGCCGGTCGCTTGGGCGGTATTCTTGAACGGGCGACGCAACGTCGGCCAAGGCAGCGCCCGCTGACGCGCCAAGACCACCCGTCGAGAACAACCGGCAACGTCAACCTCCGGGACGCATCGGTCATGCGCCAGCGCGCGATGCGAGCAGCGTGCGGCCCGGATCGGAGCATTTGACCGACGCGGGGCAGTGTTTCTTTACCGTGTTCCTTAGCGGAATCGCTTCGTTTTGCATGCAATCCTCGCCGCGCAGGACGAGGATCGCGATGGCCGTATCATTCAACACGCTCAAGAAGCTCGCACGCGAGCATGCGCCGGACCGCCGGAACGAACTGATTCGCGCGATCTCCGCCACCTTCTTCGCGGCGCCGCACCGCACCGCGACCGAGCTCAATCTGTTCGACGAGATCATGGATACGGTGCTGGCCGAGGTCGAGCCGCTGGCGCGCCGCGAGCTCGCCGAACGCCTCGCCGATGTCGAGGACGCACCTTACCGCACGCTGCGCCGGCTCGCCTGCGACGCGATCGATGTGGCGGAGCCCGTGCTGATGCGCTCGCCGGCGCTCGCGGACCACGATCTCGTCCCGATCGCGCGCGAGCACAGCCAGGAGCACCTGCTGGCGATCGCGCGGCGGCTGACCGTGTCGGAGGTCGTGACCGACATCCTGGTCGAGCGCGGCGACGACGAGGTGGCGCTCGCCATCACGGACAACGAGGGCGCCCGCTTCTCCGACGCCGGCTTCGAGCGTCTCGCGGCGCGCGCCACGGCTTGCGAGACGATCCTCAATCGGCTGGTGATGCGGCGCGACCTGCCCGAACGGGTCGCGACCGATCTGCTGCCGGTGCTCGCGACCGCGATCGCGAGCAAGATCGACGCCGCGCAGGCCGACGTGCAGACCGCGGCGGCGCACAAGCTGATCGGCGATGCGCGGACGATGCTCGCCGAGCGGCTGCGCGTCGCAGTCAGCCGTGCCCGTCCGATCTCGATCCTCGAGGAGCAGATCGGACGCGGCAACCTGACCGTCGGCGAGGCCGTGGTCGAGATCGCCAATGCCGACGAGCCGCTCGATCTCGCCGCATTCCTCGCGCTGCGTCTCGGCTTGCGTACCGAGACCATCGTGCGCAACCTCTTCGGCAGCGGCGAGCAGCCGCTGATGCTGATCTGCCGCGCCGCGGCGCTCAACGTCGAGGCGTTCTCGGCGATCCTGCGCATGCGTTCGCGCCGCCGCTGCGAGACCGCCGCCGAGCCCGCGCAGCTCACCAAGGACTACATGCGCATCCCGCGCCAGATGGCCGAGGACGTCCTGCAGTCGGTTCGCGACAAGGAACGCGCGGCATAGGTCCTTTGGCGATCGTCATGGCCGGGCTTGTCCGGCCATCCGCGTTTTTTTCTGCGCTTCAGAAAGACGTAGATGCCCGCGCGGGGATGACGGGAAGCTGCCTTATTGCGAATACCCCAAAATGATCTCGCTCACCGTCGGCTTGACGGCGTGCACCGCCGGATCGCTCGACAGGACCTCCTTGCCGGCCGCCGCGGCGACGAGGTTGGCGGGGGCCTTGCGGTCGGGCAGGAACGTCAGGCCGACCTGGCAGCCGCCCGGAAGATTTGCCAGCGCGCCGCCCATCCAGTCGAGCGCGCGGGCGCCGTCGGGTTGATCGAAGCCCGCGAGTTTGAACGGCTTGCCGTTGAGCTTCTCCAGCGCCGCGAGCGCCAGGCCGAGCCGCAGCCCCTTCGGTCCCTTCCATTGCGACTGCCCGGTGATCGCGATCGTCGCGATGTCGCTGCGCGCCGCCTCGTTCTGCCACAGCACCTCGAGGCGGCGTTTGGGATCCTTGGGAAACAAGATGGTCGCGTTGAGCGCGCCGCCGGCCGAGCCGGCGACCTGGCCATATTCGATGTTCTGGGTCTGGAAGAATTCGGCGAGCTTCACGTGGCTCGAGTCCTTGGCGAACAGGCCGGTGCACGTCACCGCGTTGGCGGCCGGCGCCGGCTTGCGCGGCTTCGGCGCGGGCGCGGCCGTTGCGGCGGGGGCTGACGCGTCGGCCGGATTCGCGGCCGGCTGCACGGCGCGTGGGGTCGGTTTGGGTTTGGGCTTAGGCTTGACCACCGGCTCGGTCTGCACCTGGCGGGGCGCGATCTGATCGTCGGGCGTGAGGTTCGGCTGCGTCTGCGCGAATGCGGCGGTCGGAGCGAGCACGGGGGCGGTGAGGCCGGCGAGCAGCACAATGCGGACGGCGTCGAGCAATCGATAGGCCATGCGACGGGCTTCCAGATTTTGCGGCCGCGCGTCCGGGCGGGCCGTCATGATGGCGATGAGGTTGGGGAGCAGCGCACGGCTCGCGGCGACCGATCGACGCGTCGGCGCGGCCGAGAGCGCCAGCGGGGCGAAATCAGCGCTCCCGCCGGCTGCGCGACGGCGGCTATCGCGAAGCCATCGGCCCGGCGTGCGGCGCGTCAGGTCTTCTTGGGAAGATTGAATCCGGGATGATCCTGCCCCTGGCCGGGCGCCGCCTGCCCGCCATACGGCTGATGCTTCTGCTTCTTGTTCTTGTCGGCCTTCGGTTTCTTCTTCTCGCGGCTCTTTTTCTGCTCACGATTAGCCATGGCGTCCTCTCCCTAGGCGCAAGTGCAGGTGGATCATAACACGGATCGGCCGTCGGTGTCCTCCGCGTCGGTCAGCTCCTCGCTCTTGAACGGCGACATATGGCGCGCGCCGCAATGCGGGCAATCATCGTCGCAGGTTGCCGACCAGATATCCGTCCAGGTTCCCTCGCACTGCTCGCAAATGTAGTGATTTTCGAACAATAAGGTCGAAGAATCGAAAGTTACGGCCGGTTGAACCCGGAAGGAGGCAAAGGCCCCGGCGAATTGTCCTGGGTTCGGGGCATCAGTGCTCTTATAAGGCGACATGTGACGAGCCCCGCAACTTGGGCAATCGTCATCACACATCGCCGACCAGACATCGACCCATTTTTGCCCGCACTCTGCGCACTCATAGAAATTGCGAAACCATCCCATAGGCGCTTCTCCCGCTCGGAATGATGCGCATGCCGTCCTTTATGATCGTAGACGGTAATATCCGCGAGAAACGAAGTCCAGATATCTACGATCGCGTAAGACCTGCAGCTGTTGGCGAATCTTCTGACGAACGTGCCTGTTTTGCGGGTAGATTTGACTTAGCCTGCTTCGAAAGCGTAGACGCTGTCCAAATCGAATTCGCGCTTCCCAATCAGCTCGACACACTTCATCACCTCGATCAACCAACCTCGAGCCTCGACCGACTCATCGCGGAGGAAGAGCGTCTTTCGCCACTGCTCCAGGACGACATCTTTGGCTTGCGGCCGTCCATCGCGGACGATGAAGATCTTTCCCGAGTGGGGAATTTGATTGAGCAATATGTTGCAGCCGACCCAGCCCGCACGCCTTGCCGTCTCTGCGAGAGGCTTACGCTGCTCGATTATCTCGCGAACGAAAAAATGCTTTGGAACGACGAACAGGTTCGTGACGGCGAGTGCTTAAGATCGTAATTCAAAAGCAGAAGGTTGGGATTGTTCGTTTCCTCTAACCGCCGGCACATCGTGCCAAACGCACCGTCCACCACCTTCATTCCGAATTTGCTCTTCTGACTCTTGAGCTCGTATTCTTCGCTGCATTCTTTGCAGAAAAAGTCTGCAACCGGTCGATTGGCCGCGTAGTGCGTGATGTTCTGATTTCCGCAGTTGGGGCAAAACAGCTCCCGACCGACCCAATGCTCTGTCCAGGCCCGCGCACTCTGTGATGGACTAATATATAACGCCTGGGCCTCTTCGAACCCCAGCTTCATCGGTTCCCCAACTCGGTAGCTTTGCTGCAACGAGCGCTGCCGCGTCCCGATCCACATGGTGACTTGAAGGCCCAGGGCCGCGCAAGCCTTTTACCCCCCGCCCTGCGCCCGCTTCATCTCATCCACGCACTTGTCGACCAGCTTCATGCGCTTGTCGATGTCGTCGGCCTTGTACTTCTCGGTGCCCATCCAGCAGCGCTCGTTGATCTGGGTCGAGGTGAGGTGCTGGGGTGGCGCGGTGGCGGCCGTTGCGGCCGTTGCCGTCGCTGGCGCAGCCGCCGCGGAGGCGGGGGCCGTGAGGCTCGACGTGGCGTTGCCGGCCGCGCAGGCTGTGAGCGCGGCGAGCATCCCGACGAGGCCGAGGGCGGTGGCGATCTTGCGGCCGGTCCGGGCGATCGGGCGCGCGGCGAGGCGTGAGGTGGCGATCATGCATGCACGTTTCCCTACGCCCCCGATGGCTTCCGGCCGAATCCGGCCGGATCCGCACAATGCGTAGCTGACGGTTGATCGTGTCTTAATAGCGGAAGCGCCGCGCCGGTGTCGACCGCGCTGCCTGCGGCGCGTTGCCCAATCCATGTGAGAAGGACGGGGATCGTCGCAAAATGTTCTTCGCCCGCGCGGGCTTTGGCGCTATCGCCGACTTGAACGTGGCGAATTGCGCCCGCGCGGCTTCGCGCGCGGGCCGTTCCGTCGTCGCGCGCCGCGCCGCGCCGCGAGCGATAGCATGGAGGACGCGCTATGTGCACCGAGCATGACTCGGGGTCTGGCCGAATGGCCTCGACCCGTTTGGCAGATTGAACCCATTCGGGGAAATGCGAGCGATTTCAACCACGACGAACTTTTGCGGTGCTGGCACGTCGGGTCTTCCACGGGGCGGGCGAACAAAACAAAGCTAGAAAATCCAGAAGTTTCAGTGGAGGCCGATTCGACGGCCCTTCCGAGTGCTATGCGCGGATGAAGGGGGCGTTTCGTCGAGACGGAGCGTGTCCAATTTTGGCTGCGTAACCTAGCTGGGATAACAGCAATGATTTCAGTGGATGATTGAGGCGAAGTTCGGCGCGCTCCTCCGCGTCCTCCAAGGGAAATCGAGCGCTTTGTCAGAAGCGACCTGGAAAATCGAGTGACTTCGACGCAGACGATCGCGCTACCGCCCCTTGCGCTTGAAGCCGCCGCGCATGCCGGGGCGGCCGAGCGTCGAGCGCGGGCGATGCGCGGCCGACTCCGGGCCCGGGCCCATCTCGTCGAGGTTGGGCTTGCGCGGCGCGCCACGTGAGCCGGCGGAGGACAACGCCGGCCGCTTCGCGGTCGGATCGTCGATCACGGCGAGCTCGGTCGCGCGCAGGCGCTTGACCTCGTCGCGCATGCGCGCGGCCTCTTCGAAGTTCAGGTCGGCGGCGGCCTCGCGCATGCGCGACTCGAGGTCGGCGATCACGGCCTCGAAGTTGTGGCCGATGGTGGCGGCATCCTCGAAGCCGCCGGCGCCGAGCGCGCCGCGCTCGCCGGTCGCGACCAGCACGTGGTCGCGCTCGTAGACGCTGTCGAGGATGTCGGCGATGCCGCGGCGGATGCTCTCCGGCGTGATGCCGTTCTCGGTGTTGTACTCGCTCTGCTTCTCGCGCCGGCGGCTGGTCTCCGCCATCGCGCGCTCCATCGAGCCCGTCACCGTGTCGGCATAGAGGATCACCTTGCCGTCGATGTTGCGCGCCGCGCGGCCGATGGTCTGGATGAGGCTCGTCTCGCTGCGCAGAAAACCTTCCTTGTCGGCGTCCAAGATCGCGACCAGCGCGCATTCCGGAATGTCGAGCCCCTCGCGCAGCAGGTTGATGCCGACGAGGCAGTCGAAGGCGCCGAGGCGCAGGTCGCGAATGATCTCGATGCGCTCGATCGTGTCGATGTCGGAATGCATGTAGCGCACGCGGATGCCCTGCTCGTGCAGATACTCGGTCAGGTCCTCGGCCATGCGCTTGGTCAGCACGGTGACGAGCGCGCGATAGCCGCGCAGCGCGACGGCGCGCACCTCGCCGATCACGTCGTCGACCTGCGTGCGCGCCGGCCGCACGTCGACCGGCGGATCGATCAGCCCGGT
>DASXCK010000125.1:0-16267 GCA_036491235.1 Xanthobacteraceae bacterium | reverse complement strand
CGACGAGGCGCTGCGGCCCGTCGCCACCGCGCAACAGGAGTTCACCCAGTATTTTCCGGCCGATGGTTGGGTCGAGCATGATCCGGAAGAGATCTGGCAGAGCGTGGTCGCGACGGTGCAGGGCGCGATGGCGCAAGCCGGGGTCGCGGCGGCGGACGTCGCCGCGATCGGCATCACCAACCAGCGCGAGACCACGCTCATCTGGGACCGCGCGACCGAGAAGCCGATCCACCGCGCCATTGTGTGGCAGGACCGACGAACCGCGGACGTCTGTGCGGCCTTGCGCGTGGCGGGCCACGAGCCGGGCGTGACGCAGAAGACCGGGCTGCTGCTCGATCCCTATTTCTCCGCCACCAAGATCGCCTGGCTGCTCGACCATGTCGACGGCGCGCGCCAAGCGGCGCAACAAGGCCGGCTCGCTTTCGGCACCATCGACAGTTGGCTGTTGTGGCGGCTCACCGGCGGCTTTGCGCACATGACCGACGCCACCAATGCGGCGCGCACGCTGCTTCTCGACATCCATGGCGCCACCTGGGATCCGGCGCTCGCCGAGCTCTTTCGCGTGCCGCTGTCGCTCTTGCCCGAGGTGCGCGACTGTGCCGGCGATTTCGGCACGACGCACCTGTTCGGCGGCCCGATCCGCATCCTCGGCGTCGCGGGCGACCAGCAGGCCGCGACGGTGGGGCAGGGATGCTTCGCGCCCGGTATGATGAAATCGACCTACGGCACCGGCTGTTTCGCGCTGCTCAACACCGGCGGCCAGATCGTGCAGTCGCGCAACCGCCTGCTCACCACCATCGCGTACCAGCTCGGCGGCAAGCGCACCTATGCGCTCGAAGGCGCGATCTTCGTCGCCGGCGCCGCCGTGCAGTGGCTGCGCGACGGGCTCAAGATCATCGGCAGTGCTCCTGAGAGCGGCTCGCTCGCGATCGCGGCCGATGCGGGCGAGCAGGTCTATCTGGTTCCGGCCTTCGTCGGCCTCGGCGCGCCGTGGTGGGACGCCAATGCGCGCGGCGCGATTTTCGGGCTCACCCGCAAGTCCGGCCCGGCCGAGATCGCGCGCGCTGCGCTCGAGGCGGTGGGCTACCAGACCCGCGACCTGATCGATGCCATGCGCGCCGACTGGCCGGGCGGGAGCGATACCGTGTTGCGCGTCGACGGCGGCATGACGGCGAGCGACTATGCGATGCAGTTCCTCGCCGACATGCTCGACGCGCCGGTCGACCGGCCCGCCGTCATGGAGACGACCGCGCTGGGCGCCGCCTACCTCGCGGGCTTCGCGGCCGGCGTGTGTCCTGAGCCCGACAGCTTCGCCAAGTCGTGGAAGCGCGAGCGGCGCTTCGAGCCGCGCATGGATGCGGCGACGCGTGCCCGCAAATGGGCGGGCTGGCAGGACGCGGTGCGGCGCACAATCGGGGGGTAGGCGGCCCATCGCCTTTTGACTCGACGTCATCGCCGTGCTGCTATCGCGGCTGGTCGGGCTGCCGGTTGCCGCGATTCTCGAGGATTCGCGGCACCCGTTGTTTTGGAGAGGGGATCTGCCATGTCCGTCGCAACCGCGCCGACGTCGTCGGCGACGCACGTCAATCGCTGGGTCCAGCTCCTGCTCGGCCTGATCGTCATGATGTCGATCTCGAGCCCGCAATATGTGTGGACGCTGTTTACCGGGCCGCTCAATCAGAAGCTCGGCACCACGCTCGCGGAAGTGCAGTGGACGTTCTCGCTGCTGATCATCCTGCAGACTTTCTTCTCACCCTTTCAGGCCTACCTGGTCGACCGCTTCGGCCCCAAGCTGCTGATCTCGATCGGCGCCATCATGTCGGGCGGCGGCTGGGTGCTGTCGAGCTATGTCGATAATCTCTGGGCGCTCTATTTCACCTACGGCGTGATCTGCGGCTTCGGCACCGGCATAATCTATGTCGGCGTCATCGGGCTGATGGTGCGCTGGTTCCCGGACCGGCGTGGCCTCGCCACTGGGCTCGCGGCGGCAGGCTACGGATTCGGGGCGATCTTCACGAGTTTTCCGATCACCGACATGATCAAGACCTCGGGCTATGAGCACGCGCTGCTGTTCTTCGGCATTGTCCAGGGCATCATCGGCGTCACGGCGGCGCTCGGTCTCGAGACGCCTCCCGAGGACTATCGCCCCGCGGGCTACGATCCCACGACCGTGCTGACCGAGATGCAATCCAAGCGCAGCTTTGCGCCACAGGAGATGCTCAAGAATCCGATCTTCTATCTGCTGTTCATCATGATGGCGATGATGTCGACCAGTGGCCTGATGGTGGTCTCGAACGTCGGCCCCTTCGCCAAGGAATTCAAGGTTGCCGACGCGCTGGTGTTTGGCCTGGCGGCGCTGCCGCTCTCGCTCACGCTCTCGCGTGCCACCAATGGGCTCACGCGGCCGTTCTTCGGCTGGGTGTCCGACCGCATCGGCCGCGAGAACACCATGGCGCTCGCCTTTTCGCTCGAAGCGGTGGCGATCCTGGTGCTGTTCTTTTTCCTCGACCATCCCGCGATGTTCGTCGTGCTCACCGGCCTCGTGTTCTTCGGCTGGGGCGAGATCTTCTCGCTCTTCCCCTCGACCCTCACCGACACGTTCGGACCGCGATTTGCCGCGACCAACTACGGCTTCCTCTACATCGCGCAAGGCGTGGGCTCGATCCTCGGAGGGCCGGCGGCGGCCTACATCAAGCAGATCAACGGGAGCTGGACCACCGTGTTCATCCTCGTGGTCTGTCTCGACGCGCTGACCGCGCTGCTCGCCATCACGGTGCTCAAGTCGATGCGGCGAAAGCACTTCGAGGCGACCGCCAAGGGCTAGGCACTTCCGGCGCGCCCGCGCCGGCCCCAATGCGCCGCCGTAAACACGCCGCAGGCAACAGCCTGCGGCGTGTTGCATTGCGGGAGCACTATGGGAACCAGGGTCTGCCGCGAAGGTTTGCCCCTGACGAGGAGATGTTGCGCTCTCCACCCAGGGCATCCCAATGCGCAGAAGCTTTCAGCGCGCCCACCTGCGCGGCACCGTCGTGCGCTATCGCGCGGCGCGGCGGGCGTTGCACACGCCGGCCTCGGCGCAGAGCCGGCGCGGCCTCGACTGGATGAACTTCTTCATCGCCGATGTGCAGACCGGTTTCGGCACCTTCGTCGCGTTCTATCTGGCGGAGCAAGGCTGGTCGCAGGAGCGCGTGGGCATTGCGCTCGCGATCGGCGGGTTCGCGGGCGTGCTGAGCCAGATTCCCGGCGGCGCGCTCGCCGACGCGGTCACCTGGAAGCGCGGCCTGACCGCGATCGGCATCGTATCGATCGGCATCGCGGCGCTGCTGCTCGCGCTGACGCCGACCTTCCTCACCGTCATCGCGGCTCAACTGCTGCAGGGCGTGACCGGCGGCATCATCACGCCGGCGATCGGCGCCATCAGCCTCGGCCTCGTCGGCCGCCGCGCCATGTCGGTGCGCACCGGCCGCAACTATCGCTTTGCGGCGGCCGGCCATGTCGCGACCGCCGGCGCGATGGGAGTTGCCGGCGCGTATGTGTCGGAAGGCGGCATCTTCGTTGTCGCGGCGGCGCTATGCGTGCCGGCACTGATGGCGCTCGCGCGCATCCGCGCCGACGAGATCGATTACGCGCGCGCCCGCAATGCGGCGCCCGGCAAGCGCGCCGCCGAGGTCGGCCGCGTGCGTGATCTCGCCAAGAATCGCCGGCTGCTGCTGTTCATGGCGGCGATCGTGCTCTTTCAGCTCGCGGATGCGTCGATCCTGCCGCTTGTCGGCGAGGATCTCGCGGCCACGAAGGCGGCGCATGTGTCGCTGTGGATGTCGATCCTCGTCATGGTGCCGCAAGTCCTCGTCGCGGTCTTCGCGCCATGGGTGGGCTTTCACTCGGAACGCAAGGGACGCCGGCCATTGCTGCTGGCGGGATTTGCGGTCGAGCCGATCCGGGCGCTGCTGCTGGCGTTCTCGTCATCCTATCCGCTTCTCATCGTCGGGCAGGTGCTCAATGGCATCAGCGGCGCCGTGATCGGCGTGCTCACCGTGATCGTCGTGGCCGATCTCACCACCGGCACCGGCCGCTTCAACCTCGCGCAGGGAACCGTGGGGGCGCTGAGCGGATTGGCCGCCGCGGCGAGCACCTTCGCGACCGGCTATCTGGTGCGGTGGTTCGGGCCCGCGATCGGCTTTTCCGCCATCGCGCTCGTGGCAGGTGCCGCCACGGCCCTGGTCTGGGTGTTCACCGAGACAAAGCCGGCGCGCTACCCGGATTGATCGGTCAGCTTCATCGCGGTCCGAGCCGCAAACGCCTGCATCCGAGTGGAATGTGCTTGTCCGCGCGTGGCGGCGGCGGTAAATGGCCAGCCGGATGCATGACTGCAACCGGCCGCCGGGTCGCCGGCGCGAAGAGAAGCACCTGCAAGCACCGCGGATGACCAGCCGATGAGACGCGGATTTGCGCCCTGGACGGACCCGGCAGTCCGTCCGCTCGTGCGCTTCGAGGCGGTCACCAAGCGCTTCGGCGGCATCGTCGCGGTCGATGGGCTCGATCTTGCGATCTACGAAGGCGAATTCTTCGCGCTGCTCGGTCCCTCGGGCTGCGGCAAGACCACGCTGCTGCGCATGCTCGCCGGCTTCGAGATGCCGGACGAGGGTTCTGTCCGGCTCGGGTCCGAGGACATCGCGCGCGTGCCGCCGTATCGGCGGCCGGTGAACATGATGTTCCAGAGCTATGCGCTGTTTCCACACCTCACGGTTGCCGGCAATGTCGCGTTCGGCCTCAAGCAGGATCGCGTGCCGCGCGCGGAGAGGGAGGCGCGCGTTGCCGAAATGCTCGCGCTGGTCAAGCTCGAGGGGATGGGGGGCCGCAAGCCGCACCAGCTCTCCGGCGGTCAGCGCCAGCGCGTCGCGCTCGCGCGCTCGCTCGCCAAGCGACCGAAGGTGCTGCTGCTCGACGAGCCCCTAGCCGCGCTCGACAAGAAGCTGCGCGAGGAGACCCAATTCGAGCTGGTGGATCTGCAGAAACGGCTCGGTACCACGTTCGTCATCGTCACCCACGATCAGGAGGAGGCGATGACGGTCGCGCATCGCATCGCCGTGATGGACCGCGGGAAGGTCGTCCAGGTCGCAACCCCGCAGCAGCTCTACGAGGAGCCGGCTTCGCGCTGGGTCGCGGGCTTCATCGGCGACGTGAACCTGATCGACGGCATCGTGCTCGCGACCGATGCGGGCGGCGTCGCGATCGAGGGCGTGGGCGGGCGGCGCTACCGCGTCGCCGCGGCAGCCGCGGCGGTCGAATCCGGACAGCGGGTCGCGGTCGCGTTGCGGCCCGAGAAGCTGCGCATCGCGGCGGGCAAGCCGGAAGGCGTCGGCGAGAACTGCATCGCCGGCCGGGTCGGCGACATCGCCTATCTCGGCGACGTCTCGCTCTACAAAGTCAGGCTCGACGACGGCGCCGTGATCACGGCGTCGCGCGCGAACGCGAGCCGCACGGCCGATGCCGCGATCGGCTGGGATGACGAGGTATGGCTCACCTGGACGGCCGATGCGGGCGTCCTGCTGACGAGCTGAGCCCAGAAATGCCGCGCAACCGCATGGTCGAAGGATGGGGCGCGCGGCTCGTGCTGTGGGCGCCTTATCTCTGGCTGATCGTCTTCTTCCTCGTCCCGTTCCTGATCGTCCTCAAGATCAGCCTGTCGCAGACCGCGATCGCGCTGCCGCCCTACGTGCCGACATTCGATCTCGCGGCGGGCTGGAGCGGCATCAAGAGCTTCGTCGCCGGGCTCAGCCTCGACAGCTACCGCACGCTCATCTCCGACGACATCTACGCGCTCTCCTATCTCAAGAGCCTGGAGGTCGCCGCCGTCGCGACCGCGATCCTGCTGCTCATCGGCTATCCGATCGCCTACGGCATGGCGCGGGCGCCGCGGCGGGCGCAGAGCGTGCTGGTGATGCTGGTGATCCTGCCGTTCTGGACGTCGTTCCTGATCCGCGTCTACGCCTGGATCAACATCCTGCAAGCCGACGGCCTGCTCAATCGCGCCCTCCTGGCCCTCGGTTTGATCCACACGCCGGTTGCCTGGCTTTCGAGCGACACCGCGATCTACATCGGCGTCGTCTACTCCTACCTGCCGTTCATGGTGCTGCCGCTCTACGCGACGCTGGAGAAGATGGACGACACGCTGCTCGAAGCCGCGGCCGATCTGGGCGCGCCGCGCTGGAAGGCGTTCTGGCAGGTCACTGCGCCGCTGTCGCTGCCCGGCGTCGGTGCCGGCGCCCTGTTGTGCTTCATCCCGATCACCGGCGAGTTCGTGATCCCCGATCTGCTCGGCGGCTCCGACTCGTTGATGATCGGACAGACGCTGTGGACCGAGTTCTTCTCCAACAAGGACTGGCCCGTCGCGTCCGCGATAGCGGTGGTTCTGCTGTTGCTGCTGGTCGTGCCGATCGCGGTCTACCAGAATCTGCAGATGAAGACGGTGGAGCGCTGAGCATGGTCCCGAAAAGTGGCTTTCGGTTTTCCGATGGGATCATGCTCCAAGGGAAAAATTGACCCATGCGGCGGCTTTCCGCTTTCAATATGGTGTCGGTCGCGCTCGGGCTCGCGTTCCTCTACCTGCCGATCGCGCTCCTCATCATCTACTCGTTCAACGCCTCGCGGCTCGTCACCGTCTGGGGCGGCTGGTCGACCCGTTGGTACGCAGCGCTCCTCGCCGACCAGGACATGCGCGACGCGGCGCTCGCCTCGTTCGCGATCGCGACCGCGTCGAGCGCGGCTGCGACCGTGCTCGGCACCTGCGCGGCGCTCGCGCTCACTCGGCTCGGCCGCTTCCGCGGCCGGCTCGGCTTTGCGGCGATGATCTACGCCCCGCTCGTCATGCCGGAGGTGATCACCGGCCTCTCGCTGCTGCTGATGTTCGTCGCCGCCGACGTCGACCGCGGCTTCCTCACCGTCACGGCCGCGCATACGACGCTCACCATGTGCTTCGTCACCGTGGTGGTGCAGTCGCGGCTCGCCACCTTCGACCGCAGTCTCGAGGAGGCCGCGATGGATCTCGGCTGCCCGCCGGCGCGCACCTTCCTCACCGTGACGCTGCCGCTGATCGCGCCGGCGGTGGTCGCCGGCTTTTTGCTCGCCTTCTCGCTCTCCCTCGATGATCTCGTGATCGCAAGCTTCACGACCGGGCCGGGAGCGACCACCTTGCCGATGCGCATCTATTCCGAGGTGCGGCTGGGCGTGAAGCCGGAGATCAACGCGATCTGCACCATCCTGGTCACGGTGGTCGCGATCGCGATCTTCGCGGCGGCGGTGATCAGCCGCCGCGCTCATGAGGGCGAGACCGCGGGTCTGCCGGCGAAGTGACGGTTCGCTTGTGAACCGTCATGCCCGCGACAAGCCCGGCCATGACGAGGTGGCTTACTCGCTGCTTCGGCCGGGCGGGCGGAAGATGAAGGCGAGAAACCACAGCGGCACGATGATCAAGAGGCCGAGCAGCAGGTTGGGCAGCGCCCACGTGATGCCGCGGCGGATCAGGCCCTCGACACGGTCGGGGGAGAAGCCGACCTCCTTGATCAGGACGTCGGCCGTGATGCCGAAATGCGCCAGAATGGTTCCGACGATCAGCGACGCGACCGCGACCTTGACCAGCGTCCGCAGGAAGCCTTGCAGCATCCACGCCTCGTCGTTGCCGGGCATAGCCGTTCGAAGAACGGCGTCGCTTCGCTCGCCTATGCCGCCGGCGGCTGATTCGCAATTTGGGGATCATAGCCCAACTTCGGGCGAAAGCCCGACCCGGCCCGACCTACTGGCCGGGTGTCGCCGCGGTCGTGGTGGGTTCCGCCGCGGGTACGGGGGCTGGAGTTGGGGCGGCAGCTGGCGCGGCGGCCGGGGCTGAATCAGGAGCCTTCCGCGCCCCTCCGATCAGGTGATCGAGCGCCGAGCGCACCGCGTCGCGCGTCTTGCGGTCGCGCACCGCGTCGAGCAACGGCGCGGCGGCGCCGGATCGCCGGATCAGGCTCGTCGGGTCGGGCAGGGGCAGCGCGTCGTCCCATGGCCCGATCACCACGAACGGCAGCTCGAAGGCGACGTTGTTGGCGCTGTCCATCAGGCTTGCGGTGCCCTTGAGGTCGACCTCGCGCGACGGAACGGAGGCAGTGCCGGCGAGCGCCACCCGCACGGCGTTGCCGTCGACGCTCGCCTCGTCGACCGAGACGGCGCCGTTGGCGAGCTTGAGCGCTACCTTGAGCTTGTCGAAGGGCGTGTGGCCGTTGCGATAATCGCCGCCCGACAGGGGGCGCCGCTCGAGCCGCCGCAGCACCTGCTCGACATTGATGCCGGCGATCGCGCCCTGCTGGGACTCGAGTTTGACGGTGCCCGACAGGTTGCGGGTGAGATCGAGCACGCTGTCGCCGCTCCCTTCCAGCGCGAAATCGAGGTTGCCCTTGCCTTCGAGGCGGCGCAGGCCGAACAGCTCGCCGAGGCAGGGCTCGAGATCGACGTCGACGAAATGCATCTCCGACTTGACCGTGGCGCCGCGGTCCGTTTTGGCGATCGTGAGCGAGCCGTGGATGGTTCCGTTGAACGCCTGCGATTCGCCGACCGAGAGCAGAAGCTTGCCGTCGTGCAGGACGGCCGAGAGCGCGGAGCGTCCGAGCAGCACGCGGCCGACCCGCACCTTGGCGGCGGAGAGGCGCAGGTCGATCCCGAAGCTGGAGAGCCCGTCGAGCGCGATCGGCCCCCCGTTCCAATTGCGCGCATTGGCGGTCATCAGGCGGACGCTCGAGACATAGGGCGTGAGATCGAGATCGCCCGCCGCGAGCGTGCCCTGCCAGGTGCGCTGCCCGTTCGCCGCGTAGGCAAGGACGCCCTCCGCGCCGTTGCCGTCGAGCTCGACGTCGACGCCCGACAGCGACATCGTATTCTCGACCAACGTGGCATGGCCCTTGAGCGTGAATCGGCCGAAGCCGCCGCTCGGCACCGGCGCATCGCTCGTCCAGTGCAGCGCGTCGCGCAGCGAGGCCGCCTCGGCCGAGAGCGTGCCGTCGGCCTTGAAGGTCGGCTCGCTGCTGATGCTGCCCTCGAAGGCGAGCCGCAGCGGCTCGCCGCTCAGGCGGATCTTGAGGCCGGAACTGTCGCCGGTCAGCGCGGCGAGGAAGTCGCTGATCATGATGCTGGCGTCGACCGGCTTGCCGCGCCAATCGAAGTGGCCGGTGGCGCCGAAGCTTTTCGAGATCGAGGGCCAGGCGAGAGACAAATCGACATTGCTCAGGTGCTCGACGACGGCGTGGTTCGCATCCTCGACCGCGACGGCTCCGTGATCGATCCGGATCTCGGTGAACGGCACGACGCGGTCGGCGGGCTTGAGCGCGCTGGCAAGCGAGGCGAGCAGCGGCGACCAGTTGGACCGGCCTTTCTTGTCGATCTTCACAGCGATGTGGGGGTGGTCGAGCACGATATCGGCGATCTCGATGCGGCCGAGCAGCAGCGGCAGGAAGCGCACATGGGCGATCAGCCGGTCGGCCGCGAGCGGCGGCGTCTGGCCGTCGCCCAGCACGACGTTGCCGAGGCGGATGGTGCCGGAGGGAAACAGCGAGACCTCGACCCGCCCGCGGACGATGGGCTCGATGCCCGTCACGGCGCGAATCTGCGCCGCCACGGCCTCCCGCGCGCCGTCGGAGGGGATCAGCCGCGGCACGCCCCACAGGGCCGCCGCGCCGGCCACGATGACGGTGCCGAGGGCGATTCCCAGACGTTTCAAGCCAGTGGCCGCAGTCACCGTGTCCCGAATCCAAATTGGACGGCAAAGGTTGCGGGCGGAACTATACCGCTCGCGAGTGAGGCCGCAACTTTGCTGGTCGTTGTGACGGATTCGTGGCCGGTGGGCAGGGTTCGTGCAGAACCTCGATCCATCTCATCCTGAGCAGCCCTTCGTCGCGTAGCGATGAAGGCGTCTCGGAAGGGTGAGGGCCGCTGACCCGCGGCCACGATTGGCGGCCGCTTCGTCCTTCGAGACGTCCGCGCGCCACCGCGCGAGGGCTCGGAGGTGGAGTGGGTCAGTGCAGCCCGGCGCCGACCGCGAAGGTCGCCTGGGTCTTGCGTTTGACCTCGTCGACCGTGACGTCGGGCGCAAGCTCCACCAAGGTCATGCCGCCCTTGCCCTTGCGGTCGATGGTGAACACCGCGAGGTCGGTGATCACCATGTCGACCACGCCCGCGCCGGTGAGCGGCAGGCTGCACTGGTGCAGCAGTTTGGCCTCGTCCTTGGCGGTATGCTCCATGATCACGACGACCTTCTTGACGCCCGCCACCAGATCCATGGCGCCGCCCATCCCCTTCACCATCTTGCCGGGAATCATCCAGTTGGCGAGGTCGCCGTTCTCGGCGACCTGCATGGCGCCGAGCAGCGCGATGTCGATATGGCCGCCGCGGATCATCGCGAAGCTGTCCGCCGACGAGAAGAAGCTCGTGGTCGGAAGCTCGGTGACGGTCTGCTTGCCCGCATTGATCAGGTCGGGATCTTCGTCGCCCTCGTAGGGAAACGGGCCGAAGCCGAGCATGCCGTTCTCGCTCTGCAGCTGCACGCTCATGCCCTTCGGGATGTAATTCGACACCAGCGTCGGGATGCCGATGCCGAGGTTGACGTAGAAGCCGTCGCGCAACTCCTTGGCGGCGCGTTCGGCCATCTGCTCGCGGGTCCAGGGCATCTGGGGCTCTCCTTGATCTAGAGCAGGATCGCGGAAAGTGCGCAGCGGTTTCCGGAAACGATCATGCTCAATACATTAGATTTCAGACTTCGCTGCCGGCCGCGGCGGCGGCCGGCCGCTTACGCACCGTGCGCTGCTCGATGTGCTTCTTCGCGTTGGGCACCTGGATCATGCGCTGCACGTACACGCCCGGCGTGACGATGTGGTCGGGATTGATCTCTCCCGGCTCGAACAGATGCTCGACCTCGGCGACCGTCACCTTGCCGGCCGTCGCCATCATCGGATTGAAGTTGCGCGCGGTCTTCCGGTAGACGAGGTTGCCCTCGGTATCGCCCGTCCAGGCATGCACGATCGAAAGATCGGCGACGAGGCCGCGTTCCATGATGTAGCGCTGGCCGTCGAAGGTGCGCTCTTCCTTGCCCTTGGCGATGTCGGTGCCGGCGCCCGTGCGGGTGAAGAAGGCCGGGATGCCGGCGCCGCCGGCGCGAATGCGCTCGGCGAGCGTGCCCTGCGGGTTGAACTCGATTTCCAGCTCGCCGGCGAGGAACTGCTGCGCGAACGTCTTGTTCTCGCCGACGTAGGACGAGATCATCTTCTTGACTTGACGGGTCTCGAGCAACAGGCCGAGGCCGGCGTTGTCGACGCCGGCATTATTGGAGACGATGGTCAGGTTCTTCACGCCCGATTCGCGGATTGCCAGGATCAGCGTCTCCGGGATGCCGCACAGCCCGAAGCCGCCGGCCATGATCAGCATGCCGTCCTTCAACAGGCCGGCCAGTGCCGATGTCGCGTCGGGATAGAGTTTTTTCATGGGAGCTCCGCTCGCAGCCGGCGAATGAAGGGAATTCTCTAGCCAGCGCCGGAACCGCGATCAAGGGCGATGCATGGGGACAAAGAGACACGTCGTGGCCAGGCTTGTGCGGGCATCCACGTCTTGCCGCGCGCAAAGACGTGGATGCCCGACATTGGCCGGGCATGACGAGCGAGGACCTACAGTCCGCGGTGGGCCATGCGCGGCTTGTGCGGAACCTGGTCGCCGCCGGCGGCGATCTCGGCGATCATCTTGTTGATGATCGCCTGGCCGAACGAGTTGAAGTTCTGCGCCACCATCACGAAGGCACCGGGGCCGCCGATCACGTTGGTCTCGTAATACTTGGCGAGGCCGCCCGGCGGGTTGGTGTGTTCGGCGTTCCACGACAGCGGATGTTCGCTGAGGATCACCAGGCCGTTGATCGTCACGCCCTTGGCGAGCGCCTCGTCGCGCGTGAGCCGCACATCGCGGCCCGCATTGTTGGTGCCGTCGCCCGATATGTCGATGGTGCGGCGGGGCGCGTCGAAGGGGGCCTTGTCGAGCTCTGCCATGGAAAAGTCGATCGCGCCGCTGATCGAGGTGCGGTCCTGGAACGAGCGCGGCGCCTCGGCCAGCGCGGAGGCGAACTGCTGCGCGCTGGCGGCGTCCTGGATGAGGGTCCAGTCGATCACGACCCGCTGGGCGCCGATGCCCGACCACTCGATGAAGCTGACCGCGATGCGGTGATGCGGGCCAGAGCGGATCGCCTCGATCACGCGCGGATTGGTGATCGCGCTGGCGTAGCCGTCGCGCTGGAGCTGAAACTTGTCCTGGTCGATGCTGCGCGACACGTCGACCGCGAAGACAAGCAGAAGGTCGACCGTCTCGGCGGCCGACGCGGCGACGGGAACGAGCAGAGCGACCGCAAGAAGCGCGGCCGCCCAGAGGCGTAACCGGAAA
The DNA here is from genome assembly GCA_036491235.1 of Xanthobacteraceae bacterium. Taxonomy (GTDB): domain Bacteria; phylum Pseudomonadota; class Alphaproteobacteria; order Rhizobiales; family Xanthobacteraceae; genus JAVDCA01. The sequence continues at coordinate 3,823 of DASXCK010000125.1, read as the reverse complement.
CGCAATGCCAACCGGATCGCTTGCCGCATGCTGGCCTCAGGGCGCAGGGCGCCCCCCGGAGCCGAGACTAGCGCATTTCCCCGGCGCGTCCTATCGCGCCGGGGGACGAGGTTGCGGAAATATCGGAAATTTTACGCGGATCGCGGCGTGCGCCTTATTCGGCGTGTGCGTGCGTCGCCGGGAAGGCGATTTCCACCAGTGTACCGTCGTTGATCTTGCTGGTGAGGGTGAAGCGCGCACGGTTCGCCTCGGCGAGCGCCTTGGTGAGCGGCAGGCCGAGGCCGGTTCCGCCCGAACCCCAGCGCGCCGCGGTGGCGAGCTGGCGGAACGGCTCGAGTGCGACGTCGATCTCCTTCTCGTCCATGCCGATGCCGGTGTCGCGCACCCGCAGCAGCACGTCGCCGTTGTCCGCGGACGCGGTCGAGATGATCACCTGGCCGCCGGCGCCGGTGAACTTGATCGAGTTGGAGAGCAGGTTGAGCGCGATCTGGCGCAGCCCGCGGGCGTCGGCGACGACCGGCCGTAGCGCCGGCGCGAGCGAGGTGCGGATGATGATGCGCTCGCGATTGGCCTGCGGCTGCATCTGCGCGACCGCGGCCTGCACCAGCTCGTTGAGATTGAGGTCCGTGAAGGCGAGGTCGAGCTTGCCGGCTTCGATCTTGGCGAGATCGAGCAGGTCGTTGACGAGCGCCACCAGGTTGTCGCCGGCGCCGTGGATGTCCTTGAGGTAGTTGCGGTAGCGCTCGTTGCCGATCGGACCGAAGCGCTCCTCCAGCATCACCTCGGAGAAGCCGATGATCGAGTTGAGCGGCGTGCGGATCTCGTGGCTGATCTTGGCAAGGAAGTCGGACTTGGCGGCCGACGCTTTCTCGGCCGTGTCGCGCGCCGCCACGAGCTCGCCCTCGGCCGCTTTCCACCGCGTGATGTCGCGCAAGACCGCGCAGACGCGCTGCGATTCGTCGATGCGAACGAGCGTCATGAGCAGCGGGGTGGCGCCCCCTTGCCGCGCCGCAACGATGACCTCGCGGCCGCCGGCATTGCGCGCGCCGCCGTCGAGATACGCGAGCGTCGCGGCGCGATACTCGAGCGCCGTGGAGCGGCTCTCCGGCGCGAACAGGTCGGCGAATGTGCGGGTCGTGAGCTCGGCCGCGTCGTAGCCGAACAGCGTCTCGGCACCGCGGTTGGCCGAGGCGACGCGGCCCGACGGGCCGATCATCACGACGGCGTCGGTCGCCGTGTCGAGAAGCATCTTGAATTCGCGCGCCTGCGCCTCGGCGCGGCGGAGCGATGCTTCGGTCGCCTGCAGCGCGGTCTTCACGGACCGCAGCGACGTCTCGCTCGCCTCCAGCGCGCTTTCCAGCTCGGTTTCGTCCGGCCTGGCGTGCTCGTCCAGCCCCATGTTCGCGAGCATCAGCACGAGCGCGGTCTCGCCTTCCCAGGGAACCGAGAAGAGCCGCGCCTCCACCGGGCGTTTTTCGCCGTGCGGCGTCGCGATCATGAGCCGCTTGTCGGGCGTCGCGGCGTCCTCGGCACCGCTTTCGACGAACAGGCTGTCCAGGCCGCCGGCGTCGGCGAGTGCATCGAGATGCGGATAGCCGGTCCAATCGAGGAAGGCGCGGTTGGCATAGAGCAGCGTATCGAGCCGGTAGACCAGGACGCCGAGGGGGAGGCGGTCGAGCAGCGGACGCTCGGCGGGCTCCTGCGGCGCCGGTTCGGCGAGCGCCACGGCGGCGGCCGTATTGGCGAGCGGCTCGACGATGCCTTCGCTCGGCGGCGGCGACGCGGTGTGGGCGGGTTCGGTGCGCATGACCGGTGTGGTCTCGACCGACGCGACCGCCTCGGTCGGCGCCGCGGCCGCGATGTCCGGTGCCGCCACCGGCTGCTGTTCGTTCGCCACCTCGGCTTTGAGCGCCGGATCGCCCCTGAGACGGGTGGTGAGCTGGCGCGCGAGTTCGTGAAAGGCGTTGCGCTCGATCGGGTTCAAGCCCGGAGACTTGGCGTCCGGAGCGGGCGTCGCCGTCGTGCTGCGGAAGGGCAGGACATTGGGCGACTTGGGCACGAGCGTCAGTGTCGGGCGCGTCTCGACGGCCTCGGTTGCGGCTTGCGGTGTCGCGACCTCGCTTGCAGGCGGTGCCGGCGGAGCGGCCACATCGGCGGCCACATGGGTGGCTACATCGGGAGCTGGCTGACCGGCCGCGTGGGCGGAGCGGCGCATCACCGCGAGCGTCGCAAGGCGGTCGACGTCGCGGCACACGCCGAAGCCGCGATAGCCGAGAAAGCTGCGGTTGCGGTCGTAGATGGGCAGGCCGGACAGCTCGACCGTAAGGCGCTCGACGGTGCCGTCGACGGGCCACGACACCGTTATGCCGCTCCAGGTGTCGTGCGTCGCCACCGCGCGCCCGACCTGGTTCTCCGGGTCGAGCGCAAGCTCGTCGTTGATCTCTTTCCAGGGCCGTCCGAGCGCGACCGCAATGCGCGGACCGATCACCTCGGTGAACTCATCGGAGCCGAGCGTGAAGCGGCCGTTCGCGTCCATCTGCCAGACGAAGCGCAGCGGGTGGCGGCGCTCGGTGACTGATGTGTCGACGCACTTCTCGGACGGTGGGGCCAATGGTGCCGCCGCGGTGGTCGGCGCGCCTTCTGCGGTGGTGTCCGGCGCGTCCGCGACTATCGTGGTTGGCGGTGCCACGGCGGCGTCAGGCGTCGTGGGCGGCCCTGGCGCCGCGGGCACGGCCGATGGATCAGCGGCGGTCGGTTCCGGCGATACGGGTGCGACCGGCGGAGCTTCCGGAATAATAGGGGTGGCCGGGATGGTCGGCGGCGCGGTTACCACGTGAGGCAATGGCTCGGGGCGAGGCGAAGGCGTCACGGCCGTCTCGGACGGCAAGGTTGTCACCAGCGCCATGGTCGCGTCGGCGCCGAGGCGCACGATGGTGATGCGGCCGAGCGGGATATCACCCTCCGCGCGGCCGTGCGCGACCGCGTCCGCGCCGAGTTGCGTGGCGCCCAGCGTCGCGAGTGTGGCGCCGCCGGCGAGGCGTGCGCTGGCCTGCCGCGTCGCGTAGATCACGTTGCCATCCGGCGCGAAGGCCGCGATCGCAAGTCCGCTGCCGTCATAGAGCCGGCGGATGCGCTGCGCGAGCGGGAGCGCCGGACCGGCGGCTTCCACCGCGACCACGAGCACGCCGGGCGTATAGTCGTCGAGCACGATGCGCGAGCAGTTGCAGGTGAGCGCACGCGAGATGCCGGTGCCGAAGCCGCGCAGGCGCTCGAGGCGATGGCCGCCGCCGAGCCGCAAGGTGCCGAGCACGCGCGTGATCTGGGTGGTGACCTGGCCGCGCGGGTCGAGGCGCAGCGCTGGAAGTTCCGCCGGAAAGGCGCCGAAGATCGCGGCGCCGACCGGATTGGCCCACAGGATGCGGGTCGCGTCGGTGCTCCACAGCCACGCCGGTGTCGCCGCGGTGGCGAGCGCGGCGAGCCGCGGGTCGCGGAGAAGCGCGAGATGGGACGCCAGTTCATTCATACGATGCACGCGAATCCGGCGCACGACCGTGTAAGGTCAACAAATTCTTAATAATGCCGGCCCGCCGCCCCGTCCACGCAAAGCGCCGCCGGACGCACCGCTAAACGTGGCTAACCTTAATCGCGATCTCGCGGCCGCGGTGCCACCGCCGACTCGCCGCGGTGGTATCGGCCCGCTTCCGGCGTCAGGAACAGGCTCGCGCCGACCGGCGTTTGTCGATGGACGGACGTGCGCTCGCATGACCGTCCCGGCGGGGTGCAGATCGTGGAGTTCCGGCGGCCTGCGTCGAGACGCAGCGCC
>DASXCK010000124.1:0-12111 GCA_036491235.1 Xanthobacteraceae bacterium | reverse complement strand
GAGCATCACTTCAATGCGCCCTCCGACGTCGTGGTCGCCGCGAACGGCGACATCTTCGTTGCCGACGGGCATGGCGACGACACCAATGCGCGCATCGTCAAATTCTCCAAGGACGGCAAGTTTCTGCTGGCCTGGGGCCACAAGGGCACGGGTCCGGGCGAGTTCGACACGCCGCACGGGCTCGCGATGGACTCGTCCGGCCACCTGTTCGTCGCCGACCGCATGAACAACCGCATCCAGATCTTCGACCAGGACGGAAAGTTCATCGCCGAATGGAAGCAGTTCGGGCGGCCGAGCGGCATCTTCATCGACAAGAACGATGTGCTCTACTCCGCCGACTCGCAGTCCGGTGAGAAGTACAACAAGGGCTTCAAGCAGGGCATCCGCATCGGCAGCGTGAAAGACGGCAAGGTGACCGCCTTCATCTCCGGCGACGGCACGACCGAGATGCCGGAAGGCGTCGCGGCCGACGACCAGGGCAACGTCTTCGGCGGCTTCACGGCCAACATGACGGTGAAGAAATTCGTGAAGGGCGACCGGCACGCGGAGAAATAGCGTTCGTTCGGTCATAAGACGTCGTGGCCGGCCCTGTCCCGGCCATCCACGTCCTTCTTGCCGGATCGAAAAGGTGTGGATGCCCGGCACAAGGCCGGGGCATGACGGCGGTCAATCGAACGTCACGACGCTGCGGATCGCCTCGCCGTTCCGCAGCGCCCTGAATCCCTCGTTGATCGCGTCGAGCCCGATGCGCGCCGTGATCATCTCGTCGAGCATCAGGCGGCCGTCGAGATAGGCCTGCGCGAGCAGCGGAAAGTCGCGCGCCGGGCGCGCCTCGCCGTAGCTCGAGCGGCGGATGCGCTTCTCCTGCATCAGCGCGCCCCAGCGAAACGCCACGTCCTGCGCGACGTCGACCTTGCCGAGCCACACCACCTCGCCGCCCGGCCGCGCCGCCTCGACGCTGAGCCGAAAGCCCGCGCCGCTGCCCGCGGCCTCGATCACGGCGTCGACGCCGCGCCCGCCGGTCAGCTTCTTTGCGATCGCGACCGCATCTTCGCTGTTCGCATTCACGCCATCGGTCGCGCCCATGCGGCGCGCGAGCGCGAGCTTCTTGTCGTCGAGATCGACCGCGATGATGTGCGCGGCGCCGGCAAGCCGCGCGCCCTGCACGGCGGAGAGCCCGACGGCGCCGCAGCCGACGACCATCACGGTGTCGGCGCGGCCGATGCGGGCCACGTTGAGCGCGGCGCCGACACCGGTCATCACGCCGCAGCCGATCAGGCAGGCGCGGTCGAACGGGATGTCTTTCGGCACCGCGACCGCCTGCTGGTCCTGCACGACGCAGTATTCGCCAAAGGCGCCGAGGAACATGAGATGCTTGAGTTCTTCGCCGTCGGTTCGGCGCGCCTTGCAGCGCCCGTCGAACTGCACCGCCTGCGGGCCTTTCGCGAGATATTCCTCGCACAGGATCGGCGCGCCGCGGTCGCAATAGAAGCAGTGCCCGCAATACGGGTTCCACGACAGCACCACGTGGTCGCCCTGGCGCGGCCTGGTCACCGCCGCGCCGACCTCCTCGACCACGCCCGCCGCCTCATGCCCGAGCACGATCGGCATCGGATAGCGTAGCGACCCGTCGATCACCTCGAGGTCGGTGTGGCAGAGGCCGGCGGCGCGCACGCGCACCAGGACGTCGTGGTCGCCAAGCGGCAGCGCCTCGACCCGCTCGATCGCGAGCGGCGTCTTGGCCGCATGCAGCACGGCCGCCTGGTACTGCAAGGCCATGGCGACGATGCAGCCCTATTTGTTCTTGCTCGTCTTCACGCCGGCCTCGGGGAAGATCCACATCGAGATCACCATGAAGATCGCGGTCGCGATGACGGCGTTCGCGTAGTCGGGCCGGATCGGCGAGCCGTGCCACCACGCGAGGATCGCGGCGACGATCAGCACCACGCCCGAGACCACCGCCTTGACGTCGGTCGGCATGGCGCGCCCCCTAGTTCGTGCCGACCGGCGCGGCCGCCGCCTCGTCCGGGCGGCGCGGCGTGTCGCGCAACGTCTTCTTGAGGTGGCGCGTCTCGTAGCCGTTGAGCAGCGTACCGACGAGGCCGCGGTCGAGGTCCGAGGTGCCGAACGCCCAGTCGGCGATCGGGAACGTGAGGTTCATGTTCACCTCCATCATCAGCCGCGCATTGTGGTGCGCCGTGTGGTGGCGGCGCAGCGTGTTGACGAACGGGCAGTGACGCACGAACGCGTTCTCGTCGACATGGCAGCAGAAGTGCATGAACTCGTAGACGAGGTACATGCCGGTCGTCGTGCACATGAACAGCCAGCCGACATTGGGCGCGAACAGGAGCCCGAGGATGATCGCGGCCGGCAGCGACATCAGCGTGAACACCACGAGCGCATAGGGCGGAAACACCGTCACGCGCCAGTCCTTGTGGTCGCGGAAGCGCATCTCGTGGTCGGTGAAGAACTGGTGATGGTTGAGCGTGTGCCGCTCGTAGATCGCGCGCAGGCCCTTGATGTTGACCGGCCGGTGCATGACGTATTTGTGCACCGCCCATTCGAACAGGTTGGTGAACAGGAAGGTCGCCGGCACCGTGAGCCACTCGAACCACGTCACGTTATGGATGTGACCCACATAGATGTAGAACGCCGCGGCGCCGATCGCATAGATGATCACGATGTGGAAGTAGCCGTCGTACCATCCGAGGATGCGGGAGCGGTATTCGCGGCGAAAATCGATCTGCCGTTGTCCGATCATCGCGGGCTCTCCATCTGATATATCACAGGTCTATCACGGGCTACTGCCCGGATCAACGGCGTTGCGCAGGGTGGGCAAAGGCGGCCGAGGCGCATGCGGGCGGACACGGCGCGCGTTCGGCCGTGCCCACGCATGGGCGGCCATGCAGAACGCGTGGGCACGGCGGAAGCGGCGCCGTGCCCTGCACGATCGTCGTGACCGCCTTTGCCCACCCTACGGCGCAGCACGGGCCACGAACGCCGCAACCTCATCGCCGCGCAGCGTCCAGTCATTATCCAGGTTCGCAACCACCCTCTTCATGAAAGGCTCGGACAGGCGGACGGCGCGGTCCTTGTCGCCGAGATGGTCGAAGAGGATCGCGAGCGCGAGTTGCTGCGGACTCTCGCCCTCATAGGTCCACTCGAACCCGTATTTGGTGAAACGCTTGACCTCGTAGTGCTCGTCGAGCCGCTTGCCGTCCGCCGTCACGACCAGCCCATCGATGGTGCGCTTTCCCTCGTATGTCGTCATGGATCACCCGCTTGGCTCGCCTTTGACTCACACCGAAACCGTCGCCCGCGTGAACGTCTCCACATAGTCCATGAGCTTGTCGCTCGCCCGTGCGGCCTGCTCGCCATTGCGCTTGGCGATCGCGCGCGCCTGATTGGCGTGCAGGCGCGCGCACAACGGCAGATCCGCCGCCTCGCGGTAGTGCATGTACCAGAAGCGGCGCGACAGGCCCTGCAGCAGCTTCATCGAGCGTGCGGCATAATCGTTGTGCGCCGCCTCGATCATGAGCCCATTCATCTCGCGGTCGAGCCGCATGAAGGCCATGTCGTCGTTGGTCTTGGCGGCCCGGTCCATGCCGTCGGCGACGCGCAAAAGCTCGGTGCGCTGCGCCGCCGTCGCGCGCTCCGCGCCCGCGCGGCTGAGCAGGCGCTCGAGCTCGCGGCGCACCTCGAGCACGAGCAGCTGGGTGCGCGGGTTGAGGTCAGACACCAGGATGCCCTTGCGCGGCAGGATCGTCACCAGGCCCTCGCGCGCGAGCCGCTGCAGCGCCTCGCGTATCGGCGTGCGGCCGATACCGAAGGCCGCCGACAGCATCTGCTCGGAGAGGACGTCGCCCGGCTTGAGCCGCAGCGTGACGATCTGCTCCTCGACCGCGCGATAGGCCTGCTCGGTGAGCGTCTCGGCGCGCATCGCCGGCGCGGCAGACCGCGGTCGCGCGGTCGCGGGCTTGCGCAGGAGGTTTGTCTTGCTTCGGGTCACGCCGGCGTTCCTAACATATGTCTTATATATTAGGGCGCGGCCCTGTCGGTGCGCAACAAGCGCACATGGACACGGCTGCAGTCGTTGCGGAAAACTTCGGGATGGACGAATTTGTGGTGCCGCGATCGCTTGCCGCGGAATCGCCGCCACTCTCCGTCGCAGGCGTGATCATCGCGGTCTGCCGGTGCTTGCAGCCCGCCGCGACGCACTGAGGAATGGAATTCGGGCAGGCAGGCGCCGTCGCCGCGTGCGACCAATTCGCCGTGCGCCGAACAGCGTCGACTAAGCTTTGTGCTCGTCGGCAGGCGGGCCTGTCCGTGCCCCGCGCAGGCGGACGACGTTCGTCGCGGCCGGTTGCTTGGCGCCGGCGATCATGCGCGCGGCGGTTCGGCTGAGCTCCGCCAGCGCAAACGGCTTTTGCATCACGGTGAACTCGGCAGGCGCGGTGCCGACCGCCTCGCTGAAGCCCGTCACCAGCAGCACCGGAAGGTCCGGCTTGCGGATCCGCAGGGCACGCGCAAGCCCGATCCCGTCCATGCTGCCGGCCATCACGATGTCGCTCAACACCAGGTCGAATTCCCGCGCCGCGATCGCCTGCAGCGCCGCGTCCGCGCTCGCGACGGCATGCACGTCATAGCCGAGCTGCTCCAGCATCGAGATGGTCACGCCCGATACCTCGGGATTGTCCTCCACCACCAGCACGCATCCCGCGCCGGCGGCCTCGGTGGCGGAGGCTTCGCGCTCGTCGCCCGCCGCCTCCTGGGTGCGCGGCAGATAAAGCGTGACGGTCGTCCCGCGTCCGAGATCGCTCTCGATCGTGACCGTGCCGCCCGATTGATGCGCGAAACCGTAGACCTGGGACAAGCCGAGGCCGCTCCCCTTGTTCGGCCCCTTGGTCGTGAAGAATGGATCGAACACCTTCGCGAGCACGTCGGGCGCGATTCCGCAGCCGGTGTCGCTGACGCGCAATGCCACGAACTCGCCGCCGATCCGTGCGTGCGTATCGCTGCGCTCGAGCACGACGTTCTCGGCCGTCACCGAAATCGTGCCGCCGTCCGGCATGGCGTCGCGAGCGTTGAGAACGACGTTGACCAGGGCGAGCTCGAGCTCGCTGGCGTCGACCTTCACGCTCCAGAGGTCGGGGCCCATCGTGGTGATCAACCGCGACGTCTCGCCGATCGAGCTCGACAACATCGCGCGAAAAGCATCGACGCGATCGGGGAGCGCCACCACCGCCGGATTGGACGGTTGGCGGCGCGAGAATGTCAGGAGTTGGCGCGTGAGCGCCGCGCCGCGTTGCGCCGCAAGCTCGATGGCCCGCGCGGACCGCATCAGCTTCGGATCTTCGGTGACCTTCTTCAGGATCGTCTGGACATGACCGCTCACGACCATCAGCAGATTGTTGAAGTCGTGGGCGACGCCGCCGGTGAGATGGCCGAGTGCGTCCATCTTCTGCGCATGCGCCCGCTGCGCCTGCGCCTCCTGCAGGGCCGTCTGGGCGTCCCGCCGCTCGGTGATGTCGCGGGTGATCTTGGCGAACCCGATCAGGTCGCCCTTCTCGTCGCGGATCGGATCGAGCACCACGTTCGCCCAGAACAAGCTGCCGTCCTTGCGCACGCGCCACGCCTCGGCTTCGAAACGGCCTTCGGTCGCGGCGGTGTAGAGCGCCCGCGTCGGAGTGCCGGCGGCGCGGTCGCGCTCGGTATAGAAGCGGGAAAAATGCTGGCCGATGATTTCGTCGGCCGTATAGCCCTTGATGCGCTCGGCCCCGGCGTTCCAGCTGGTGATGATGCCGTTGGGATCCAGCATGTAGAGCGCATAGTCGCTGACGTTGTTGACCATCAGGCGGAACTGGCGTTCGCTCTCGCGCAGCGTGTCGTGCGCGGCACGGCGCTCGGTGACGTCGCGCGTTACCTTGGCGAAACCCTCGAGTTCGCCTTTGTGGTTGCGGATCGTGTGCACCAGGACGGATGCCCAGAAGCGGCTCCCGTCCTTGCGCACGCGCCATCCTTCGCCCTCGAAACGGCCCTCGCGTATGGCCTGTTCGAGGACGCGGCCCGGAAGACCGTGCGCGCGATCCTCCTTGGTGTAGAAGCGGGAGAAATGCTGGCCGATGATCTCATCCGCCGTATAGCCCTTGAGGCGTTCGGCGCCGGTGTTCCAGTTGCTCACCAGCCCGCTCGGATCGAGCATGTAGATCGCGTAGTCGGTGACGGCGTCGACGAGCATGTGGAATCGGCGCTCGCTTTCGAGCAGAGCGGACTGGGCTGCCATTCGCTCGGTGACGTCGCGCGTGATCTTGGCAAAGCCGATCAGCGTGTCGTGCTCGTCACGCATCGGTTGAATGACCGAGTGGGCCCAGAAGCGCCGGCCATCCTTGCGGACGCGCCAGCCCTCGGCCTCGTATCGTCCCGTCGCTTTCGCCTGCGCCAGGAGCCGTTCGGGCAACCGGCCCGCCTGATCCTCGGGGGTGAAGAAGCGGGAAAAATGCTGCCCGACGATCTCGATCGCCCGATAGCCCTTGATGCGTTCTGCGCCCGTGTTCCAGGTCGTCACGAACCCGTCGGGATCGACCATGTAGATTGCATGATCGGCGAGGGCATCGACCAGCAGTTCGAGATGACTGGTCTCCGAAACGGGTTGCTTCCCGCCATGAGGTGGTGGCATGTTCGGAGCCTCGGGCCCGCTTTTTGAGGTTCCCCGGGCCTCCTTGACGATAGGCTTTCACCCGCGGCGTTGCAACAGAATGGCACTCATGCATCCGAGTTCCAGCCTCTTGTCCTGTCTCTCAGGATCGGTTCCACTGCCCCTCGATCTTTATGAGTTCGCTGCCGGAAACGATCCGGATGGCGATGACGCAAAGCCGGCACCGTTCGACCGGCGAACGGCCGCACGCGAGGATCTACCTTATCGCGTGGAACTCTGGGACGAAGCCAGGATGGCCGTCGAGCAGGTACTGGCCGTGACCGCAAACGCAGGCATCGGCTATGCTGCCTATTATGCCGCGACGCGTGAGCACCCGCAGCGCTACATTACGCTGCGCCACAAGAATCATATCGTATCGCGTTGGAATGGCCCGGATCATTAGTCCTTACGACTGCCGGTCATGAAACTGGACAGGGTTGCGATGTCAGCGACCGTCATTCTGCCAGAGGCGCTGGAAGAGCTTCCCTATCGGGTCGAGCTCTGGCACGTGGACGGAACCGACACCGTCGAACGGGTGCTTGCGCGCGCCCTCAACCTTCATCTTGCCCACGCCATCTTCAAGGCGGCGACTGAAGAGCACCCGCAGCGGCGGATTACGTTGCGTGAAGGCGCCCACGTCATCGCGGATACTTCCAGCTGAGAACCGGCGGGTCCGGCGGTCGCTCACGCCACCAGGCGTGAGAACAACTCCGGATCGATATTCCCGCCGGAGAGCACCGCGACCGCGATCTTGCCGCGAACGTCAACCTTGCCGGCGACGAGCGCCGCAAGCGCCACCGCCCCGCCCGGCTCGACCACGAGCTTCAATTCGCGGAACGCGAACGCCACCGCGCGGCCGACTTCCTCGTCGCTCGCCGAAACGCCGGCGCCGACCAGTGCGCGGTTGATCTCGAAGGTGATGCGGCCGGGCGACTGCGCCATCAGGGCATCGCAGATCGTGCCCGTGATGGCGTCGTTCTTCTCGCGCTTGCCGCTCGCGAACGAGCGCGCATGATCGTCGAATCCCGCCGGCTCCGCCGTGAGCACCTGCGCGGTCGGCACCCGCGCCTTGACGGCGAGCGCGACGCCGGCCGTGAGGCCGCCGCCCGACGCGTTGACGATCACTATGTCGGGCTTGAGCCCGAGCGCGGCCAGATCCTCGACGATCTCGCGGCCGGCGGTGCCCTGCCCCGCGATGATCAGCGGGTCGTCATAGGGCGGCACCAGCACGGCATTGCGCTTGTCGGCGATGCCGCGGGCGATCGCCTCGCGGTCTTCGCGCGCGCGGTCGTAGAGCACCACCTCGGCGCCGAGCTCCGCGGTGCGGTCGCGCTTCGGCCGCGGCGCATCGGCCGGCATCACGATCACGGCCGGCATCGACAAGAGCTTGGCGGCCGCCGCCACGCCCTGCGCGTGATTGCCCGACGAGAACGCCACCACGCCGCCGCCACGCGCGTCCGGCGCGATGGCGGAGAGCTTGTTGTAGGCGCCGCGGAACTTGAACGAGCCCGTGCGCTGCAGCGTTTCGGCCTTGAGAAACACGCGCCCGCCCGTGAGCGCATCGAGGACCGGCGAGGAGATCAACGGCGTATGCAGCGCGACCCCGCGCAGGCGTGCCGCCGCCGCATCGACATCGGCGGCAGTGGGGATTTGTTGCTCAGATTGATCGGCCATGGCGGGAGGGTAACGCCGCTGGGCGGTAGCCGGCAAGACCGCGTGCGCACTAATACCGCCGTCATGCCCGCGCTTGTCGCGGGCATCCACGTCTTGCTTGCTGGCCAACAAGAAAGACGTGGATGGCCGGGACAGGGCCCGGCCATGACGAGGCCTCATGCCGCCCGTATCTGAAGCGGCAGTTCCTCGTCCGGCCCTTCGTCACCGCCGGCCTCGCCGGAGACCTGCGTCCAGCTGATGATCTCCATCCGCCCGTCCGCGTGCTCGGCGATCGCGGTACAGCTCTCCACCCAGTCGCCGCAGTTGACGTAGCGGATGCCGAAATCCCGATGGATCGCCGCGAGATGGATGTGACCGCAGATGACGCCGTCGACGTCGTGGCGCTTCGCCTCCGCGACCAGCGTCTTCTCGAACTCGCCGATATAGCTCACCGCGTTCTTCACCTTCAGCTTGGCCCATTTCGACAGCGACCAGTAGCCGAAGCCGAGCCGGCGCCGCACCGCGTTGAACACGCGGTTGACCACGATCGCGAACTCGTAGGCCTTGTCGCCGAGCAGCGCGAGCCAGCGCGCCTGCGTGACCACGAGGTCGAAGTGATCGCCGTGGATCACCAGGTAACGCACGCCGTCGGGCGCCTTGTGGATGGTCGAGTCGACCACCTCGATGCCGCCGAAATGAGTGCCGAAATAGTCGCGCAGGAACTCGTCGTGATTGCCCGGCACATAGATCAGCCGCGCGCCCTTGCGCGCCTTGCGCAACAACTTCTGCACCACGTCGTTGTGCGCCTGCGGCCAGTACCAGCCTGAACGCAGCTGCCAGCCGTCAATGATATCGCCGACCAGATAGATCGTGTCGGCATCGTGCTGGCGCAGGAAATCGAGCAACTGCTCGGCCTGGCAACCGCGCGTGCCCAGATGAACGTCGGAGATGAAGAGTGAGCGGAACCGCCGAGCGCCGTTGTCTTCAGTCACGTGCAATCTCGTTCGCGATCATGCGGCCGGTGTGACTGAATCGTGTTGCGGTTCGATGACATGGCGGGAGCGCGCGCCGCCGTCGGTTAACGGCCACATGGTCCGGCGCCACATAGGTTAACGTCGCGCGTCACTGCGTTGTCATCGCGCGCCGCTAGATTCATCGGGATGACGATTCTCATCCTCGCCGCACTCGCTTTCTGCGGCATCACCACCTTCCTTCATCTCGCAAGCGTGATCGTGGCGATCGTGCGGTGCCGGCCGCGGCGGCCGCTCGCCCCGGCGCCGGACGCGCCGCCCGTCACCATCGTGCGGCCGGTGTGCGGCATCGACAACTTCGTCGAGGAGACGCTCGCCTCCACGTTCGCGCTCGACTATCCCGCCTACGAGATCATCTTCTGCGTCGCGCACCCGCGCGATCCGATCGTGCCGCTCGCGCGCCGCTTGATCGCCGCACACCCGCTCGTGCCCGCGCGCCTCCTCGTCGGCGACGAGCGGGTGAACGGTAACCCCAAGCTCAACAACTGCGTCAAGGGCTGGAACGCCGCCGCGCACGAATGGATCGTCATTGCCGATTCCAACGTGCTGATGCCGCCCGACTACCTGCAGCGCCTGCTCGCGACCTGGGAGCCGGGCACCGGTCTCATCTGCGCACCGCCGATCGGCGTGCGGCCGGCCAATGCATGGGCGGCGCTCGAGTGCGCCTTCCTCAACACTTACCAGGCACGCTGGCAGTACTTTTCCGACGCGACCCGCAACGGGTTTGCCCAGGGCAAGACCATGCTGTGGCGGCGAAGCGATCTCGAGGCGGCCGGCGGCATCCGTGCGCTCGGCGCCGAGCTCGCCGAGGATGCGGCCGCCACCAAGGTGGTGCGCGCACTCGGCCTCGAGGTGCATCTGGTCGATGCGCCGTTCGCGCAGCCGCTCGGCCGGCGGGACCTGAGCGAGGTATGGGGGCGCCAGACCCGCTGGGCGCGTCTGCGCCATGCGAGCTTCCCGCACCTCTTCTATCCGGAGATCCTGTCCGGTGCGCTGCTTCCCATGCTCACCGTCGCCGTCGTGGCGGCCGCCGTCGGCTGGCCGGTCGCACCATCGATCGGCGCTTTCGTCGCGCTGTGGTACGGCGCCGAGGTGGCGCTCGCGATGACCGCCGGCTGGGACGGTCCGGCGCTTTACGCAATCCACGGCGTAGTGCGCGACCTGCTCTTGCCCGCCATCTGGCTGCACGGCCTCTTGGGCACCGAGTTCGTCTGGCGCGGCAACGCGATGAGCATCCTGCAGGACGACGAGCCGCTGCTCACCGACGGCCACTGACCTGCGGCCGTTGACAGCGCCGGCTGGCCCGGCCAAACGAATTGGCCCGCCCGGCGCGACCGACACCTTCCATCATTCGACAGACCGGGCGGCACCAGGAGCCGCCCCATGGATCTCGGCATCAAGGGCCGCAAGGCCATCGTCTGCGCCTCGAGCCGCGGGCTCGGCCGCGCCTGCGCGTTTCGCCTCGCCGAGGCCGGCTGCGAGGTCGTGATCAACGGCGTCAATCGCGAGCGGCTGGAGACTGTCGCGACGGAGCTGCGCAAGACGACCGGCGCGAAGATCACGGCGGTTGCCGGCGACGTCGGCAAGCCCGAGGTCCAGCAGGCGCTGTTCGCCGCCTGTCCGGAGCCGGACATCCTGGTCAACAACAATGCCGGGCCGCCCTTTCGCGATTTTCGCGAGCTCGACCGGCAAAAAATCATCGACGGCGTCGTCGCCAACATGGCGGTCGCGATCGAGCTCACCCAGAAGGCCATCGACCCGATGGTCGCCAAGAGATTCGGGCGCATCGTCAACATCACGTCGGGCTCGGTGAAGATGCCGCTGGTCGGACTCGATCTTTCCTCCGGCGCGCGCGCCGGCCTCACGGCCTTCATGGCCGGCGTCGCGCGCTCGGTCGCGGGATCGAACGTGACGATCAATTTCCTCCTGCCCGGCGCCTTCGACACCGATCGCCTGCGCTCCAATATCGAGGCTACGGCCAAGAAGCAGGGCATGCCGCTGGACCAGGCCGCCGCCGCGCGCACCGCCGCCGTCCCGGCGAAGCGCTTCGGTACCGCCGACGAGTTCGGTGCCGCCTGCGCGTTCCTGTGCTCGGCCCACGCCGGCTTCATCACCGGCCAGAACCTGCTGATCGACGGCGGACAGTTTCCGGGGGCGTTCTGACGCGCCGCGGCAGGCTTGCTAATAGCCCTCGGCACTGTAGAAACGATGCCATTCAAGTCACGCTCCAGACAAAACAGGGGAAACACCCATGAGGCTGCTGCGCTTCGGCCCACCCGGCCGCGAAAAGCCCGGAGTTCTCGATGCC
The DNA here is from genome assembly GCA_036491235.1 of Xanthobacteraceae bacterium. Classification (GTDB taxonomy): domain Bacteria; phylum Pseudomonadota; class Alphaproteobacteria; order Rhizobiales; family Xanthobacteraceae; genus JAVDCA01. Next base: position 425 of record DASXCK010000124.1, on the reverse strand, counting down.
GAAGGAAACATCCGCGACCTCTCCAAGGTGGTGCCGGATCTCTCGGGCGATGCGCTCTCGCCGCGCGGCCTCGCTAAGATCAAGAAGGCGCTCAAGGGCCGCCTGCCGGTCGTGAAGGGCAAGCCGCGCATCGGCCCCTGCGTCGGCCACGTCGGCAACTTCATCGCCATCGGGCTCAACTATTCGGACCACGCCGCCGAGACGGGCATGCCGATCCCGAAGGAGCCGATCATTTTCAACAAGGCGCCGTCCTCGCTCTGCGGCCCCAACGACGACACCATGATTCCGAAGGGGTCGAGCAAGCTCGACTACGAGGTGGAGCTCGGCATCGTCATCGGCTCGCGCGCCCGCTACCTCTCCAAGAGCAACGCGCTCGACGCCGTCGCGGGCTATTGCCTGGCGAACGACGTCTCCGAGCGCGTCTT
>DASXCK010000123.1:0-2273 GCA_036491235.1 Xanthobacteraceae bacterium | reverse complement strand
ATGCCGTCGCGCCCGGTCTTCGAGCCGAGATAGACGATCGGCTTGCCGACGCCGGTCGCCGCCGCATAGAAGATCTTGTCGGTCTCGGCGAGGCCGACCGCCATGGCGTTGACGAGGTTGTTGCCGTTGTAGCGCGCGTGGAAGCGCACCTGGCCGCCGACCGTCGGCACGCCGAACGAGTTGCCGTAGCCGCCGATGCCCGCGACCACGCCCGACACCAGGTGGCGCGTGCGCGGATTCTTCGGATCGCCGAAGCTCAGCGCATTGAGACAGGCGATCGGCCGCGCCCCCATGGTGAAGACGTCGCGCAGGATGCCGCCGACGCCGGTCGCGGCGCCCTGGTAGGGCTCGATGTAGCTCGGATGGTTGTGGCTCTCCATCTTGAACACGCAGGCGAGCCCGTCGCCGATGTCGATGACGCCGGCGTTCTCGCCGGGCCCCTGGATCACCCAGGGCGCCTTGGTGGGGAGCGTGCGCAGATGGACTTTCGAGGACTTGTACGAGCAGTGCTCGTTCCACATGGCCGAGAAGATGCCGAGCTCGGTGACGCTCGGCTCGCGGCCGATCAGCTCGAGGATGCGCGCGTACTCGTCCGGCTTGAGGCCGTGCTCGGCGACGAGCTCAGGGGTGACCTTGGGTTCATTGGGAATCATGGGCCCTATATAGTCGAAGGACGCGGTCCCCGCTCCTGCGTCATGGCCGGGCTTGACCCGGCCATCCACGACTTTCTCGAGACCCGGAAAAGACGTGGATGCCCGGGACAAGCCGGGCATGACGCGTGATCCCGAGGCCTGGGCGGGACCTTCAGGCCGGCAGCGCCTTTTCGGCCATATGACCCTGCGCTAAGCGGCGCGCGCCACGTGGTCGACCAGGCCGGCAAAGAGCCCGCGCCCGTCGGTGCAGCCCATGCTGGCTTCGACGTGGTTCTCGGGGTGAGGCATCATGCCGAGCACGTTGCCGCGCTCGTTGAGGATACCCGCGATGGCGTTGGTCGAGCCGTTGTGATTCCACGCCGGATCGAGCGCGCCCGCGGGCGAGACATAGCGGTAGAGCACGCGGCCCTCTGCCTCGAGCCGCTCGACCGTCGCGGCGTCCGCGACGTAATTGCCCTCGCCGTGCGCTACCGGCACGCGCACCACCTGGCCCGCATTGTAGCCGCGGCTGAACGCCGTGTCGGAGCGCTCGACGCGCAGGTAGACGTCCTTGCACATGAACTTGAGCTGGGCGTTGCGCATCAGCACGCCGGGCAGAAGGCCGGCCTCGCAGGCGATCTGGAAGCCGTTGCAGATCGCAAGCACGAGGCCGCCCTTCGCGGCGTGCGCGCGCACCGCATCCATGATCGGCGCCCGCGCCGCGATCGCGCCGCAGCGCAGATAATCGCCATAGGAGAAGCCGCCGGGGATCACCACGAGGTCGGTGCCTTCCGGCAGCGCCGTCTCGGCGTGCCACACCATGGCGGGTGCGGCGCCCGAGATCAGCGTGAGCGCGCGCGCCATGTCGCGCTCGCGATTGATGCCGGGGAAGACGAGGACGGCGGATTTCATCCGGTCACCTCGACGCGGTAATTCTCGATCACGGTGTTGGCCAGGAGTTTGTCGGCCGCCGCCTTGAGCGCGGCCTCGGCCTTGGCGCGGTCGGTGCCGGCAAGCTCGATGTCGAACACCTTGCCCTGGCGCACGCTCGCGATGCCGTCGACGCCGAGCGATTTCAGCGCCCCCTCGATCGCCTTGCCCTGCGGATCGAGGATGCCGGACTTGAGGGTGACGGTGACGCGCGCTTTCATGGCTCGCTCTATATGGGGATCAAAAGCCGGTTAACATGTTTCACAAACGCTTCGGGGGCCTGACGGCCCCCGACTCGCTCGCCGTTCGGCGCATTGTGCGCGACTTTCGCGGCCGCGTCAGCCCTTCACCAGGACCGGGCCATTGCCCTGCGGACGCTCGCCCTCGCTCATGATGCCGAGGCGCTTGGCGACTTCCGTATAGGCTTCGACCAGGCCGCCGAGGTCGCGGCGGAAGCGGTCCTTGTCGAGCTTCTCGTTCGACTTGATGTCCCACAGCCGGCACGAGTCGGGCGAGATCTCGTCGGCGACGACGATGCGCATGAGATCATTTTCCCACAGCCGCCCGCACTCCATCTTGAAGTCGACCAGACGGATGCCGACGCCGAGGAAGAGGCCGGAGAGGAAATCGTTGACGCGGATGGCGAGCGCCATGATGTCGTCGATCTCCTGCGGCGTCGCCCAGCCGAACGCCGTGATGTGCTCCTCGGAG
>DASXCK010000122.1:0-10552 GCA_036491235.1 Xanthobacteraceae bacterium | reverse complement strand
CAGCCTCGGGCTGACCTATTCGCTGCTCGGCGTGATCGTGGCCGAGATCCTGGCATCCAATCACGGGCTCGGCTACGTGATCGCCGCGATCCTGGGAGTTTGGCAGGGAGTCGTGTCATTCGGGCTGGTCGACCCGTTCTGGATCAGCAGCCCGGTGCTGATCGCGCGCGAGCTCGCTGGGCTCATCTACAGCGGCGAACTCTTCGGCGATGTCGCGATCACGGTGTTCGAAGCGTTGATCGCGTTCGTCATCTCCTCAGTCCTCGGCATTCTCGCCGGCCTGATGCTGGCGCGCTCGCCGTTCTGGGACGAGGTTCTGGCGCCGCTCGTGCTCGCGCTCAACAGCCTGCCGCGGGTCGCGCTGGCACCGCTGATCATCCTCTGGTTCGGAATCGGCGTCACCGCCAAGGTGGTGACCGCGTTCACGCTCGTCTTCTTCATCCTGCTGGTGAATACGCTCGGCGGCGCGAAGAACGTCGACAACGACATCCTCACCATCGCGAAGCTCATGGGCGCATCGCGGCGCGACATCCTGTGGAAGGTGACGCTGCCCTCGACCTTGCCGTGGATCTTTGCCGGCCTCAATCTCGGGCTCACCTATTCGCTGCTCGGCGTGATCGTCGCCGAGATCCTCTCGTCCAACCAAGGCCTCGGCTTCGTGATCCAGTCAAGCGCCGCGACCTTCAATACCGCCGGCGTGTTCGCGGGCCTGATCACCCTGGCGTTCGTCGCCTGGCTGTTCAGCGCGCTGATGCGCTACGTCGAGGGGCGGTTGCTGCGCTGGAAACCGTCGATGACGAGCGCCTGAGGCCACCCGATGCAGCTGGTCAGTTCCGCCAAGATCCGCATCCGCGACGTGAGCATCGTTTTTCGCCCGCGCGGCCGCGAGCCGGTCGTGGCCTGCCAGAACATGACATTCGACGTGCCGGAAGGCTCGATCGTGTCGATTGTCGGTCCATCAGGCTGCGGCAAGTCTACGTTGCTCAACATCGTCTCCGGCCTGCTGGCGCCGAGCCGGGGCAGGGCGGAGGTCGACGGGAGAGTCGTCACCGGCGTGCGCCACGACGTCGGCTACATGTTCGCGCGCGACGGCATGATGCCGTGGCGTACCGCGCTCGAGAACGTCGAGTTCGGCCTGGAGGTGCGCAAGGTGCCGAACCGGCGCGAAATCGCGCGCGAATGGCTGCGCCGCGTCGGGCTCGACAAATTCGAAGGGCACTATCGCCATGAGCTCAGCCAAGGCATGCGCCAGCGCGTCGCGGTCGCGCGCACCTTCGCGATCGAGCCGAATATCCTCCTGATGGACGAGCCGTTCGGCGCCCTCGACAGCCAGACGCGGCTTTTGCTGCAGGAGCTCTTTCTCGAGGTCTGGGAAAAGAACAAGCGTACCGTGCTGTTCGTCACCCACGACCTGCACGAGGCGATCTTTTTGTCCGACGTGGTGCTGGTCTCGACGAACCGTCCGGGTCGGGTAAAGTCGATGATCCCCGTGGACCTGCCGCGCCCGCGCCTGCCGCCCGCCGAGCTCGCGGTCGCGTCCGAATTTCGCGACATCTACTCGCGCATCTGGGCCGACCTGAAGGACGAGGTGCGGAGGTTTGCCTAACAACAACCACGGCGTCATTGCCCGCTTTCGCGCGCGATGACAGCGGCGGGTGTGGAGCGACAGCATGAAACGGTCTCACCTCGGCATCGCGGTGGTCGGCTCCGGCCGCATCGGCACGTTGCGGGCCCGGCTTGCCGCCAAACACCCTTCGGTGCGCTTCCTCGCGGTCTCCGACAAGGATCCAGCGCGCGCGAAAGCCTTGGCCGAGCAGGCCGGCGCGCAACTGCACTCCGGCAGCAACGCCGAGGTGATCAATCATCCCGACGTCACTGCGGTCGTCGTCTCGACGCCCGAGCAGGAGCACACCGAGGCGGTGTGCATGGCGCTCGAACGCGGCCTGCCGGTGCTGGTCGAGAAGCCGATCGGATTCTCGCTCAAGGATGCAGGCCGCATCCTCGATCTCCTCAAGCGGACCGGCGGCGAGCTGCGCGTCGGCTACAGCCGCCGCTACAAGGAATGCTTCTTGCGCGCCAAGGAGCAGATGCGCCATGGCCGGCTCGGCCGCGTCGTCGGCGGTACCGCGCGCGTCTACAACTCGCGCGCCCAGGCCTTCGCGATCCTCAAGCGCGATCCGCACGCGACGCCGGTGCTCGACGTGCTCACCTATTATGTCGATCTGATGTGCTGGTTCCTCGACGGCAATCATCCGGTCGAGGTGGTGGCGCGCGCCCAGTACGGCATCTTCCGCGACGCCGGCTACAGCGCATCCGACGTGACCTGGGCGATCGTCACGTTCGCCGACGGCGCGGTGATCAATCTCGGCGTGAGCTACGGTCTGCCGTCGCGCTATCCGACCCTCGGCCAGTCCGATCGCGTCGAACTGCTCGGCACCGAAGGCACCATGATCATCGACGACGACCACATGGACCACCTGATCTTTTCCGAGAAGGGCATTCCCCACGCCTACGTGCCGGACCATTCGGTCGAGATGGCCTTCCTCGGCAGCAACACGGCGGGCGATTGGGCAGTCGGCGATTTCTGGGGGCCGCTCGGCAACGAGACGCGCGCCTGGCTCGACCATCTTGTGACCGGTGCGCCGACCGTGCAATGCACGCCCGAGCAGGCGCGGATCAATCTCGAGACCACGCTGGCGATCGAGCAGGCGGCCGCGACCGGCAAGGCAGTGCGGTTGCCGTTGCAGGAGGAATGATCATCATTGCGACGAGGGTGGAGCCCGACGAAGGCTAGGTTGGGTCGAGCTCTTCCGAGACCCAACAGCCGCGGGCTCGGGAAGGTGTTGGGTCTCGCAAAGTGCTCGACCCAAGCTACTTTTTCACAACTCAGTACAGCCCGGCCGGCGCGATCGACATCGGCTGGGCCGACGCCGCAGCGGTCGCCGTCGATACCGGAATGACGAGCGTCTGGCGCGCGCCCTCGCGTACGACATGCGGGCGCTCTGCGCGTACGGCGGCCGCATGCGTGCCGCGCGCATCGCGCGCCGTCTGCGGCAGGACCACGACCTTGGTGCCGATGCCCACACGCCCGAACAGGTCCACGACGTCCGCATTGGTGAGGCGGATGCAGCCGCTCGACACGCGATGGCCGATCGTCGTGGGATCGTTGGTGCCGTGAATGCGATACTCGGAATGGCCGAGATAGAGCGCGCGGGCGCCGAGCGGATTGTTCGGCCCACCGGCGACGAAGCGCGGCAGGTAAGGCTGGCGTGCGATCATCTCAGAGGGGGGATACCAGTCGGGCCACTCGGCCTTGCGGCTGATGGTCTGGGTACCCGACCAGGTGAAGCCCTGCCTGCCGACGCCGATGCCGTAGCGTAGCGCCTTGCCGTTGCCGAGCACCAGATATAGGAAGGTGTGCGGCGTATCGATCACGATCGTCCCGGGCGCCTCGTTCGTCGCGTAGTTGACCACCTGGCGCTGCAGCGCGGCGTTTTCCAGGCCGGCCGACGTATCGCTGTCGTGCACCACGGGCGCGAATACGGAGGCCGGATAGTCGATCGGCGCATTGGGCGCGTAGGACTGCGCGAACGCGGTTGCGGGCGCGCAGGTCATGAGGGACGCGGCAAGCGCCGCGAGCACGAGCAGATGGTTTGGACGATGATGCGGATGAGTCATGTGCAGCCCCGTGGACGCGCGGTTCACCGCGAAAGATATTCCGCGGACACAACACGCAATGAGGCTCGCGGGTTCCGATGATACGCACTGACGAGTGAGTTATCGCGACGCGCTTGCGTCGCATACGCGTGCACGTTCCCCGGAGTGTGGGAGTGACGCTACGCGGCGATGCTTACGATGCGCGGACGAAAGAGTTTTCTGCCGGCGATCGGCGCAATCGATTCAACGTTGAGCCTGGAAGAGAGCTGTAACGGATCGTGCGAGGGCACGCCGCGTCGCACACGATGCAGATTGGGTCGTCGCCTTACGACAAGCAGCGGCCGACAATTCGTGCGAGACCCGGCTGCACATATGGGCTGGCGACCGGCTCGCAGCCGACCGGGATCGCGGCCGGCGTCGTGTGATCGTCATGCGGCGCCACCATCGGTGTCGATTTGCTCTGCGGCGTGTCGCGCAACGTGAGCTGCGGCGCCAAGAAGCCTTTCGAGATCACCGTGACGTTGCTCACCGGATCGGTACGAAACAGCACGCTTCCGTCGCGGTCACGATAGACGATCGCGGTGTCATGCACGCCGATCACCTCGACGGTCGCGACCGTTCGCTTGGGATGATGATAGTCCGGCGGCAGCGCGAGGCGATCATGTTTCGCTGCGCGGTTCACGTTTTCGTGGTCCGCATGCGCGATGCCGGCCTTGACGGCGGGATCGAAGGAAGGCGCAACCAGCGCCCAGGCAGAGACGGCAACGAGACCGCCAATCAAGCTCGAGGTCATGTGGAACATGGAACCCTCCCCGTCTTCGTTACTCGCGCATTCCCCGCGAGTTCTTCAACGGCTCAAAGTCTTCCTGCCCCTTCCCCACGTACCCCGTTTGCAGTGATCCAACACGCCGCCTTTTGATTCGTTCCAGACGCTGCTTCGCTTTGGGACAATGGATCCAGGTATTGTTCCTCAGATGGACCTTGACGGTTGCGCCCGAGGTGAAGTCGGCGTCGGCGGCGAAATTGAGAATGAGTCGTTTTTTCAGGAACTGCTCGGATGGCCGCGCGTTAATCAGGTGACCGGCCGCCATTCCCCCCTCCCCCCGTGCTCGGCCGGCCAGATAGTCGCGGTCAGCAGAAAATGCTGACCGCGACTTTTTTTATGTCGGATCGGCATTGGCAGCGTTACCAACCGTTAAAAGCAGTTCGCCCGCAGGCAAGGGCCACGGGCGAACCAATCGGAACACGAAGAGAGATCGAGCCGCGGGTCAGGCCATCACGGGCCGATGACCGCGCGTCGCGTTGCGCTGGAAGAACAGCGCCTGACTGACCACGGCCGAAACGGTCGCGGGTTGGAACGGCTTTGCGATGAGGAAGGCCGGCTCCGGGCGCTGCCCGGTGAGGAAGCGCTCTGGATACGCCGTGATGAAGATGACCGGCACCTCGAACTCGTCGAGCAACTCATTCACCGCATCGAGGCCGGAGCTGCCGTCCGCAAGCTGGATGTCCGCCAGGATGAGGCCAGGCTTTTTGCTCTTGGCGAGCTTGACCGCCTCGGCGTGCGTGCGGGCGATGCCCACGACGCGGTGTCCGAGGCTCTCCGCCAATCCTTCAAGATCGAGCGCGATGAACGTCTCGTCCTCAATGATGAGAACGTCGGTCGCGATCTCGGCCGCGAGCTCGCGCCCAGCCTCGTCAACGAGGGCGCGGAAGCTCTGCAAATCCTCACCGAGGATTTCGGCAGCGGCGTCGTCGGCAAAGCCTTCAAGCGAGACCAGAAGAAACGCCTGACGGGGTCGCGGGGTGAGCTGGCTGATGCGGCGTTCCGCCGGTATCGACGACGAGGTGGATTCCTTGGCCCCATTCACCGGGACTGAATTCCAGATCGACGTGAACACCCGAAACAGCGCAACCTTCGGCTGGGAAGCCGAGTTCAGCAAGTCGGGTTCTTTGATGAGGGTCTCCAGCGTAGCCGCCACATAGGCGTCGCCGGAGCTTTGGCTCCCCGTCAGCGCGCGCGCATAGCGTCGCAAGAACGGGAGGTATTTTGAAACCGTTTGGGCTGCTGACATGGAACTCCCTCCCGTAAAGGTCATACAGGGTTGATAACGCCTGGCCCATTATTTAGTTCCGCGGCCCGGAACCCCCAAGGGGTTGGGGCGTTGGAACAAAATCGAGCGGGCCCAACTTTCCCGATATGTGGTGTCTCTCGGGAAGGTGAAGGTCTGAGGGCATGCCATGAACGACCATAACAAGCCGACAGGGCCGAAAGGACCGATGGCCGGATCAATGCAAGGCTCGCAGCCGCACAAGCGCAAGTCCAGTCTTACTCGGGAAACGCTCGTCAAGATTGGAGCTCACCTCCAGGTCCCCTACAACGAGATCGTGGGGCAGGGCGTCCCTGATCGTTTCGTCACCCTGCTTCATCGCCTCGAAACGGGGGAGATTTCGGCGCCGCGGGATGACACCCTTCAGGGGGAGAGCACCGCACCGGACGAAAAAGGGTCGTGAGCATGCCGCCGAATCCGTCGGTCAGCGAAGCCATGTTGCGCGCGGTTCCGAGCCTGCGCGCGTTCGCGATCTCCTTGTGCGGTAACGTGGATCGCGCGGACGATCTCGTGCAAGAGACGCTGTTGCGCGCCTGGGCCAACCTTAACTCGTTCGAGCCCGGCACCAACATGTCGGCATGGCTCTTCACCATTCTGCGCAATCTGTTTCGCTCCGAATATCGCAAGCGTCGCCGCGAGGTGCCGGACGGTGAGGGTACCTATGCGGAGACGCTGAAGACGCAACCCGAGCAGGCAAGCCGGGTCGAGTTCGAGGAATTCCGCGTGGCGCTGGCCAAGCTGCCGCCGGACCAGCGCGAGGCGCTGGTGCTGGTCGGCGCTTCCGGCTTCTCGTACGAGGAAGCGGCAGGCATCTGCGGCTGCGCGGTCGGCACCATCAAGAGCCGCGTCAATCGGGCGCGGACGCGGCTTGCCGAATTGATGTCGATCGAAAGCGTCGACGACTTCGGCCCCGATCGCGAGCTCAAGGCCGTGCTCAGCGGCGGCGGCAGCAGCTGAGCATCCGAGCGCTCCGCCCGGTTTCCTCAGCGATTTACCTGCGGCCCTCGCGGCGCCGGATTTCCGCCAACGCTTCCTCGCCGTTGCGCAACAGCACCCGCAAGAAACGCGCAACCGCTGCGAGCTCGTTGCGGCGGATGTCCTGAAACAGCAGGTCGTTGACCCGGCGCAGGAACGGGGAAATCCGGCGTACGGCGGCCTTGCCCTGCGGCGACAGGGTAATCAACACGCCGCGGCGGTCGCGCCGATTGACCCGCTTCTCCAACAAGCCCTTGCGCACCAGCCGGCCGACCTCGGTGGTCACATGCGTGGGCGCGAGTTGGACGTGGGCGGCGAGCACCCGGATCGATACGCCATCATGGTCTTGCCGATAGGCCGTGCCGACGAGCACGGCGAACTGCGATCCGGTTAGTGCCAATGCGCGGCCGAACGCCTCGCGGCATGCGATCAGGCGATTGAAGGCAAGCACCATCGCGTAGAGCGTCTCGCGGAACGCGACGTCGGTGCCGGATGCGAGCATCGCGGGATGCGACACGGTGAGCGGTGGCGCAAATGCCGATTTGCGTGCGGGTCCGTGTGATCCGGCGCGGCCGCGCGATGCGGCGCGTGGGCGCGGGCGTGTCATCGGCACCCTCCTGTTTGACCCATTCGGAGAAAGCCTACATACTGTAGCTAATTTCTGCGACAGGCTCCAACCCCCGCGGAAAATCGCAAGACGAGAGGCGGCAATGGCCACCCAAAATGCGGCCGGCGAGACGCGTACGGCAGGCGGCGCGATGCGCAGCGGTGCGGAGCTGCTGCGCTCGCTCGATGACGGCCGGCAGGTTTTTCTCGACGGCGATCGTGTCGCCAAGGTGAGCGAGCATCCGGCCTTCCGCGGGCCCGCACGTCGCCTCGCGCACCTGTTCGACATAGCGGCCGCGCCCGACATGCGCGAGCGCATGACCTATCCGTCGCCCAAGACCGGCGCGCCGGTGTGGCGCGCGTGGCAGATCCCGCATACGCATGCGGACCTCAGGGCCAAGCGGCTGTTCTCGGAAACCTGGGCGGAGGCGACCTTCGGACTGATGGGGCGCACGCCCGACCACGTCAGCGGGTTCTTCACCGGGTTCGCCGCGGTGCCGCGGGTGTTCGCGGCGGGCGGGCAACAGTTCGCGGACAACGTGGTGCGTTTCTACGAGCATCTGCGCGACAATCATCTTTATGCCAGCTATGCGATCGTTCCGCCGCAGATCGACCGTTCCAAGCCGGCGCACAAGCAGAGCGACCCGACGCTCTATGCCGGCGTCGTCAAGGAGCGCGACGACGGCATCGTGATCTCGGGCGCCCAGCAACTCGCGACCGCCGCCCTGTTCAGCGACTACCTGCACCTCGCGTGCATCCACCCGCTGCAGCCGGGCGACGAGGCGTACGCCAACACGGTTGCCGTGCCGATCAATGCGCCCGGCCTCAAGCTCTATCCGCGCCGCGCGTTCGCGCGCGCCGACATGAGTCCGCTCGATTATCCGCTCACCAGCCGGTTCGACGAGGCGGACTGCTTCTGCGTGTTCGACAGCGTGTTCGTGCCGTGGGAGGACGTCTTCGTCTATCGCAATCTCGAGATCTCGCGCGACCAGTGGTGGAAGACACCGGCACATCTCTACGGCAACCACCAGGCGCAATGCCGCTACGCCACCAAGCTGCGCTTCATGATGGGTCTTGCCAAACGCATGAACGAGATGACCGGGAACGATGCGCACCCGGCCGTCAATATCGAGATGGGGGAGCTTGCGGCCTTCGCGACCATCGTCGACTCGATGCTGCAGGCGCACGAGACGGTCGCGACCATCGACAGCAACGGGATCCTGTGGCCTTCGCAGGCGACGCTCTACTCGGTCATGGCGCTTCAGTCGGAGCTCAATGGCCGCATGCTGGAGATCATACGCGAGCTCGCCGGTGCCGCCATGATCACGCTGCCGTCCTCCGCGCGCGACTTCGACAATCCCGCCATGGCGGCGGATATCACGCGCTACATGCAGTCCGGCCGTGCCGACGCGCGGACCCGCGTCGCAACCTTGCGCATGGTGTGGGACTTTCTCGGCTCCGAGTTCGGCAGCCGCCACGCGCAATACGAGAAATTTTACGGCGGCGCCTCGTTCCTGGTGAAGCAGAATGTCAACCGGTTCTTCGACTACAAGCGAGCGACCGCCATGGTCGACGCGGCGCTTGCGCTGCCCGCCTCCATTTAACGAGGCCGTGTGACGACGCGACAGGGGCGCCGCGCCGCGTTTATTGTTACACACCGCTAGTGCACCGTTTTGGGGTCGGGTGATGGACGTGCTGGTCGAGAACGTGACGCAGGTCTGGGGCGGCGGCAGCCGCGCCGAGGTCGTCGCGCTCGACCACTTCTCGCACCGGTTTCGTTCCGGCCGCTTTGCCTGCTTGCTCGGGCCGAGCGGTTGCGGCAAGAGCACCCTGGTCCAGATCGTCGGCGGCCTGGAGACGGCGACGTCGGGCTCGGTCCGCATCGCGGATCCGGCAGCCCCGGCCGTCGCGCGCCCGCTCGGCGCCGACTCGGTCATGGTGTGGCAGAATCTCAACTTATTTCCCTGGCGCAGCGTGATCGACAACGTGGCGTTCGGACTGGAGATGCGCGGGATGCCGGCCGCCGAGCGCTACCAGCGCGCCCGCACGCTCATCGCCTCGGTCGGCTTGCGCGGCTTCGAGAGCCATCTGCCCGGGCAGCTCTCCGGCGGCATGCGCCAGCGGGTCGCGCTGGCACGTGCTCTGATCTTGGAGCGGCCCATCCTGCTGATGGACGAGCCCTTCGCGGCGCTCGACGCGCAGACCAAGATCGTGATGCAGGAGGAGCTCCTGCGCATCTTCGATGCGACCCGCAAGACCATCTTGTTCGTCACCCATGCGATCGAGGAGGCGATCCTGCTCGGCGACGAGGTCGTTGTCATGACGGCGCGCCCCGGCCGCATCAAGGAGGTGATCGCGGTCGATCTGCCGCGTCCCCGCTCGCCCGACATGGTGAGCTCGCCGGAATTCGGCGCGCTGTTCGACCGCACCTTCCACTTGATCCGCGAGGAGGTGACGGCCGCGATGCGTCAGCAGGACCAGATGGCGTCCGCCTCATGAGCGTGCGGCGGCCCAGAAGCGCAGCATGGTTCGCGGAACGGGTAATGCCGGTGGCCAGCATCGTGCTGGTCGTGGCGGGGTGGGAGATCTACGTGCGGGCGCGCGGCATTGCGCCGATCTACCTGCCGGCGCCGTCGGCCATCGCGGTCTATCTCTGGCGCATGCTCCTGGACGGCACCATGGAGTATCACCTCGGCGTTACGCTGCTGCGCATCCTCGTCGGTTTCGCGGTGGCGGCTGTGACCGGCGTCGCCCTCGGCGTCGGCATGGGCATGTCGCGCATCGTCGCGGCGATTGCCGACGTGTGGATCGCGGCGCTTTATCCACTGCCGAAGATCTCGCTCATCCCGCTGCTGATCATCTGGCTCGGTACCGGCGAGGCCTACCGCATCGTGATCAGCGCCGTCACGGCGTTCTTCCCGATCGTGATCAGCGCCTATGCGGGCATCCGCCAGGCTGACCGCGGGCTGATCAAGGCCGCGCAAGACCTCGGCGCGAATGCCCGGCAGATTCAGCTCAAGGTCGTGATCCCGGCCGCAATTCCCAGCATCTTCGCGGGCCTCCACCTCGGCATGGGCGTGACCATCATCCTGATCGTCGCGGCAGAGATGATCGGCGGCTCGAGCCAGAGCGGCATGGGCTATCTGCTGATCAACGCCGGGCAGGTGATGGAGACCGAGAAGGTGTTTGCCACCCTGGTGGTGCTT
>DASXCK010000121.1:0-4722 GCA_036491235.1 Xanthobacteraceae bacterium | reverse complement strand
GACCCGCATGTCGATCGTCGGCACGCCGCGCCCGGTCTTCTTCACCATCGCCCAGTCGGCCGCGAGATCGACCAGCGCGGCGAGCACGCCGCCATGGGTGTAACGGCGTTCCGGGTTGACCACCCATTCCTCGCGCCATTTAGCGGTGAGCTCGATGCCGTCGTCATGCAGCGCCGTGACTTTGATGCCGAGCCAGCGGTGATAGGCGCCGCGGTCGATCAGCTCCTGGGCGCGCTCGATGGTGATCTCGTCGCTCATGCAATGCTCCAAATTCAGATGAACGTCATGCCCGCGCTTGTCGCGGGCATCCACGTCTTTCTTTTCTGCAAGCAAGACGTAAATGCCCGGCATTCGCCGGGCATGACGGTGAATTTTACGGCGCCACGACCACCTTGCCGATCACCTCGCGGTCGCGGATCAGCCGCAGGCCCTCGCGCGCCTCCTCGAGGGGGAGGACCTTGTCGATGACCGGCCGCATCTTGCCGTCGGCGATGAGCTTCATGAGGCCCTTGAGATCGTCGTCGTAGAAGCTGTTCGAGCCGACCACGTTGATCTCAAAAGTCCAGATGTAGCGCAGGTCCTCTTTGGGATCGTGGCCGGCGGTCGCACCGCACACCAGGAGCTTGCCGCCGCGCTTGATGCATCGCAGCGACGGCAGCCAGGTGTCGCCGCCGGTGAAATTGATCACCACGTCGACCCCGCCCTCATAGGAGCGGCGCTGCGGCTTGCCGTATTTCTCCACCGCCCACTTGGAGAAGTCGACCTTGGTGTAATCGATGGTCTCGTCGGCGCCGAGCTCCTTGAGCCGCGCCATCTTCGCCTCGCTCGACGCGCAGGCGATCACCTCGGCGCCGAGGAGCTTTGCGAGGATCACGCAGCCGGTGCCCACCCCGCCGCTCGCGCCGAGGATCAGCACCCGGTCGCCGGCCTTGATGGTCTTGTGGGTGATCAGCATGCGGTGCGCCGTGCCGTAGGCGACCGGCAGCGAGGCGGCCTCGGCGAAGGAGACCCCGTCCGGCATGGCGACCAGCTGATCGGCGGCGACCAGGCAATATTCCGCCATGCCGCCGTCGAGCATCTCGCCCATCAGGCCCTTTTTCTTGTTGACCGGGTTGACCAGCACCCGGTCGCCCGGCTTCCAGCCGTTCACGCCGGCGCCCACATGCGCGATCTCGCCGGCGAGATCGAGGCCGATGATGACCGGCAGCGGCACCTTGATGCCCGGCATGCCGCGCACCGTGAACACGTCGTGATAGTTGAACGACGATGCCCTGACCCGAAGCACCACATGGCCGTCGGTCGCCTGCGGCACCGGGTAGTCGGTGGCGATCTCGAGATCCTGCAGATCGCCGTGCCGCCGCAGCACCAACGCCTTCATGGTCTTCATCCGTCACCCCTCCGCCGGCCCGACCTGGACCAGCCGATTCACATCGGTCGCAATACGCTCCCGCCCGACCCCATAGACATGGATCGAAATTGCCGGCGCCACACCGGCATTGCCGAGCCGATGAATTTGGTCAAGCCCGCCGTGAGCAAAGCACGCATACCCGGCGGTGCGCGTTGCCGTCCGTACCGGCCGTGCCATCCCGGCGGCCGCGTCGTAGGCGAAGAGCGTCTCGTCGAGCACGCCAGCCCGCACCGCATAGGCGCACCAGGCATGATGGGCGTGCGGCGGGCTGAACTGGCTTGTGCCCCACACCAGCGCCAGCACCGTGAAGCGTCCCGCTGGATCGCCATAGAGGACGTGGCGCGCATAGGTATCCGTTCGCGCCTGGCACTGTCCTGCCGCCAGCAAACCGGGCTCGGCGGCAGCCGCCGAGAGCGCCGGAGCGATGCGACCTGCCATGCGGGAAGGCGGGCCGTCGCATGCGCGTTCGACAATCCGCGCGAGCTCCCGCAACGGGCCTTCGAGGACGCGCGCGCGACCGGATGACGGTGTGCCTGAGGGAGCAATATGCAGCATGGCGTCACTCCTAGGATTCCGGCCGCCGGGAAGCTTCGACGACAAAGAAATACTATAATATCAACCATGTACAGTCAATTAATTCCATCATACTCACAATATGGAGTATGCACGTGCTTGCAGATGGCAATCCGATAGAAATAATCATTCCGAATCACCTCGTGCTTCTGCGTCAACGGTGGTCATGCCGCAAAACAACGCTGCCCGGTGCGGCGCGGACCTCGACGGCCGTTCGCGCCACTGCTTTAACATCGCCGCGAATTGGGAGAGCTAGATGCAAGAGAATTTCCGCCAGTTTCTCGATCGTTTGCGCCAGGCGGGCGAGCTCGTCGACCTGCACCAGCCGGTCGACATCCGCCATATCGCGACGCTGGTCGACCAGGCGAAGACCGCCCTCTTCTTCCACAAGGTGATCGGCTACGACGTGCCTGTGGTCTCCGGCATTATCCGCTCGCGCGAGCGCGCCATGATGGGGCTGGGCGCCGAGACGTACCGGGAGATCGAGGACAGGCTCAAGGCCGCCATCGACAATCCCATCGCGCCCAAGCGGGTGAAGACCTCGCCGACCCGCGAGGTCGTCATGGAGGGCGACGACGTCGACCTCTACCGCCTGCCGATCCCGATGTCCTCGATCTATGACGGCGGGCCGATGATCACGGCGGGCGTCGTGATCGCACGCGACCCCGAACTCGGCATGAACAGCGGCATCTACCGCTTCATCGTCAAGGAGAAGAACCTTACCGGCATCGACATCGTCACGCCGAACAACATGCGGATGTTCGCGCAGCGGGCGTTCGAGCGCAAAGAACCGCTGCCGATCTCGATCTCGATCGGCACGCATCCGATCGAGATCACCGGCTCGGGCTATCGCGCGCCGCTCGGCGTCGACGAGATGGCGATCGCGGGCGGCTTGCGCGGGTCGCCGGTCGAGCTGGCGCCGTGCAAGACCATCGATATGCCCTACATCGCGGACGCCGAGATCGTGCTCGAGGGCGAGATCCTTCCCGTCGGCTGGACCTGGCCGGAGGGCCGCTTCGGCGAGTTCACCCGCCTGATGGGCGGCCTGCACTGGAACCCGCTGGTGCGCATCAAGGCGATCTCGATGCGCAAGGACGCGATCTACTACAATCTGCACATGCCGTGGGAGAACACCTGGCTCGCGGCGCCGACGCGCTATGCGGCGATCCGCCAGGCGCTCAAGACCGCCGGCGTGCAGGTCAAGGATATCAACGTCACGCTCGGCGGCTGCGCGTTCTGGCATGCCGTGATCTCGATCAAGAAGCAGCCCGGCGAGGCGAAGAACGCGCTGTTGGCCGCGCTGTCCGTGATGGACCTCAAGCACGTGGTCGTGGTCGACGACGACATCGACATCTTCGACCCGACCGACGTCGAATGGGCGATCGCGACCCGCGTGCAGGGCGACCGCGACGTGATGATCGTCGGCAACGCGCGGGCCAAGCCCCTCGACCCGAGCCTGCCGCAGGGTTTCGGCGTGGTGCCGACCGGCGCCAAGGTCGGCATCGACGCGACCATCCCGGAGGGCATCCCGCGCGAGCACTACGAGCGCATCACCTATGCGTATGCCGACAAGGCCAAGGTCGACGACTACGTCAACGGCAAGGCGGACCCCGCGGGCGAAGCGGGCGATGCGCGGGCCGTCGAGACGCTGGCGGCAAAGATCCTCGCGACGATCGACCAGGAGCCGCTCTATTACACCGACGTCGCGGAGCGTTTCGCGCAATACGACTTCCGCACCATCGCGCGCGCGCTCGGTTACCTGCACGCGACCGAGAAGCTATGGCAGGACCCGCGCGGCCGCATGTGCGTGCGCGGCGCGAAATTCGCAGCGAAGCCGCCAGTGAAATAATCCTGCCTCATGGTGAGGAGCGCAGCCGCCCTTGCGGCCGTGCGTCTCGAACCACGAGGCTCGCCGCTCGCACCGGCCCATCCTCGGAGACACGAGGCTTTCGGCCTCGCCTCCCAGGATGAGGGCGGAGCGAGACGAATGTTCACGCGGGCCCCCCGTCAAGCGTGGGCTTGTCCCGCGCATCCACCTCTTAAGCGGCAAGTAAAGGCGTGGATGGCCGGGACAAGCCCGGCCATGACGATAAGTGCCATCAATGCAGCGTCGTGCCGCTCGGGCGCGGCACGTTCACGGCCTGGTTGGGTGTGAGTGCTTGCAGCGCGGCAATCGGATCGACGAGGCCGGCGCCGTCCTCCTCGCCCTTCGGCCGCTTCGTATAGGGCGTCGCGGTGCGCATCAGAATGGCGCGCACCTCGTCCGGCGTGATCGTCGGCTTGCGCTCGACCAGCAGCGCCGCGACGCCGCTCACATGCGCCGTCGCGACCGAGGTGCCGGTGGTGAGCTGATAGGTATTGCCGGGCGCCGGCACCATGACATCGACGCCGGGCGCCGCGACCGCGATGTACTTGCCGCGGTTCGCCATGGCGAACGGCTTGTCGCTGTAGTCGCTCGCCGTGACCGCGATGACGCTCGGATCGGCGCCGGGGTAGAGCGGCGGCGATTTTGGCCCGGCATTGCCGGCCGCCGCGACCAGGATGACGCCCTTGTCGTGCGCGATCTTGAGCGTGCGCTCCATCATCGGGTCGCGCGGACCCGCGAAGCTCATGTTGATGATGCGCGCCTTGTGCGCGAGCGCGTAGTCGAGGCCCTTGAGGATCTGGAAGCTCGTCGCCTCCGCGCTCGCGGCCTGCTCGTCGAACGCCTTGATGGCGATGAGCCGCACGCCGGGCGCGAC
>DASXCK010000120.1:0-2232 GCA_036491235.1 Xanthobacteraceae bacterium | reverse complement strand
GCGCGAGTGCTGGATGCTGTCGGGCGAGATCGACTTCGTCCTCAAATGCGTCGCGCCCGACCTCAAGACCTTCCAGGCCTTCGTCACCGAGCTGACGGCCGCGCCGCACGTGCGCAACGTCAAGACGTCGCTGACGCTGCGTAACTCGAAGGACGCCGCCGCCGTGCCGATGGAGGGTGGGGAAATAGAGGGCGCCGAATAGAACTCGTCATGCCGGGCTTGTCCCCGCCATCTACGCCCTACTTGCTGCGCCAAGACGTGGATGCCCGGCACAGGGCGGGGCACGACGTGGTTCTAGATGCGATGGCGAAAGCGAAAGTCGGATTCTCGGCTCAGCGCCACTCGACCTTCATGACCTCGTAGGCCTTGGCGCCGCCCGGCGTCACGACCTCGACCTGCGCGCCTTTCTTCTTGCCGAGAAGCGCGCGCGCGAGCGGCGAGGTGATCGAGATGCGGCCCTTCTTGGCGTCGGCCTCGGGCTCACCCACGAGCTGCCAGACCGATTTCTTCTCGGTGTCCTCGTCGACCAGCGTGACCGTCGCGCCGAACATGACGGTGTCGCCCGAGAGCTTCGACACGTCGATCACCTCGGCGCGCGCGAGCTTGTCTTCGATCTCGGCGATGCGGCCCTCGTTGAGCGACTGCAACTCTTTGGCAGCGTGATATTCGGCGTTCTCAGACAGATCGCCATGCGAACGCGCGTCGGTGATCTGCTGGATGATGCGCGGCCGCTCAACCGACTGGCAGTGCTTCAGCTCCTGCTCGAGCACGGTGTAGCCCGCAGCTGTCATTGGGATCTTGTCCATCGCTCCTTAATCCTCCGCAGAGAATAAAGTTCCGACCGCGAAATGGGTTTGCCATCTCGCGATCGTCGGTCTCTCTGCCAACACTTCCTAGCCTTCCGCTTCGCGACGGGCCGGCAATCAGGCTTGCGTCGCGAAATAGCTCTGCAGCGCTCGCACCTCGAGATCGCCCCCGAGATAGGCTTTGATACCCTGCGCCGCCGCTACAGCCCCTGAAAGAGTGGTGTAGTACGGGACTTTATGCAAGAGGGCAGCGCGCCGAAGCGAACGGCTGTCCGCCAAAGCGGTCGCCCCCTCCGTGGTATTGAAAACCAGCTGGATATCGCCGTTCTTGATGGCATCGACCACGTGCGGCCGCCCTTCCGCCACCTTGTTGATTTTGTGCGCCGGGACGCCCTTCTCGGCGAGGTAGCGCAGGGTCCCGGACGTGGCGACGATCTTGAAGCCGAGATCGCTGAGGAGCCGTGCGGCCGCCACGATCCGCGGCTTGTCGGATTCCCTGACCGAGATGAATACCGTGCCGCCGCGCGGCAGGCGCGACCCCCCGCCGATCTGGCTCTTGGCGAAGGCGATCTCGAACGACCGGTCGAGCCCGATGACCTCGCCGGTCGAGCGCATCTCCGGGCCGAGCACGGTGTCGACGCCCGGGAAGCGCGCGAAGGGAAACACCGCCTCCTTCACGCCCACATGGTGCAGGACCGGCGGTTTGAGGCCGAAGCCGGCGAGCGGCTCGCCCGCCATGACGCGTGCCGCGATCTTGGCGACCGGAATGCCGATCACCTTGGCGACGAACGGCACCGTGCGCGAGGCGCGCGGATTGACCTCGAGCACGTAGATGTCGCCGTCCTTGATGGCGTACTGCACGTTCATCAGCCCGCCGACCTTGAGCGCGAGGGCGAGTGCGCGTGTCTGCCGTTCCAGCTCCGCGATGGTCTGCGGCGTGAGGGAATGCGGCGGCAGCGCACAGGCCGAGTCGCCCGAATGGATGCCGGCCTCCTCGATGTGCTCCATGATGCCGGCGATGAACGTGTCCTTGCCGTCGGCAAGGCAGTCGACGTCGACCTCGATCGCGTCCGACAGGTAGCGGTCGATCAGCAGCGGCCGCTTTTCGGAGACCGCGAGCTCGGACGGTCGGTCGAGGTCGGCCGCGAGGCGCGCCACGTAGCGGTCGATCTGTGCGCCGTCGTGGACGATCTCCATGGCGCGGCCGCCCAGCACATAGGACGGGCGGATCACGATCGGGTACCCGACGCCGTCCGCGATGGCACGCGCCTTCTCGGGACTCGTCGCGATGCCGCTCATCGGCTGGCGCAGCCCGAGCTTTTCGAGCAGCTGCTTGAAGCGGTCGCGGTCCTCGGCGAGGTCGATCGCGTCCGGCGAGGTGCCGAGGATCGGCACCTTCGCGGCCTCGAGCGGCCCCGCGAGCTTG
>DASXCK010000119.1:0-9927 GCA_036491235.1 Xanthobacteraceae bacterium | reverse complement strand
TGGGGGCTCGCCGGGACGAACGAGTGGTCGCTCTCCGCCAAGCTCGACGGGCTCTATTATGTCGTCAGCGCCTACGCGGATCTCGCCGACTTGGCGCTCGCGGCCGGTTTGGTCGCCGTGCTGGCGTGGGCGGCGTTCCTGCGCAAACTGCAGGTCCATCCTTCCGCGTGGATCCTGCTCGGGCTCGGCGCTCTCGTTTATCTCGCGATGCCGACGGTGACGCACACAGCCTATCTGGTCGACCAGCGCCTGCCGATCGCGATCATACTGACCGCGATCGCCTTCACCCGCCTGCAAACACCAAGCCGGCTCACGGATGGCGGCATCGTGCTAGCGCTGTTGTTTCTGCTCGCCGTGCGCATCGTGGAGGTCTTCGTCAATTGGAGCGCGCTGTCCCGCGAGGCCGTCGACGTGCAGGCGTCGACGAGACTCATCACGCAACGCGGCGCGCGTGTGCTGGTCGCGCAGTCGGAAGACACATCGGATATCGACGCCCTTGACTATGGGCTCGCGCATGCCGGCTGCCTCGCCATCATCGAGCGTTCGGCGCTTGTCGCCGATACATTCGTCTTCGCGGGCAAGCAGATCATGGCCGTGCGGCCCGCCTACCGCCGGCTTGCCGAGAGCACCGACACGGAACTGCCATCGGTCGAGAACCTCGCCAACGGCGGGACTGGCGGAGCCGTCCCGGACGATCCCCCCTACTGGCGGCAATGGCAGGACAAGTTCGACTACCTATACGTCATGTATACTGCGGACGACTTCAGCAATCCGGCACCTGACGTCCTCACGCTGGTCTACAGCGGCAGCCGGTTTCGCCTTTACAAGGTCCGCAAGCCCGCGCCCTAGCGGCGTGCTCCTTTGCATCACGTGAAGCGCGTCAGCCGCCCGGGCGTGAACTGATAGACGACGCCCTGCTCGATACTGTGAATCGGCGCCGCCGCAGGCGGCTCGATCTTGAAATGAACGATAAGCGTTCGCGCAACACCACCATGCGACACCACGATCGTGTCGCGCGCGACGCTCGCGTGCCAGGCGCTGACGCGCACGAGCAGGTCGGAATAGCTCTCGCCGCCGGGCGGCACAAAACCCCATTTGTCGTGCTCGCGCGTCGCTAGCGCGAGCGTATCGGGCTCGCGCGCCTTGAGCTCGGCGAACGTGAATCCTTCCCAGCGGCCGAACGAGAGCTCGGCGAGGCGCGCGTCGGTGCGGTAGCCCGCCGGGTCGAGGGCGAGCTCGGCGCGCACCAGCTCCATGGTGTTGCGCGTCCGGCTAAGCGGGCTTGCCACGTAATCGAACGTCAGCGGGTCGCGCCCCTCGCGCTCGATCAGCGCGCGCAGGATGCCGCCGCAGCGCACAGCCTGGCCGACGCCGATCTTGTTGAGCGGCGTGTCGTGCTGGCCCTGCAGGCGGCCTTCAGCATTCCAGTCCGTTTCGCCGTGGCGAATGAAATAGAGCAGCCGTTGCGACATGATGAAAACACATCAATTGGCGATGGGGGCGAGGCTCGGCGCGACCGGACGATCGATCCCGACGAGGCGACCGCCATCGCGCCAATGCTGAGGGACTAACGCGGTGCTTTGTGTGTACACTGTCGTGGTGATCGCCCAGAATGGCGAGCAATGGTTCTCATAGTCCACGATCAAGCCTTGTTTGCCGCGCATGAGCCCAGCGAATTTCGACATGACGCCTCTAGTCTCGCTGGCGCGGCCCGGCGCGGGCTCGGACTCAATCGCAAACATGCTTGCGACCCTATGGCATAG
The DNA here is from genome assembly GCA_036491235.1 of Xanthobacteraceae bacterium. GTDB lineage: Bacteria > Pseudomonadota > Alphaproteobacteria > Rhizobiales > Xanthobacteraceae > JAVDCA01. Next base: position 8,164 of record DASXCK010000119.1, on the reverse strand, counting down.
GGTCCACACCTCATCAACCATGCAGCCGAAACAACGCTGGTTGCGATGCGCGCGCCGGAATAGCACGGCCGCGTTGGTGTTTGACAAAGCGAGCAGCGCCGCGTCAGCAGGCACGGACGTCGGCGAGTCGCTGGCCATCGCCGGCGCCAGGGCGGGCTTGCTCGCGGGCCCCCGAAGCGCAGCGAAGGCGGTCGGCCGCACCGATCTGTGGGATCGGTCCGGTGAGTAGTTTCCGGAGCGGCGTCGAAAGGGCGATACCGGCGTTGCGCCGGTACGCGCGAGCATTGACGCGTGACTCGGAGACTGCCGATGACCTCGTGCAGGATACGCTCGTGCGTGCGCTGCGGTCCGAACATCTGTTTCATGGCGGTGACGTGCGCAGCTGGCTGTACACGATCTTGACCAACCTCAACCGCAACCGGCTGCGGTCTCTGGCGCGCCGGCCCGTGATGACGTTACTCGGCGATGACGATGCGCCCGACATGTCAGGACCGGAGGCCGGCTCGCGCGACATAGAGCGGGCGCTCGCGAGCCTCGTCGAGGAGCAGCGCGCCGCCCTGCTGCTCGTCGTACTCGAGGGCCTCACCTATCGCGAGGTCGCCGAGGTGCAGGGCGTGCCGGTCGGTACCGTGATGTCGCGCCTCGCGCGGGCGCGCGCACAGATCAAGAGTTTTCTCGACGGCGAGCGCCCGGCGCTTCGCCGTGTGAAATAACGGGTGACCAAGAGGAAGCACGATGATCGATCGCGATCTGCCCGTAACCGAGGAGGAGCTCCACGCCTACGTGGACGGCGAGCTCGCGCCCGACCGAAAGCGGTCCGTGGAAGCCTGGCTCGCGAGCCACCCCGATGACCTGGCGCGCGTCAGCGCGTGGCGCTCGCTCGCCGATGCCATTCGCACGCGCTACGGCGCGGTCGCGACCGAGCCGGTCCCCTCGCAACTGAGCTTGCGGCAGATCGAGCGCGCAGGACGCTCGTGGCGCGGTATGGCGGCGGCGGCCACGCTTGCAGCATTCCTTGTCGGCGGTGTCGCCGGATGGATGGCGCGCACGATCGCGGTGCCGACCCCCGCGGCCCCAACCCTCACGGCCGACGCGCTCGACGCCTACAAGGTCTACGTCGTGGAGGTGCGCCATCCCGTCGAGGTGCCGGCCAACGAGCAGGCACACCTCGTGCAGTGGCTTTCCAGACGGGTAGGCTACGAGCTGCGCATCCCCGACCTCCAGCCGGTCGGGTTGAAACTCGTCGGCGGACGTCTGCTGCCCGGCCCCCGTGGCGATGCGGCGGCGTTCTTCATGTATGAAAGTGGATCGGGCGAACGCTTCACGCTCTACAGCACTCGTAACAAGGCCCCCGATTCCGCGCTGCGCTCCGATTGGGTGGGGCGGGTGGGCGCCCTGTACTGGTCGGAGCGCAATATCGCCTATGTGGTGAGCGGCGAGGCAAGCGGCGCCCGCCTGCGCAAGGTCGCCGAGACCGTCTACGCCCAGGTCGAGCAATTGCCTACGCAATAGATTCGTCCGCGGTCGTCCCGTTTCACTCTGCGCGAGCCACGCCATGACTCGGTCGGTAATCCGTTACGGAATGCTGATCGCCGGGAGTGCTGCCATCGCAGAAGCGCCGGGAAGATCCATCGGTGGCGCATCCCCTGCGAGGTGAAGTGGAGAGCCAATGCGACGGCGGCGGCCTCACGTCTGCCAGCACACCCAATCCGGAGATGAGCACGAGGTACAGCCGAGAACCGCCGGGCAGTTCCGGACGAACGCCAGCCGACATCGCTCCGTTCCGACGGGCTCCAGACCCGCCCAAAAGGGGCTACCCCATTTCAAATGGGGCCGATCGATCGTCGATACATGATAGCTTAGTCGGCAAGGTCGCGAGCTTGGCACGAGCGCCATTTTGTTCTGCGGCGTCGGAGACGCACAAATGACCAACAAGACCATCGATCTGGACGGGCACCGTGGAATGACGGCGCAAAAAGAAACGAGGCTGCGAAGGCTTCATACCGAGGTGCGCGAGCAACGAGACGCCTTGCGCACCCGCCAGGATGCGCTGGAAGAGCAACTCGTCGCGGCGCCGGCAGAGAGTTGGGACGAGGCCGCCGAAAAGGCGTCCTACCTGCTCAACCTATTCGCGACAAGCATGGAGGCCCAGGACCCCCGCCGGCGAAAGCTGATCGCTGCAGTTCTCGACGACTTCAAGCGCCTCTCCGGCAAACAGCCGGATACACCGGAGACGGACTCCTGACGATGACGCGTCAGCACTTCTCGATGGCGCGCGGCAACGGATAATCGGCACTGTCATAGAGAGACCGGATCTCGTCGACGCCGAACCGTGCTTCCTCGATCAGAAGGTACGCGCCCTGCAGGACGGCGGCGGGCAGTTCCTCGACGACGAAACGCACAGCATCCGCCGCCGTATCGAACCGCTTGTACTTGGGCCGGCTCTTGGCGGCCTTGCTGCGACTGAGGAATAGCTCCGCCGTGGCCGTGTAGTCGAAGGCATTGAGATCGCGCTTCACTGCGCCGACGAGATCCTTCGCGTTTGTCTCGGGTGCCATCAAATCCTCCTGGCTCCAACACGCGCAGCGGCAGCGTCACGATCAATCCACGTTGGGCCTTGCCTTCAGGCGCCAAAGCTGAAACCCCTGCGCTTCGATCGCCTTTTCGATGCCCTCGCGCGAAAGCCCATGGGGCGGGGGCGCGCCCGGCGCCACTGCACCGATGGCATGCCAGGGCCGAAATCTCTCTGGCAGCTTGCTTCCCGAAGTATCGCCGGCGAAAGCGCGCAACGTGCCATTTGCATCGGACTTGAAGATATAGAAACGCATCGGACTACCGTGCTCCCGTGTGCGGACCCGCACCGGCGTATCGCGTCTGCGCGCCTGGTCGTCCGCGTGGGGTTTCGATCTTCTTTTTCGGAGCAGCGATCAGTCCGTCGCGGATCGCCTGCTTGCGGGCAGCCTTGCGGGCGCGACGCACGGCGTCACTTCTTTCCCGCGTCATCTTGGCGGACGGCTTTTCATAGAAACGGCGCCGCTTCATCTCGCGAAACACGCCTTCGCGCTGCATTTTCTTCTTCAGGATTCGAAGAGCCTGGTCGACGTTGTTGTCGCGGACAAAGACCTGCAAGCTCAATTCCTTCTGCGTTTGCGATAGCGCGTAGCTGGTCTGGATCGGCGGAGCGCAAGCGCCGGTAGAGGCGGGACGACCGAGCGTTCGCCTTGGGTCAGAGCGATTGCAAATGATTGCTCACCGCATGCCCGTTCGGCGCTCTGGCCTACGGGCGTGACGGCGTTCGCGATTGATTTAGACGCGCGCTCCTCTTGCCTGGGCGGGAGCGCCAACCCTCTCTCAGCCACCGGCGGCCGAGCCAAAGCTGATGGTAGTACCGCCAGCGTATCCGCTTGGAGCTCGCGGCACCAGCTTTTTCACTTGCGCATAAGTGAGCAGGAAAGACGACACATCTATCGTTCCATGATGGCCAGTTCTTCAATTGCGCCGTTAGGAACGCCATGGGCCAAGATCAGAGCAAGGCAGAAAGCCAAGCGGCGGCCTGTCTAAAGATCGCCGAGCGGACGTCCCTCGACGAGGATCGCATGGTTCTGAGACGCCTCCGTGCAGCCGCAACCGTTAACGGGATAACGCAATCTTTACCGAACACGCCGATCAATGCCAGCGGGGGCCGGGAGACTGCCATGCTGAAACGTCTGTCCGTCAATGCGCTTCTCAGCTCGGCCATCGTTACGATGGCCTTTTTTGTTGTCCTCATGCTGACGGCCCGCGCGTGGGATTCGTGGCAGCGGCTGACCACGACGAGCCACATCGAGACCGTTGCGGAGGCCTCGCGCTCCACTTTCACCGCGATGCACAACCTGCGGACCGACCGGGCGACGACCTTCCGCACGCTCAAGGTCGACGCGACCATCACGCCGGACATCGAGAAATATCTCACGCGCATCCGCGGCGAGGAGCTTCCGGCGCTGAAGGCCGCCAACGATCTCGCCACGAAAGTCGAGTTCGCCGACCGCGCGACGCTGCTGCCCGAGTTGCAGCAGCTGACCCGCCAATTCCTGGCACTCGAAACCGAATCCTGGGAAGCGTTCAGCAAGCCGCGCGCGGCCCGCCGCGATGGCCTGCTCGGCGGTTACATGACGCTATCGCAAAAGCTGCTCGAGACGCTCGACCAGGTTTCCTCGCGCATGTTCGCGGCGGTCAAGTTCAACGATCCCGTCGTCGACCATCTGATCGCCATGAAGGAGGTCGCCTGGACGGTGCGCAATCTCGGCGGCGAATCCTCGCTGATCATCTCGAACAGCATCGTCGCCGGGCATGCGCCGCCCGACGCGGCCGCCAAGTACGCCGGCTTCGTCGGCGGCGCCGAGGCGGCCTGGCACGTGCTCGAGGGCATGGCGGACGGAACACCGCTGCCGCGGCGCGTCGGCGAGGCGATCGCGAAGGGCAACCAAGTCTATTTCGCGAAGGACTACATCGCGCTGCGCGACCGGCTGTTTGCCGCCGTGCTCGCCGGCAAGAAGCCCGAGATGAGCGCGAACGAATGGGGGCCTTTTACGGTCAGCCACCTTGCGAGCCTGCTCACCGTGGCCGAGGCGGCGCTTTATGCCGCCAAGGAGCATGCCGCCGACCTGCGTCGCGCCGCCCGGCGCGATCTCATGATCCAACTCGCCCTCCTGGTCGCCGCCATCGCGTTCGCGGTCGGCAGCATGGTCGTGCTGCGCCGGCGCGTACTCGCCCCGCTGCACGTGATCAAGGACGCCATGCGCAAGGTCGCGGGTGGCGACCTCACGGCCGAGGCACCATTCTCCGACCGCACGGACGAAATCGGCGCGCTGGCCGACGCGCTCGCGACCTTCAAGCAGAATGCGGCCGAGAAGGCGCGCATAGAAGGCGAGCAGCGCGATCGCCACGGTCAGGCGACGCAGCGCCAGCAGACCATCGAGTCCTCGATCGTGGAATTCGAGGGCCAGATCGGCGAGGCGATCCGGGCGCTGCTGAATGCCTCCACTCAGATGCGCAGCACATCGGACGAGATGTCGGCGATCTCGCAGCAGACCAATGGGCAGGTGAAGACCGCCGCCCAGGCCTCCGAGGCGGCTTCGAGCAACGTGCAGACCGTCGCGGTCGCGTCGGAGGAGCTGAGCACGTCGATTTCCGACATCAGCCGCCAAGTGTCGCACGCCGCCGGCATCGCAGGCCGCGCCGTCGACGAGACGAAGCAGACGGACGGCACCGTGCGCGGCCTTGCTGAAAGCGCCGAGCGCATCGGCGAGGTGGTGAGGCTCATCAATGATATCGCGGGACAGACCAATCTTCTGGCGCTCAACGCGACGATCGAGGCGGCGCGGGCCGGTGAGGCCGGCAAGGGCTTCGCGGTGGTCGCCTCGGAGGTGAAATCGCTCGCCAACCAGACCGCCAAGGCGACCGAGGAGATTTCCGCACAGATCGCGGCCGTGCAGAAGGTCACCAAGGACGCCATGGAGGCGATCAAGGGCATCGGCAGCACGATCGGCGAGGTCAGTGCCGTCGCGACCTCGATCGCATCGGCCGTCGAGGAGCAAGGCGCGGCGACACAGGAGATCACCCGCAACACGCAGGGCGCGGCGCGGCGCACCAAGGACGCCTCCGACAGCATCGCGGGCGTGACGGCGGGCGCCAACGCCACCGGCGCCGCGGCGCACAACGTCAAATCGGCTGCCGAGGCGCTCGGTGTGCGCACCGAGCAGTTGCGCGGCCAGGTCGACGATTTTCTCGCCAAGATTCGAGCAGCCTGACACGTGTCCCGGCGAAGCGGGCCTCGTTCGCCGCGGAGGATGTGCGTCAATGCGTGATCTTACAGCAGGTTGCGAAAGCAACGTGCGCTAAAAGCTCAGCCGAGATCCTTGCGCGGATCGTAGGGCCGAGCGTCACGCCACGCGCGCATCAGCTCGCTGAGCGCCGCGTCGTCGCGATCGGGCAGCACGATGCGAACCACGGCGAGCAGATCGCCCGCCCCGCCCTTGCCGGGCATTCCCTTGCCCTTGAGGCGGAACGTGCGGCCGCTGTTGGTCCCGGCCGGAACCGCAAGCTCAACGGCACCGTCGAGCGTCGGTACCCGCACCTTGGCGCCGAGCACTGCTTCGTAGAGCGTGACCGGCAGGTCCAGCCGCAGGTTGCCGCCCTCGCGCGTGAACAGCTTATGCGGCGCGATCGTCACCGCGATGAGCGCATCGCCGACCGGGCCCGGTCCGGACAGGCCCTGCCCTTTCAACCGGATCTGCTGGCCGTCGGCGAGACCGGCCGGAATCTTGACGTCGACCTCCTTGCCACTCGGCAGGCGCACCCGGCGGCGGCCGCCCTGCGCGGCCTCGGCAAGCGAGATGGTGAGCGGCACCGTGACGTCGCGGCCACGCGCAGCGCTCATCTCGTCCGTGTCGCCATGGACCTCGAATCCGGTACGGCGGCCGCCCGCGGCGCCGAACATGCCCTTGAGGAGATCCTCGAAGCCGCCGAAACCGCCACCGGCGCGCCCACCGCGCGCAAAGCCGCCCGGAAACATGGTCTCAAAATCCGCCTGCCCGAAGCTGCCGCCCGGCTGCCCGCGAAAGCCGTCGAAGCCTTGGAAGCGCTGCTTGCCGTCGGCGTCGATCTCGCCGCGGTCGAATGCCTTGCGCTTGGCTTGATCGCCGAGGATCTCATAGGCGGCATTGACCTCGGCGAAACGCTGCGCGGCCTTCGGATCGCTCTTGTTGGCGTCCGGATGGTGCTTCTTGGCGAGCTTGCGGAAGGCGCTCTTGATCGCCGCAGCATCTGCCGCCCGCTGCACCCCCAGCACGTCATAGGGGTCGCGCATGGTTGGTAAACTCCAGTCCTCACCTTGCCGGATGGGAACCCCGGCCCCGGTGTCTCAATGTGGGGCCCGCGCGACCGCTTCGCAATGTCGCATCGGGGCGCGCCTGGGTTCGCGCTTTGACGCATATCCTTGTCGGCGAACCGGTGTCCACCCCGGATCAAGTCGGGGTGAGGCTTTCGCCGGGATATGCGTGTCAGGTCTTCTTCCACGGCCGCATGAGGCGGATTTCCCACTTGCCCTCGTGCACGCGGCAGCCCTCGCCTTGCAACCAAGACTCGGTGCCCTGATGCACATAGCTCGCCAGGAAGTCGCGGCAGACGAAGCCGTCCTGCGTGTAGGCTGCGGCGATCGGCGTGATGGTTCCGCGCGCGCCCGTCTGCGGGTTCTCCCACGGGACGCTCGTCGTCTTGCCGTCGATCGCAAGCGCCTGCGTCGCAGCGGCGCGCGCATAGGTGAGATCGGTCTCCGCGAGCGCTGCTCCGTCCGCCTTGGCGTTCACCGGCAGCGAGCCGGTCACGTCCGCCTTCGCGCTGTCCTGGCCGAACATCGATCCGAGCTGATAGCTGCAACCGGCTGTCGGGATCGCAAGCACGAGCGTGGCCACCGGCAACAGCCGTCGCCATATGCTCGACCGGTTGGTTCCGTTATAACGGACCCGCCGGGACGCCAATGCTGGCAGGAAACCGGCCACAAACCCGCTCCGCAACATGTCCGACACGACTTCGATAAGACACCCTGGTTGGTTAACGGGCGGTGACTTCACCGACGCCGACGAGCCCCTGCGCCTGTTCGACGCGTGGTTCGCGGACGCACGCCAGTCCGAGCCCGGTGACCCCGACGCCATGGCGCTCGCGACTGTCGACCACGAGGGCCTCCCCAATGTGCGGATGGTGCTCCTAAAGGGATACGACGAGCGGGGATTCGTCTTCTACACCAACCAAGAGAGCCAAAAGGGGCGGGAGTTAGCCGATCATGCAGCGGCGGGCGCGGTCTTTCACTGGAAGTCGCTCAAGCGACAGGTGCGCTTGCGCGGCCTCGTCGAACGCGTTGCCGACGCCGAAGCCGACGCCTATTTCGCCAGCCGTGCGCGGCTCTCGCAGATCGGCGCCTGGGCGAGCAAGCAGTCGTCGCCGTTGGAGAGCCGCCTCGCCTTCGAGAAAGCCGTCGCGTTCACGACCGCGCGCTATGCGGTCGGCCAGGTTCCGCGTCCGCCGTTCTGGGGCGGCTACCGCCTCGTGCCGCAGATGATCGAGTTCTGGCACGATCGGCCCTATCGCCTGCACGACCGTGTCGAGTTTCGCCGCGCGCAACCGGGCG
>DASXCK010000118.1:0-19188 GCA_036491235.1 Xanthobacteraceae bacterium | reverse complement strand
TTGGTGTCGAAAATCAGCGTGCCGGAATTGATCGGGTCCGGATTTGCCGCGTCGGCGGGAATGAGGTGGCGCAAGCCCTGTGCGCCGTCGCCGATGTAGATGTCGGAGCCGATCAGAACCATGCCGCCGGGCGAGCCGGGCGCAAATATCTGCCCTGGCGGCAGGCCCTGGCCGGCGCGTTGGGTCGACACGATTTGCGCTTGCGCCGACGACGCAAACGGAAGGGCCGCGCATGCGGCGATTGCCATCGCCGATGCGATCAAATGTGCATGCTTCACCGATTTGCTCCCACAGAAAGGTCGATGGTATGCAACGGACTTTTAGCGCCGGTGATTTCAATTAATGTCAGGCGCACCGTTTCCTTACGCCGAAGCCGCCGAGATAGACCCGCAACGGTACGTCAGAAATTTTCTCCGGAGATTGGAATAATAAAGGCGCGTGCACCACGACGTTGCGTACGACAGCGATGCGACCTGGGGCGGCATGATCCGAATGGACCGTCACGGCGCTCGATCGCGGCGGCATCATCCGCGTCGGCATCGATCGTCATTTCGATCTGCTCGACCTCATGCATCTGAACTAGTCGCTCCTCATCGAAAGAGGAGATGAGGCGGCACGAACCTGCGCCGAGGTCTTTTTTATTGTTGGCTCCGTCGGCATCGCCGTGGAAACCACCGTCGCGTGTGTCGCTCCACCATCTCGCTATGACCTCGAGCCCGATCCCCGGTCCATCCGTCACGCGCACCATTGCGTCCTCCACCTTAATCGCGCGGTGGATCACGTCTCGCCGGAACGGGTTGCGACGACTTGGTCGAACTCGAGCGTCGGCTCGCTCGGGTTGAGCGCCAGCGGTGCCGGCGGATGGTGGCGAGGAATTGCAAAGACGCCGCGAGGCGATGCCGCCGCGCACGGCAAGCACTTACTCGCTCACTGGCATCATCGATCCCCGCGAAGTGGTTGCCGACCGCATCGCGCGTCGCCGCGACGGTTGGCGATCCGACGGGCGTGCTGGCGGGAACCGATTGCGGCTTCGATACGCTTGCCGGCTGGGACCCGTGGTCGAGGACGTGGTGTGGGCCAAGCTCAGGACCCCGCGTGTGGGCGACGACATCGCGAGCATGCGGCTGTTTCTTTAGGCTTTTTCGAGGGATGCCAGGCGGTGCCGAGGGGGTCGAAAGGGCAGATTCCACGCCCAAGTTAGCCTTTGAACCGGCTTGATTTTTTCGCGCAAACGCCCCATGTCATGCGCCGAGATTGCGGATCGCGCCGCGCTCGGCGGCGCCCGCGACGCGCCCCCGTTCAATTTACCAAGTTCCGACCGGTTCCGGCGGCGGTCTCAAGTCTTTGCCGGTCTTGGGTTTTTCGGCGTCGGGTGGGGCTGCCGGACGCCTCGCTACGAGTTAACGTGTGATGACGGATATGACTGAAGTGTCGCTTGAATTTCGGATCCGCGAGGAGGCCGACGCCCGTGAACGCCCCGGCCGCAACGCCGAGGGCGCGCCGGCCGATGTTGCCTCCTTGCATGTCGACGAGGCGCCGGAGCTGGCGGAAGCCGACGCGGTTGACGTAGCGGTAGCGCCCGCCGCGCGGGTCCCCGCGCGTGCGCGCCGTGACGAGCCGCGCTCCCCCGACCTCATCGCCACCTATTTCCGGCAGATGGGTCGCGCGGACATGATCACGCGCGAGCAGGAGGTCGAGCTCGCAAAGCGTATCGAGGCCGCCCAGGAGGCGCTGGTTGCGGGCCTCTGTCGGGTTCCGCTGCTGATCGCGCGCATTGACGGGTGGGGCGCCGGGCTGCGCGAGACCCGGTTGCGCCTGCGCGACCTCGTCGACCTGCCGGTGGCCGGCAACGAGACGGCCCCCGGGACGGGCGAGTTCGTGGCGCGTCGGCCGCCGCCCGTCGCGGTTGTTCCCGCTTCCGCGGCGTCCAGCGAGGACGCCGAGGAGCAGCCCGCCGCGGCAAACGACGATCACGGCGACTTCGCGGTGCGCGAGCAGGCGCTCCTGCCCGGCGCGCTCAAGCGCATGGCTGCCATGTCGAAGGTCGCGGCCGAGATTGCGACGCTCGCCGGCAAGCGCGTCGCTGCCGCGGCGCGCGGCAGCGACATCCTCAAGTCGCGCCGGACGCGGCTCGCCCAACTCGTCGCCAAGTTTGGCGGCGAGGCCGCGCTGCTGCGGCTGCGCGCCGATCGGGTAGCCGAGCTCATCGATGAGCTCGAGCAGGAACAGCGCGCCCTCGCGCTGGCCGAGCGCGAGCTCCTGCGGCTCGCCGAGCAGTGCCGCGTGGCGCGCAAGGAATTTTTGCTCCGCCACACCGGGCATGAGCTCGATGCCGCCTGGCTTGATGCCGTCGCGACGATGCTTCCGTGGCGGACGTTCATGCGCCGGCACGGCGAACGCGTGGCCGAGCTGCGTGCCGAGATCGCCGCGGTCGCCCAGCGCGTCGGCCTGCCGATCGTGGAATTCCGCGCGCTCGCTGCCGAGATCGGCCGGGCGCGCCGCGAGGTCATGCGCGGTCGCGAGGAGATGGTGCGGGCGCATCTGCCGCTCGTGGTCGCCATCGCCAAGCGCTATCGCCGCAACGGCTCGATGGACCTCCTGGACCTGATCCAGGAAGGCAACATGGGCCTGATGCACGCGATCGAGAAGTTCGACTATCGCCGCGGCGTCAAGGTGTCGACCTACGCGGTGTGGTGGATCCGCCAGTCGATCGCACGCGCGATCGCGGACCAGAGCCGCACCATCCGCATCCCGGTGCACATGACCGAGGTCGCGGCACGCGTGCTGCGCGATCGGCGCAAGCTCTACCAGGAAAAAGGCCGCGAGCCCGGCGCCGACGAGATCGCGTTGCGCACGGGCGTGCCGATCGCGCGCATCGAGCAGGTGCTGTCGTTGGTGCAGCAGCCGGCGTCGCTCGACACGCCGATCGGCGAGGATGGTGACGCGACGCTCGGCGATCTCATCGCGGCGCCCAACACGATCGATCCGCATTCGGCCGCCGAGGCGAGCATTTTGCGCGATGTCGTGAGCGAGGCGATCGGCAGCCTGACGCCGCGCGAGGAGCGCATTCTGCGCATGCGCTTCGGCATCGGCGGCATGGCCGAGCATACGCTCGAGGAAGTGGGCCAGATCTTCGGCGTGACGCGCGAGCGCATCCGCCAGATCGAGGCGCGCGCCCTGATGAAGCTGCGCGATCCGGCCCAGGGCCGGCTCGCCACCTTCGCGGAAGGGTGATCTTTACTTCACCCTCCCCTGGGGGAGGGTGGGCGCCGTATTCATCTCACATCGCCACTCCCAAACGCCGCCATCACCTCCGCCACCATCCGCTCCTCCTCACCGTCGTAGCGCGCCGAGAAGTGAAACGGCTCGAGCCGCCGCACGCCGGCCGCGCGGGCGATCTCGCCGGCGGCGGCCGTGGTCAGATGGGCGCGCTCGGCCGCAAGGGCGGCGTCGGCTTTGGCGAATGCCGCCTCGATGAACAACAGGTCGGCGCCGCGGGCGAGCGCCGCGATGGCGGCACGGTTATCGGGCGTATTGGCGACGTCGGTCGCGTAGGCGATCTTCTGCCCCGGCGTCACGGTCACGAGATCGCGCAGTGTCCCGAGCGGCGCCGTCGTGGCTGTTCCCAGCGTGATCGGAAAATCATCCGGGCGTCCAGCGACCACGGCGCGCTTGAGATCGCGCAGCCAGGAGCCGACCGCGAGCCCGCGCTCAACCAGGCGATTCCTCCAGACATTGGCGTGTTGCGCTTCCTCGATCGCGAAGGCGAGGCAGGGGATACGGTGGTCGAGCACGACCGTCGAAATGCGGAATGTGCTTTCGTCGCGCACGGTCGCATCGATCAGATGTCCGTCGCCCATGTCCTCGGCCGCAAAGGCGCGCTTGAGCTGGAAGCGGGCGCATCGCGTCGCGAGCGACGCATCGATCTCGGTCACGACGAAGATGAGATCGCAGGCGTAGGTCGGCCCCAGGTTCCATTGATAGGCGTGCAGCTTGTGCCCGACCTGGTCGATGAATCCCACCGGGCCGTACAGGTTGATCTCCTTCTCGCGTCCGACCGAGAGGCGCAGCAATCGATCGAATCCGATGAAGTGGTCGACATGGGCGTGCGACACGAAGACGTGCTCGACGCGCAGGACGTTGCGCGGCGACAGCGCCGAGATGTCGCCGAGATCGAACAGGATTGCGTGTTTCTCGAACAACGTCTCGATGTAGAGCGCCGGATCGCCGAAGCGTCCGTTGACGAGGGTTGGGTGTAGAAGCGGTCGCATGGGAAAGGGTTGTCGACCGGAATAGGGCCAGTGTTCCGATTCCGAAGTTCGCAGGATTATGCAGCGAACTCTGAGCGAACTTCGGAATCGACAAGGACACTAGCAAGATTATGACTTTCGTGCCGCTTTTGAACTCGAAGCTCGCAATCGTGCTCGCCGCGAAAACCATGCGAACTTCGGGTTCGCGGCACTCGCGCAAAGATCATTTTCGCCCTATTCCGTGTGCTATCACGGAAACCGCTTGGGGGCGGCAAGCGAGGTGGCGCGTGCCGGCGCACGAGGGTCATGACTGACGAGGGTGGCGCATTGGCGCCCGCACCGGCGACGAAGGCGACGGACGAGACGCCGCCTACGCGCTGGCGCTTCGCCAGCGGGGTCGTGGCGGGCGGCCTTGCCGTGTCGGCAGCGATTCACGTGGCGCTGGTCGGCGCCGTGCTGGTCATGGGTTCGCAGGGGCGTCCGCCGGCGCCCGTCAAAGCGGTGCCGGTCGATGTGGTCACGCCGGACGAGCTCGCCGAGATGACCGAGAAGGCGAAGGCGCAAGAGACGTTTCCGCCGTCCTCGGCCGACACGCCCACGCAAGCGCAGCAGACGCCGCAGGCTCCGCCGCAACAGATGCCACAGGCGCAGCCGCAACAAGCTCAGCCACAATCGACCCCGACGCCGCCATCTCAGTCGGATTCGCCGCCGCCGTCCCCGCCCGCCTCGCCGCCATCCGCGCCAAAGCTCGATGCGTTTGCGCCGCCGCTACCTCCCTCCGCCGCGCCCACGGCGAGCGCGCCGCCGCCTCCCCCGACGCCGTCGACCGGAGAGGCCGCGCAGGTCGCGCAGATGCTCGGCCTGCCGACACCGGTCGCGGGCGTGAGCGGCGGGCCGCCTTCGGAGTTCAAGGCCAATCTCACGTCCGGTGAAATTGCCGGGTTCGCGGCGCATGTGCAGAGCTGCTGGACGGCGCTGCCCGGGGTGGCCAAGTCATCCAATCTGACCGTCTTCATCCGCGTGCGCCTGCGGCCCGACGGCAGCCTTGCGGCCAATCCCGAGCCGCTCGGCGGCTCGGCCTCGATGCAGGCGCTCGCGCTTCTGAAGAACTCGATCGAGACGTTGAAGCACTGCCCCGCCTACACGGCGCTGCCGGCCGACAAGTACAAGGAGTGGAGCGTGCTCGACTTGCATTTCACGCCGAGCGGAATATCGACCGCGACCCCGGTCGCCGGCAACCGGCGCTAGGGCGTTCTTTTCACGCTGGATCAATCCCCGTCATGCGCGAGCTTGTCCCGCGCATCCACGTCTTTCCTTTCGCCGCGCGTGAGCAAGGAAGACGTGGAAGGCCGGGCATAGGCTTCGCGAAGCGACCCCGTTCTTCGAACGGATATGTCCGGCCATGACGCGCGGATCACCTCTCGGCACAACCCCGTATCCAGGCGTTGCGCCCAGCAGTAGACTCACCCGATGCGGCGGTGCGGGCCGTGCCGCCAGCCAATTCTTCAGTCGTGAACTCAGCGGGCCATCAGGCCAATCAGGGAGAGTACGCGCATGGCAAGGCTCAACATCAACGGAAAGATGCATGACGTCGAGGCGGAGTCCGATACGCCGCTTCTGTGGGTCATCCGTGAGCATGTCGGATTGACCGGCACCAAGTTCGGCTGCGGCATCGCGCAATGCGGCGCCTGCTCGGTGCACATCAACGGCGACGTCATGCGCTCCTGCTCGGTGCCGCTCTCGGCCGTCAGCGGAGCCGACAAGATCACGACCATCGAGGGGCTGTCCGCCGACGCCTCGCATCCGGTGCAGAAGGCGTGGGCCGCGCTCGACGTGCCGCAATGCGGCTACTGTCAGTCCGGTCAGATCATGGCGGCTGTCGCGTTGCTCGCCAAGACTCCCAAACCGACCGACCGGGACATCGACGAGGCGATGACCAACATCTGTCGCTGCGGCACCTACCAGCGCATCCGCGCCGCCGTGCATATCGCGGCCGGACAGACCGAGGGCACCAACGTGCCCACCGCAACCGTCGTGCGGCACGGTTGAGGAGGTCTGCCATGAAAAACAAAACGCAGCACACGATCGAGAACGCGGCCTCCCGCCAGGTTTCCCGCCGCAAGTTCGTCGTCGGCACGGCCGCCGCGGGCGGCGGCCTCGCGCTCGGCATGCACCTGCCGTTCGACATCGATACGGCCGCCGCGCAGAGCGTGGCAGGCGGCACCGAGGTCAATGCCTGGGTGGTGGTGAAGCCCGACGATACCTGCATGATCCGCATCGCCCGCTCCGAGATGGGGCAGGGCACGCTCACGGGCCTCGCCCAGCTCGTGGCCGAGGAGCTCGAATGCGACTGGAAGAAGGTCGCGACCGATCCGATCAGGCCCGAGCAGAACCTCGCGCGCAAGCGCGTGTGGGGCGAGATGAGCACCGGCGGCAGCCGCGGCATCCGCGTGTCGCAGGACTATGTTCGACGCGGCGGCGCGGCCGCGCGCATCATGCTGATGCAGGCAGCGGCGAACCGGCTGAACGTGCCGGTGGCTGAGCTCGGCGTCGCGGACGGCGTCATCACCCACGCGGCCTCGAAGCGCAGCCTGCGCTACGGCGAGGTTGCGGCCGACGCCGCCAAGGTCACGCCGCCAGATCCGAAGAGCATCACGCTCAAGGATCCGCGGAGCTGGAAGGTCGCCGGTCATCCGCTGAAGCGGCTCGACACCGCGCCCAAGCTCGACGGCAGCAAAGTGTTCGCAATCGACACCAAGCTGCCCGGCATGATGTGCGCCGCGATCAAGCAGTGCCCGGTCTTTGGCGGCAAGATCAAGAGCTTCGACGAGGCGAAGATCTCGGCGCGGCCCGGATTCCGCAAGGTCGTGCGGGTGAACGACGGGACCGTCGCGGTTGTCGCCGACACTTGGTGGCGCGCGAAGGCGGCGCTCGACGCGCTGCCGATCGAGTGGGATGTCGGCGCCAACGGCGCGGCGTCGGACGCGACGATCGCGGCGCATCTTGCCGAAGGGCTCGATGCCCCCTCGAGCAACGGCGGCTGGGGCGTCGGCGACGCGCCGAAGGCGATCGCGTCGGCGGCGAAGAAGGTCGAGGCAGTCTACCGCACGCCGTTCCTGTCGCACGCTCCGATGGAGCCGATGAACTGCACGGCCCGCATCACGGCCGACAAGGCCGAGATATGGGTGCCGACGCAGAACGCCGAGGCGTCGCTCGCGGCGCTATCGGAAGCCTCCGGGCTTCCGCTGAACCAGTGCGTGGTCAATCGGCCCGATCTCGGCGGCGGCTTCGGCCGGCGCGGCGGCACGCAGGACTTCGTGCATCAGGCGGTCGCGATCGCCAAGGAGCTTCCCGGCACCCCGATCAAACTGATCTGGACGCGCGAGGAAGACCTGGCGCACGACTTCTACCGGCCGATCTCGCAATGCAAGCTCACGGCCGGCCTCGATGCGGGCGGCAAGCTCACCGGCTTGCAGATCCGTCTGTCCGGCCAGTCGATCAACGCGTATCTGGCGCCGACCTTGCCGGTCGGCGGCCCGAAGGAGCGCCAGCTGCAGGGCTGGTACGAGGCGCCGGGCGACTCGCAGTTCGGCTATGGCGTGCCGAACCTGAAGATCGAGTACGCGATGCGCAATACCCACGTGCCGGTGGGCCCGTGGCGCGGCGTCAACACCAACCAGAACGCCGTCTATCTCGAATGCTTCATGGACGAGGTGGCGCGGGCAGCCGGCAAGGATCCGCTCGAATTCCGCCGTGCCATGATGGAGAAATTCCCCAAGCACCTTGCGGTGCTCAACGCAGCGGCCGAGAAAGCTGAATACGGCAAGCCGCTGCCGGCGGGCGTCCATCGCGGTATCGCGCAGTTCATGGGTTACGGGAGCTATTCGGCGGCGGTTGCGGAGATCTCGCTCGACCAGGGCAAGCTCAAGGTGCATCGCCTGGTGCTGGCGCTGAACTGCGGCCATGCGGTCAATCCCGGTCAGATCGCCGCGCAAGTCGAGGGCTCGGTCGCCTACGGGCTTACCGCCGCGCTCTACGGCGAATGCCCGGTCAAGGACGGACGCATGACCGACGTCAACTTCGACCGCTATCTGATCATGCGACTGGCCGAAATGCCGAAGGTCGAGACCGTGATCATCCCGACCTACGATTTCTGGGGCGGTGTCGGCGAGCCGACCATCTGCGTTACCACGCCGGCCGTGCTCAACGCGATCCAGGCCGCGACCGGTCATCCGGTGCGCAGCCTGCCGCTGAAGAACGTGAAGCTCGGGTAGCGCGCGGGTCGTACGTTGGGTCGAGCGTAAGAAAGACCCACGCGGCCGACGCCCGATTGTTGGGTCTCGCGAGTGCTCGACCCAACCTACAGTTCGATCGCCGTCACGCGTTGTGCGTGGCGGCGGTCGCGTCTTGCACGGGGCAAACACATGCGACGACGCGATTTCATTGCTGCCGGGCTCGCGGTCGCGGCGCAGACGGTCGCGGTTGCGGCGCAGACGCGCGGAGCGCGTGCGACGATCCGGCGGCTGATCGATGCGCACTGCCACCTGTTCAATGCGCGCGACCTGCCGATCGAAGGCTTCACCAAGAAGGTGCTGATCCCGGAATACAAGCAGCTGAGCTCGCTGTTTGCGCGCTATCCCGATGCGTTCAAGGTGATGATCCATGCCTTGGCGACCATCATGCAGGAGCAGGCGCCGCTATCCGCCGCGGAGATCAAGTTCGTCGACGGGCTCGACGCCGGTTCGACGCACCTTCCGACCACTACCGAGGTGCGCAAGCGCGACATCGCCAACATCGAGCGGGTGCTGCGCAAGATCTGGTCGAAGGACATCCTGAGCGAGCTGGGTGTCCGCAACGCGCGCGCCGCCGATGTCGGCATCGTCGAGCTGCAGGAGCTCATTCTGCGCGAGGTCTCTCCCGGCATCTTTGCCGACAATCCCCGCGCCGACGAGATACGTGACCGGATCGAGGCCCAGAACCTGACCGACGTCGCACGCCGCCTCTACGACAGCGGCGCCGAGCGTCCGATCGGCCGCAACGTGCAATGGGCCTTGCTGTTCACGCGACACCGCGTCGCTGGCCGAGCAGCTGCGCCGCGTGCATCGCGGCCGCGTCGCGCTGGTGACGCCGGCGATGCTCGACATTTCGCTGTGGGTCGAGGATGACCGGCTCACGTCGATCCAGGACCAGGTCGACGTGATGACGCGCGTCTCGCTGCGCCGCGCCGGGCAGCGCAGCCACGGCTTCGTCGGCTTCGATCCGCTGCGACAGGCAATCCACGACAAGAGCGGCGGCCCGGCATCGGCCGAGCCGATGGCGATCGTTCGCCGCGCGATCGAGCGCGGCGGCTTCATCGGCGTCAAGCTCTACCCGCCCATGGGCTTCCGTCCGTTCGACAACGCCGCGCTCGGCACGGCCTTTCCCGACGTCGTCACGAAACCGCTGGGCCCGCAGCCGGGCGCGGCGCTCGATCGCGCGCTCGCGAAGCTCTACGACTGGTGCGCCGCCAACAACGCGCCGATCATGGCGCACGCGGTCGCGTCGAACGAGGCGGGGCCGGACTACGGTTTGCGCGCGGACCCGAAGTACTGGGCGATGGCGCTGGAGAAATATCCGGCACTGCGCATCAACATGGCGCATTTCGGCGGTTTCCGGCGGATCGGCGATCCGCCCAAGCTCGATGCGACATGGGAATGGACGGTCGGGCGCATGTTCGCGCGGGCGCCGCAATCATATGCCTTCGCGGATCTCAGCTATTACAGCGAGATGCTTGGGGACGCCGGCGCCAAGCGCAAGGCGCTGCTCGCGCATCTTGCCGCGTTCCGCAAGGCGTATCCGGTGAGCGCCGACCATCTCATCTTCGGCAGCGATTGGACGATGGTCGGCCGCGAAGCGGGGTTCACGCCCAAGCGTGCGAACCTCGGCTATGTCGATCTCGTCGCCGAGTTCCTTGCCGAGGCCCGCTACAGCGACGACGACATCGACAAGATCATGTTCCGCAATGCGGTCCGCTTCCTCGGGCTGGCGCCGGCCGACCGCTCGAACGGCACGCGCGGCCGGCTGGAGGCATTCTACGCGAGCCACGGCCAGAGCGCGGATTGGATGAAGGCGTTCGACGCGTGAGCGTTCATGCGCTCGGGAGGGACAGCGTCATTGCCCGCTTTCGCGGGCAATGACGCTGTATGGTTGGGCTAAAGTAGCGACCCCGGGTTCTTCTTGTACCGATTCACGATCGTATCGGCGCTGTAGTAGGCGAGCGCCTGGATCGTGAGCGTCGGATTGAACCCGGCGCCCATGGTCGGGAAGGTGCCGCTGCCGATCACGAACAGGTTCGGATTGTCCCAGCTCTGGCCGTACTTGTTGACGACCGAGGTCTTCGGGTCGCTGCCCATGCGCGTGCCGCCCTCATGGTGCGCGCCCGGAATGCCGGGCGGCAGCGGCGTGCGCCACACGTGCGGCGAGCCCATCGCGCGGCCGATCTCCTCCATCTTCGCCTGCACGAACGCGATGCGCTTCATCTCGTTCGGCCGGCGGAAGTCGTAGGTCAGCCGCGGTGCTGGCAGGCCATACATGTCACGGACATGCGGGTCGAGGTCGATGACCTGGTCGCGGTAGGGCAAGTTCTCGGTCTGCCCGACCATGGCGCCGTGCCGCGCGTAGAAGTGCGTGAAGAAATCGCGGTAGCCGGCGCCCCAGCGCGGCACGCCAGGCGGCGGCGCCACCGTCGAGGCCGCGATCGGGCCGCCCTCGAGGTTCGGTGTTCCGATCGAGATCTGCGCGCCGCGGATGAAGCCTAGTCCGGTGTGGTCGAAGTTGTCGGCGTTGAAGTCGTCGATTGTATGCTTCTGCGCGCTCGGACCCATGAAGTTGTTGACGAAGCGGTCGTCGAAGGTGACGAACACGTTCGGCATCATGTGCGCCATCAGGTGACGGCCGAGCTCGCCGCTGGAATTGGCGAGCCCGTTCGGATGCTTGTCCGACTTCGACAGCAGCAACAGGCGCACATTGTCGTAGATGAAGGTCGTGAGGATCACGAGCTCGGCTTCCACCGTGTTGTCGGTGTCGCCCGGGCCGTAATACGAGACGCCCGTCACCTTGCCGCTCGCGTCGGTGTTGACGCGATAGGCCATGGCGCCGGTGACCAGCGTGAAGTTTCCGGTTGCGTCCGCTTCCGGCAGCTTGGTCACCAGGATCGAGGATTTCGCGCCCACGTGGCAGCCGAATGACTGGCAGAAGCCGCAATAGGTGCAGCCCGGCCGCCCGTTGTACGCCTTCGACACGATCGCGCGCGGCGACGAGAACGGATGGTAGCCGAGCTTGCGCGCGGCCTCGTCGAACAGCGTGCCCGACTGGTCCATCAACAGCGGCGGCAGCGGATAATCGCGGCGGCGCGCCGACTCGAACACGTTGCCGCCGTCGATCTTGCGTCCCTGTAGGTTGCCGGCCTTGCCCGAGACGCCGAGCTCGTGCTCGGCCTTGTCGTAGAACGGCTCGAGGTCGGCGTAGCTCACCGGCCAGTCGACCAGCGAAGAATCCTCCGGGATCGCAGCGGCGCCGTAGCGCTCGACCGTCTTCGTGCGCACGTGGAAATCGTCCTCATGCATGCGCCATGACAGCGTGCCGTAGTGCACGGTGCCGCCGCCCGCCTGGTTGCCGTAGTTGAGCGAGTTCAGCGGATGGGCGCGAGCCTTGTCGTTCGGACGCCAGGTGACGGGCTGGCGCTTCGGATCGGGGCGCAGATCCTGGCGCTGGAAGTAGCGCAGTTCGTCATGCGGCTCGAAGTCCAGCGTCTTGAGGCGCGGCCCGCGTTCGAGGCCGACGACCTTCATGCCCGATTTGGCGAGCTCGGCCGCGATGATGCCGCCGGCCGCGCCCACGCCGATGATGACGACGTCGGTTTTCGTGGTGGCCATGGCTCAGCCCTTCCGCGTCTGGTCGGCGTGCGCCTGCAGCCCGACGATCGGCGCGCGCGTGAATGGCTCGCGGCTCTGCATGTCGGCGCCCGTGAACAGCGGCTGCGCGCCCGGGAAGCTCACCTGCCGCCATCCGTCGAAATTTCTGTTGCCGCCATAGACCGGGTCCGCGAACATTCCCTCCATGGTGTGAGTGCGCACCGTGTTGAAGAACATCTGCGCGGTCGGCCACACGAAGCCCGTGGCTCGGCCTTGCTCGAGCGCGCGGATGACGTCGTCCTGCATCGCGGCGTCGAGTTCCGCGAACGGCTTGCCGTGCGTCGCCCGGCTGTACGCGTCGAGCTGCGCGATGCCGCGCCGATAGAAGTCCTGGTGATCCACATAGGCGCCGGCGAGCGCGAGGTCCATGTAGTTGACCACGCCCACATCGGTCGCGCCCGGCTTGCCGGGCGCCGCCGGCCATAGCCGCTCGGTAAAGGCCGTGATGGTGGCGGCGTCGTCATCGTTGAAGAAGGCGCCGTGGCCCGCGGTCGGGCCCATCGGCTGGGTGGTGCCGGGCGCTTCCATATGCGGCGCGTGATCTTGCGCGCGCGCCTCGGGTGCCAGTCCGGCGCCCGCGGCGGCGACTGCGGCGCCGACCAGGAAGGCGCGCCGCGAGTCGTCGCGCTTGTCGTGTGGCTTGCTCATGAATCTTCCCTCGCTTTTTTTGGTCGGATGATCGCCCTTGTGTGATCAGCCTGCTCCTTCGCGTCAGCCTCGGCAAGACCAGTGCATCCGTCGATGTGTCCGTGCGACTACCCGAGTAGCGCCACCTGCTCGATTGTCACGACGGCATGGTCACGGCGCCGCGCGGCCCGTAAGATCGCCTCGGTTGCCGCGGCTGTCCCGGCGCGGCTTGTTGCAAGATCGACGGCAGATCGATCATTGGGAGGAAAATGCCATGTTCAGCCGCAGAACCTTCTTGTCCGCAGCCGCCGGCAGCCTCGCAACGTCCGGCGCGGCGTCGGCGCAGCAGTCCATGCCCAGGGCCGCGCTCTACGCAAATGTCGGGCCCGAGCTTACCCACTACGAGGTCGATGTCGCCAATGCCGAGCTGATCAAGCGCGAAACCGTGACGCTGCCGGCGGGCGTGCAGTACGCTTGGCCGCATGCGTCGCGGCGCTATTTGTACGCCGCGACGTCGAGCAGCGCGTCGGGCTACGGCAAGGCCGGGACCGACCATCACGTCACCGCGCTGGCGATCGATCCGACGACCGGCGCGATCACCAAGCATGGCGCCCCGATCCGCCTTCCGGTGCGGCCGATCCACATGAGCCTCGACATTCCGTCGGAGCACATCCTGGTCGCTTTCAACAATCCGAGCGGCCTGCGCGTCTACCGCATCAACAAGGATTTTTCGCCCGGCGATGAGGTCGCCCAGCCAGGCCCGATCGACGCCGGCATCTTTGCCCATCAGGTCCGCACGACGCCCGACAACCGGCTCGCCATCCTGGTGACGCGCGGTAACGAGGGCACTCCCACCAAGGCGGAAGACCCGGGCGCGCTGAAAGTGTTCAACTACCAAGACGGCGTCCTCTCGAACGAGGTGTCGGTTGCGCCGAACGGCGGCAAGGCGTTCGGCCCGCGCCATCTCGACTTCCATCCGACGCAGCCGTGGATGTACGTGTCGATCGAGACGCAGAACAAGATGTACACTTACCGGATGGAGCCGGGCCGCATCGTGCCCGACATCGCGTTCCGCGCCGACACGCTGGAGCAGCCGAACAACATCCGCGCGCGCCAGGCCGCCGGCACCGTGCATGTCCATCCGAACGGGCGCTTCCTCTACGGCGCCAATCGCGCCGAGGCGACGGTCGAGTATCAGGGCAAGCAGGTGTTCAAGGGCGGCGAGAACAGCATCGTGGTCTACGCGATCGATCAGGCGACCGGCGAGCCGATGCCGATCCAGCACGTCGAGACACACAAGATCCATCCGCGCACCTTCCACATCCATCCAAGCGGACGCCTGCTGGTGGCCGAGCACAATCTGCCCGTCAACGTGCGTGACGGCGACACGGTCAAGACGGTTGCGGCCGGCCTGTCGGTGTTTCGCATCGGCGACGACGGCAAGCTGACGTTCGCACGCGCCTACGATATCGAGGTCGGCGACAAGTTGATGTTCTGGATGGGCATGGTGCCGCTGCCGCCGTGAGGCACGCTGACGACGCGTTTGCCCGCCATTGCGGCGTCATTGCCCGCGAAAGCGGACAACCCAGTAATCACGAACGGCGGATGGAAAGTGCTCAGTCGATACGTTGCGGCGTACTGGATCGCCCGCTTTCGCGAGCGATGACGGCAGAGACGTGGAATCTTTCTCTAAGGCTTGTCGTTCGCGGGCCGCATCGTGCCCCACGGGTCGTATTTCTGCGGCGGCGTCGGCAGCCGACCGAGTGCCGCCTTGTAGTCCTTGTCGTTCGCCTTGGTGGCCGGCGTGTCGTTCTTCTGCGTCTGCTTGTGCCGCCCGCCGTGCCCCATGCCCTGCGCGAGGGCCGGCGACGCCCCGGACACGAGCGTGCCCACGATCGTCGTCGCGATTACGAAGCGCTTCATCTCGAACCTCCGCCAATAGGCATCGGATCGCCCCACCTATCCGTATGTCAGAACACGCAAAATCCGGCGAAAGCATGCCCACCCGGTGCGTGGCATCCGCCCGGTCCTTGCCGGGTACGGGAGTTGCGCGCATGCTCGCGCGCACTCAGCTTCGAACCCGTTGATCCGGATGCAGAACTTTTGCGGGACCCGACCGACAACCCGACGAGGACCTCGATGCCGAAGAAGCAGATCGTGTCGTCAAGAATCCGCCAGCCCAGCGGCCATTTCTCACACGCCACCGCGATCGCGGCGCGCGGCACGCTCGTGTTCATCTCCGGCATGACGTCGCGCCGCGCCGACGGCACGATCGCGGGCATCGGCGACATCGAGGCGCAGACGCGCCAAGTGTGCGAGAACCTGAAGGCGGCCGTCGAAGAGGCCGGCGGCACGCTCGACGACGTGTGCCGCGTCGATGTCTATGTGCGCAACATGGAGCACTTCGCCACGATCCATAAAGTGCGTCGCGAGTATTTCAAGCCGCCGGCGCCGGCCTCGACCATGGTCGAGGTGTGCAAGATGACATCGCCCGAGTATTTGATCGAGATCAACGCGATCGCGGTGCTGCCCGACGCATGACGCTTGCGTCACCAGCGTCCTTAAAATGCTCGTGCGTCATTGCCCGCGAAAGCGGGCAATCCAGTATTCGCGAACACGAGAGGGGACATCGGCAGTGCCCTATGGAGAAGCCCCGGCGTACCGGATCGTCCGCTTGCGCGGACGATGGCGGCGGTGGCTGGACTACGCCTGGCTGCGGCCTTCGCTCATCACGATGCGGATCAGGTCGGCGGCGTTGCGCGCGCCGATCTTCTGCATCACGTGGGCGCGATGCACCTCGATGGTGCGCGGGCTGATGCCGAGCCGGCGGCCGGCCTCCTTGTTGGAGGCGCCGTTGACGATCTCGCCGAGCACATCCTGCTCGCGCCGGCTGAGCGGCTCGCGCCCGGGGAAATAGAACCGCCGCGCCTCGCGCGCCCCGTTGCCGGATTCCTGTTGCGCGCGCGCCTCGATCGCAGCCTCGACCCGCTCGATCACGTCGTTGCCGCGGAACGGCTTCTCGATGAAGTCGAGCGCGCCGTTCCTAATCGCGTCGACCGCCATCGCGATGTCGCCCTGACCCGACATCATGAAGATGGGGACGGGGTAGTCCTGCGCGTTGAGCTGCTTGAGGATGTCGAGGCCGGATTTGCCCGGGATGTGCACGTCGAGGATGATGCATACCGGCGTGCCGGCCCGCGCGCCCGCGACCAGGGCGGCGCCGTCCGCAAAACAGGTGACGAGGTACCCGGCACGCGTAAATACCGCCGACAAAACGGTGCGTACCGCCGGATCGTCGTCGACGATGTAGACTTCACCCTGGTGCGTTGCTGCGGTCATGGTTCGGCTCGTCGTCCGTCCCGACCCCCCAATGATTACAACCCGTTGCATGCCGAATAGTTAAGATCGTTGCCGGCCGCAAGACGGAATTGTGCAGCTTGCGGATGCGCGGCGGCAATCGCGTCGGCTTGCCGCAGGCATGGAATGCCGCCGGACGTCAGTTTGTTCAACCCGATTCATCGTCCCTCGACCTTGATGCCAGCGCTCTTGATCACCTCCGCCCATTGCGGCGTAGCGTCGTCGAGCAGCTTCTTGACCTCATCGGGTGACCCGATCTTCGGCTCGACGCCGGCGGCAAGCAGCTTCTGCTGCACGGCCTCGGACGCGAGCGCCTTCTTGATCTCGCCGTACATCTTGTCGAGGACCTCCTTCGGCGTCCCGGTCGGCGCGAACAGCGCATAGGTGGTCGACGCATCGTAGTGCCCGAAGCCGGCTTCCTCCACCGTCGGAATGCCGGGCAGGTCGCGCGAGCGCGTATTGCCCGCAACCGCGAGCGCGCGCACCTCGCCGGCGCGCATGTGCTGCAGCAGGCCGGGGATCGGTACGATCCAGAACGAGACGCGGCCCGAGACCATATCGGTCACCGCCTGCGACATGGCGCGATAGGGAACGTGCACCGCCTTGATGCCGACCAGTCGGCAAAACAGTTCGGCGTTCAGGTGGCCGGGCGTGCCGGCGCCGACCGACACATAGGTCAGCTCGCCCGGCTTCTGCTTGCCGAGCTCGACCAGATCCTTGAGCGTCTTGGCCGGCGAGGAGGCCGGAACTGCCACCGCGGCGCCGGTCGTCCCGAGGCCGGCGACCGCCACCAGATCCTTGCGCGGGTCGTATTTGAGCGCGTGATAGAGCGTGATGTTGGCGGGCAACGAGCCGGACGGATCCGCCATGATGAAGGTGTAGCCGTCCCGCGCCGCATGCACCGCGATGTCGACCGCGATGGTGCCGCCGGCGCCGGGTCGATTGTCGACGATCATCTGCTGGCCGAGCTGCTGCCCGACCTTGTCGAACACGATGCGGGTTACGATGTCGGTGACGCCCGATGCGCCGAACGGGACGATGATGCGGACCGGCCGGGTCGGCCAGTCTGCGGCGCGAGCAGCCCGCGGCAGCAACAGCGAAAGCGCGCCCAGTAGCGAAGCCGAAACGGATCGTCGTGTCGCGCGCATGGCGTTCCCCCGCGTCGGATTTATTCCTTGAGGATCGACTCTACTGACCGTCCGCCCATGATCAACCTGCATTCCGTACGGTCAACCGCGCCAAATTGCCCTGTCCTTGTGCCACCGGCTCCGATAGATTCCGAGCAACCAGAAGAATTCTCGCAGGGAACGCCAAACGATGAAGTCATACGTCGTAGGACGCCTCGACGAGTTTGAGGAAGGTGGTCGCAAGGTCGTTTCCTGCGACGGCACCGAGATCGGTGTGTTCAAGATCGGCGGCGAGCTTGTCGCCTGGCACAACCAGTGTGCCCATCTGCAGGGCCCGGTCTGCCAGGGCCGCATCTACAGCAAGGTCGAGGAGCCGGTCGACGCGGACGGCCAGACCCGCATGCTGCAATACAACGATGAGGAAAAGCACATCGTGTGCCCGTGGCACGGCTGGGAGTTCAACCTCAAGACGGGCAAGCATCCCTCCAATTCGCGGACCCACTTGCGCAAGGCGAAGCTCGAGATCGCCGACGGACAGGTCTATGTCGTCCTCTGATCCGGCACGCGCGAATGATGAGTTTGCCTGGATCGACCGCTACGCGGCCGATCTGCACGCGGCGGCGCGCGAGCTCGCGCGCGACGGCAAGGCCGCGCGCGTCTCCGACGAGGCGGTCGCCCAGCTCCTCACCGCCGCGATCCGCCTCTACTACATGAAGGCCGACGTCGAGGAGCGTACCTTCGTGCCGATCATCCGCGAGCAGGCCGATCCGCTCACCGCCACCGAGGTCCTGTCCGCGGTCTCCGAGATCCTGCGCGCGCTCAAGCTCGGGCCTATGGAGCTCGCGCTGTGGTATCGGCGCCGGCCCGATGAACCAATCGATGGCTAGCGCATGATCCCGAAAAGTAGCCACCGGTTTTCGGACAAGATCATGCGCCCTTAAGTGGAGGAAAGTCATGAACGCACCGACGGCCTCCGTTCCGCACCTCGTGTCGCCGCAGGAGGTGAGCGTCTTTGCCGACACGCGCGAGATTCTTGCGCATGCCAAGCGCGACGCGCGCCGGCGCAATTTCCAGGATGTTCTGATCTGCGATATCGACGCCCATCACGTCGAGACCATCTCGTGGAAGGAGATCATCCACTTCATCGAGGATCCGGTGATCCGAGAGCAGGCGATGCACTTCATGAACGATCGCGTCGGCGCGCCGCCCTATGGGCTCAACGGCGACCTCGCGCTGCGCTACCAGAGCGTGGGCGGTCGCATTCCGCATCAGGATGGCCAGCGCGAGCAGGTGGCCGAGACCGATGTGCACCGCGACGTGACGCTGACGCGCCGCGCCATGGAGGCGCTCGCGATCGACTACATGGTGGTGTTTCCGACGCCCATGCTCTTCCTCGGCATGCATCCGCAGCCCGAGATGGAGGTGTGGCTCGCCCGCGCCTACAACAACTGGCTGATCGAGAACGTGCTCTCGGCCGACGACCGCATCAAGACGCTCGCCTACCTGCCGTTCAACACGCCGGTCGAGGCCGAGCGCTGCGTGCGCGACTTCGCCGACGCTAAGGGCGTCATCGGCTTCTGCATCCCGTCGACCCGCTACAAGCCGGTGCACCACAACGACTACATGCGGCTCTATGCAATGATCCAGGAGACTGGCAAGCCGGTCGCGTTCCACGCCGGCTATCACTGGAACGATCCCTCGCTCGCGACCATCAACCGCTTCGTCGGCATGCATGCGCTCGGCTTCGTGTGGTGCAACCTGATCCACATGACCAACTGGATCCTCAACGGCATTCCGGAGCGCTTCCCCAAGCTCAAATCGATCTGGGTCGAGAGCGGCCTCGCCTGGGTGCCGTTCCTGATGCAGCGCCTCGAC